>NZ_JCAFUL010000033.1:0-4929 GCF_059371315.1 Stenotrophomonas sp. YJH_SMC_8 | reverse complement strand
TCGAAGAAGATTGCCGAGATCATCTCGGTCATCGACGGCATCGCCTTCCAGACCAACATCCTGGCGCTGAATGCCGCGGTGGAAGCCGCCCGTGCCGGTGAACAGGGCCGTGGCTTTGCCGTGGTCGCCAGCGAAGTGCGCACCCTGGCGCAGCGCTCGGCCGCCGCCGCCAAGGAGATCAAGGGCCTGATCGATGATTCGGTCGGCAAGGTCGCCGAAGGCTCCAGCCTGGTCCATCAGGCCGGCAGCACCATGGGCGAGATCGTCGCCTCGGTGCAGCGCGTCACCGACATCATGGCCGAGATCTCCGCTGCCTCGCAGGAACAGAGTGCCGGCATCGAGCAGGTCAACCAGACCGTGGTGCAGATGGACGAAACCACCCAGCAGAACGCTGCACTGGTGGAAGAAGCCACTGCTGCCGCACGTGCGATGGAAGACCAGGCCGTGCAGCTGGGCGAAGCCGTAGCGCGCTTCCGGCTGGCATCGCAGGGCGTCGCCGCTGCACCGGCACGGCTGGCAAATGCGCCGCAGCCACGCCAGGTCGCGGCTGCCCTGCCCGCCACCAAGGCAGCACCGGCACGACCGTTGCGCGCGTCGGCCGCCCAGCCGGCGCTGGCTGCCGAGGGTGATTGGCAGGAGTTCTGAGGACACTGGGGTCGGATCCATCTTCCGTGGAAGAGGGCCCTGACCCCACGCAGAAGGCATCCACGCATGGCGTGGATCTACCGATGCCGAGAGCCACGGGGTCAGATCCCTTTCCCACAGGAAAGGGCTCTGACCCCTTACGCATGGAAAGTGATGCAAATCTCACTTCATAATCCAATGCAGAGGCCGATATCCCCATCGAGCCTCGCGCCAACGCGTGCTGGCGCCCGCCCCTGATCACAGATTCCATGTCCGACGGCCACGACACTGAACTGCACGATGTCCACGCGGCCGACGCCGCGGACGAACGCTTCCTGGTCCGCAACCCCCGCCAGCTGCGGCAGCTGCTGCGCTCGCTGATCGACCAGCGATCACTGATCAATGCGCATATCGACGGCCGGGATCGTTCGTTCCCGACCGCCCTGCTTGATCTCGACGAGGACGAAGACTACCTGCTGCTCGACGGCAGCCCGCAGGAGGCATCGAACCGTGCCGCGGAGCAGGCCGACCATCTGCTCTGCTTCGCCCAGCTTGAACGTGTCCTTGTGCGGTTCCGCCTGCACGCGCTGCAGCGCGTGGACAACGATGGCCACGTCGCCTTCCGCGCCCCGTTGCCGGACGAACTGGTGCACCTGCAACGCCGCGAGCTGTACCGGCTCGAGACCCCGGTCACCGACTCGCCACAGCTGCTGCTGCCACCCGGTGAAGCCCGCGCCGAAGCGCTGTCGATGCGGGTGGTGGACATCAGCGGTGGTGGCCTGGCCGTAGTGGTACCCAACGACTGCGCCGTGTTCGGCCTGCAGAAGCGCTACCCGGCGCAGCTGTCGCTGCCCGATGGCCCGGACCTGGACATCGAACTGGTGGTCTGCAACCTGCTGCCACAGCGACAGCCCAACGGCATCGAGGTCAAGCGCGTAGGCATGCGCTTTGACAGCCTGCCGCGCGGTGGCGACAGCGCCATCCAGCGCTACATCTTCCGCATCGACCGCCAGCGCAAGGCCCGCCGCAACGGCGAGCTGTAGGGCGCGTTCAACGGGTAATGCCGGCCGCTGGCCGGCAACCCCCACATTGCCGTTGCCGGCCAGCGGCCGGCACTACCGGTCGTCGGCGGATCCACGCCACACACGGATGCCCGCCACGCCCCGGCACACCCCCGCCATGCGTGGATGCCCAACTCACGCCCCGGTAGATCCACGCCATGCGTGGATGCCTCCCCCCGGCACCTAAAGTCCCCCCACGCGGGGCCGATATCGAGCCTGACACCGGGACTTCCGGCAGAACCAGGACCCCTCGATGAACGACAAGACCAGCTCCACCGCCAGCGCCGGTGGCGAATTCCTCAGCTTCACCCTCGGCGCCGAGCACTACGGCGTGGACATCCTCAAGGTGCAGGAAATCCGTGGCTACGATGCGGTCACCCGCGTGCCGGATGCCCCGGACTACATCAAGGGCGTGATCAACCTGCGCGGCACCATCGTGCCGGTCATCGACCTGCGCCTGAAGCTGCGCCTGGACAATGCCCGCTACGACGCCTTCACCGTGATGATCGTGCTCAACGTCGAAGACCGCGTGGTCGGCATCGTGGTCGACAGCGTGTCGGACGTGATCCCGCTGTCGGCCGAGCAGATCCGCCCGACCCCGGAGTTCGGCGCTGCGGTCGATACCCGCTTCATCTCCGGCATCGGCACCCACGACGACCGCAT
Source organism: Stenotrophomonas sp. YJH_SMC_8 (assembly GCF_059371315.1). Classification (NCBI taxonomy): domain Bacteria; kingdom Pseudomonadati; phylum Pseudomonadota; class Gammaproteobacteria; order Lysobacterales; family Lysobacteraceae; genus Stenotrophomonas; species Stenotrophomonas sp. YJH_SMC_8. Next base: position 2,581 of record NZ_JCAFUL010000033.1, on the reverse strand, counting down.
GCTGATCCTGCTGGACATCGAGACCCTGCTCGACAGCGCCGACATGGGCCAGACCACCCTCGCCGAAGACGCTGCCGCCTGACCCAGCGGACCTGCTTCACGTTCTGGTCACAAAACCCTTCAGTTCCCCCCGGCAGTGCCGATAGGGGGACAGAAGCCGGTCGCGCAGGAGCGCGCGGAACCGGAACGACCATCACCATCCCCGGAGATACACCTCGATGAAGTCCCTGCTTGCGTTCGTTTCGGCCGCTGTCCTGGCCACCACCGCTTCCTCCGCGTTCGCCCAGGCGGCCGACATGATCCCGCCGGAACTGGCCCCGCGTTCGGTCGGCAAGGACGGCATGGTCTGTGGCAAGGTCGAAAAGGCCCGCTACGCAGAAGGTTCCGAAGGCCAGCCGACCTTCCTGTACATGGGCGGTGCCTTCCCGCGCCACACCTTCTCGGCCCGCATCGCCGGCGAGAACCGTGGCAAGTTCTCCTTCCCGCTTGAAACCCTGGAAGGCAAGACCGTGTGCGTGATCGGCAAGATCCAGCGCGACGCCTCGCGCGCGGAAATCGAAGTCAGCTCGCCGGCGGGCCTGAAGCTGGCCAACATCAAGTAATCCGCTGTCCGTCGAACCACGCCGGAGCTCGTGCCGGCGTGGTTTCTGCTGCAACCGGGCCCGGTGCCCGGACGCGTCTGCCTTAGGAGATCGCAACGCCCATGCCGTGGATCAACAACCTGAAACTGATGCCGAAGCTGCTGTTGACCTTCGGTGTCCTCCTGCTGGTGATGCTGCTGCAGGGCATCGTCGCCTATCGCGGACTGCATTCGCTGAACAACGTCACCACCGAGTTGGCCGGTTCGCGCATGGAAAGCATCCGCATGGCCGGCGAGATGCGCGGCATGCTGGGCGAGTACCGCAATGCCGCCTACCAGCAGCTGATCCGCGCCAGCGATGACGTCAAGTCCGACGCGCGCAAGCAGGCCGTCGACCTGCGCACCAGCATGGACACGTCGATCAAGGACTACCCGAAGCTGGTCGACAACGCGCAGCAGAAGAAGCTGTTCGATACCTTCGCCAAGGAATGGAAGGACGCCCTGGCCTCCTATGACAGCGTCACCGAGATGCTGGAACTGGACCTGCCGGACGATGCCATCGATACCTTCGTGGGCGAGACCCGCACCAAGCACCGCAAGGCTGCTTCGGCGCTGGAAGCGCTGATCGCCGAAGACAACCGCCTCGCCCGCGCCTCGCGCGAAGAGGCCGCGTCCACCTATTCCGCCTCGGCCGTGCTGACCGTGATCGCCCTGCTGGGCGGCGCCGCACTCGGCCTGGTGCTGGTCTGGCTGTTCGCCCGTGCCCTGGTCGGCAGCGTGCGTGGCGCCGTTTCGGTCGCCAACGACGTCGCCGGCGGCAAGCTCGATGGCCACATCGATGTCAGCCGCCAGGACGAAGTGGGCGAGCTGATGCAGGCCATGCAGCGCATGCAGCGCGACCTGCGCGAGCGCATCGAAACCGACCAGGCCGTTGCCCGCGAGAATCTGCGCATCCGCACCGCGCTGGACTACAGCTCCACCGGCGTCTACCTGACCGATACCAGCAACACCATCGTCTACAGCAACCGCGCCCTGCAGCAGACCCTGAGCCAGTACCAGGACGAAGTGCGCCGCGACCTGCCGGACTTCGACGCCCAGGCCTCGCTGATCGGCAAGCCGGTCACCGTGCTGGAACACCGCGGCGAGATGGACCAGACCCTGCTGGGCAACCTGAAGGCCCACGGCGTCGCCCGCCGCCCGATGCAGTACGGCGATGCCCAGTTCGCGCAGGTGGTATCGACCATCCGCAATGAAGGTGGTGACACCGTCGGCTACGTGGTGGAATGGCGCGACCGCACCCAGGAAGCGCTGGTCGAAGCCGAAGTAGCACGCGTCATCGCCCAGGCGGCTGCCGGCGACCTGTCCGGCCGCATCGATGCCAGCGACAAGGAAGGTTTCTTCCTGCAGCTGGCGCAGCAGATCAACGGCCTTCTCGACGCCAATGCCGGCAGCATCGAGCAGATCTCCGGCCTGCTTGCCGCACTGTCGCAGGGTGACCTGACCGTGCGCATGCACGGCGATTACCAGGGCGTGTTCGCCCGCATGCGCGACGACGCCAACGCCACCGCCGCACAGCTGAGCGAGATCGTCACCCGCATCAAGCAGTCCAGCCGCGCGATCAGCTCGGCCGCCGGCGAAATCGCCTCGGGCAACAGCGACCTGTCGCGCCGTACCGAGCAGCAGGCCGCGAACCTGGAAGAGACCGCTGCTTCGATGGAGGAACTGACCTCCACCGTGCGCCAGAACGCTGAACATGCCCGCCAGGCCAACCAGCTCGCCATCGGCGCGCACGGTGTCGCCTCGCAGGGCGGCGACGTCGTCGGCCAGGTGGTCATCACCATGTCGGCCATCGAAGCCTCCTCGAAGAAGATTGCCGAGATCATCTCGGTCATCGACGGCATCGCCTTCCAGACCAACATCCTGGCGCTGAATGCCGCGGTGGAAGCCGCCCGTGCCGGTGAACAGGGCCGTGGCTTTGCCGTGGTCGCCAGCGAAGTGCGC
>NZ_JCAFUL010000032.1:0-10773 GCF_059371315.1 Stenotrophomonas sp. YJH_SMC_8 | reverse complement strand
TATCAGTTCGAGCGCCAACTCAACCAACTGTTCGGGCGGTTCAGGGAGAATCCGGCGTGGGGACCCAAGCTACTTCTCGGTCGCAAGACCTGGATCCACACGGTCGCCCACGCCGGGCTCTCGGCACCCAAGGTGCCAGATTGGCAAGAGATAAGATCCACGCCATGCGTGGATGTTGGTCCCGATCAATACGTGGCGCATTGCCGCCAGCGTACCGGCTCATTCACGCCCGGGCGGGCATTGAGCTGGATGCGCACGTTGCGCAGCGCGGGATAGCGCAGCACTTCCTCGCACACGCGTGGCCACACCGCTTCCAGTTCGCCGGTGCGGTTGATCGCCAGGGTCTGCCGGGTCAGCCAGACACCGCTGGCGATACCAGGCTTGCCGGCCAGGGCGCGGGCCAGATCGGCCTTGAAGCGCTCCAGGGTGGCCGCGTCCGGATTGGGATTGCTGCGCTCATCGGTGGCCGCCACCGTCGGCGAGGGCGCCGCAGTGATGGGCGATGCAGCCTCGCTCGCTTCGGGTGCTGCGTCGGCTGCGGGGGCGTCCGCTGGCAACGGGGCAGTCTCCACCGGCGCTGCGGCAACGGGCGCGGTGTCCTCCACATGCAGGCCCTGCAGGCCGAGCCCGACCAGCAGGCCCAGCGTCACCGAACCCAGCGCGGCGATAGCAATGCGGCGAAGCGCCTCATGCCGGGCACGGGTGCGCACGCGCGATTCGATGTCCGCCGGCAGGTAGGGTTGCAGCAACGGCCACAGGCGGGGGCCATCAAGGACTTCCACCGCCTGCTTCTCGGCAGCGCTGCGGCCATCGCGTTCGATCCGGCCTTCGGTCAGCAGCACGCCACCCTTGGCGCCGGCCAGGCGTGCGGCGGCGCCCAGTTCGTTCACCGCGGCGGTACCAATGCGATAGGCCAGGCCGTGCTTGCACGACACCAGCCAGGTGTTGGGGCCATCGCTGAGCAGGAAGTCGCTGCTGGGCTCGCGTGATTCTTCGGTGGTATCGCTGAGTTCACGCAGGCCGCGCTGTTCGCGCAGCATGCGCTTGACCAGCACCGAGAACTCGCGCCAATGCATGCCGGCCAGCGCCTGCAGGCCCAGTTGCATCTCCTTCTGCCGCCGCTTGATCCACCACAGATAGACAACGGCCAGGGTACAGGTAAGCAGGGCCGACAACAGGGCCAGGATCCAAGGGAGCATGCAGGAGGTGCGCGGAAGGGGCGAATGCGGAAGACGACAGTGTAAAGGTCGCACTATCCGGCTGGGTCAGGACGTTCCTGACAGGAAGCGTGATGGAACGCTCAGATCGGGATACAGCGGGCACGAAAAACCCGCCAATCCTGAAGCCGTGAGGGGAGGGAACAAACGGCAGCCGAAGCGATTGGCGGGTTGCTCGCGATTGTCAATCAAAATTTATTGCATTGCAACAATCGATGTTCAGGGCACGCTGTCCGGCGACTGATGGCTGCCCGGTGCGGGGGCATCGGCGCCCGAGGCCGCACGGTTTTCCAGCTTGGCCAGCCGCGCGTGCAGGGCATCGATACGGGCTTCCAGCGCGGTCACCTCGTCGGCAGTGGGCACGTGCAGGCGCTTGAGCACGCCCTGCACCTGGTCATCGAAGGCCTTTTCGACCTTGTTCCAGGTGCCGGAGGCCTTCTCGCGGGCCTCATCCAGTGAGGTTTCCACGTTGTCGCGCCAGCCCGGACCCTGTTCGCCATTGCGTTCACGGCGGCGGGCTTCCCAGGCTTCGCCTTCCTTCACCAGGCCATCGAAGAAGCGGCTGCCCTCGGCCTGTGCGCGGCCCAAGGCCCCCAGGCCAGCCAGCCAGACCTGCTGGGCAGAGTCGCTGAGCTTGCGCGAGAAGCGCTCGGCCTGGTCACCGAACGAGGCGTCGTCGTTGCGGCGGTCATCGTTTTCGTACTGGTTCATCGCACTTCCCGTGGGAGTTGGGCCTGGCCCGAGAGTAGCGCGCGTTGGCGTTGCACGGCCGTGACGGCCGGCGCCGGGGTTCAGCCCAGCTTTTCCTTCAGCACGCGCTGGATCTCGCCTTCCACCATGCCTTTCATCGCCGACAGCAGGAAGCCCAGCTTGGCGGTCACGCGCACGGCGCCCGGCTGAAGCTCGATCGCACCATCCACGCCGCTGCCGGAAAAGTTCAGCACGTCGGCGGTCCAGGACGACTTCAGGCCGAAGCGCTCGGACAGCTTGGCGGCGACCTGTTCGATCGCGGCGCGTGCCTGTGCGTCGGGCAGGGCGTGGGCGTGGCGGACATCGATGGTGGACATGCAGGCTCCTGGCGCAGGGCGGGGATGATCAATGAGGGCGAGCATTGTGCGCATCGAGGGCCGTCGCGCCAAGCACTCATCGCAGGTTCTTCTTCGTTGGCGGCCAACCTGCTAGGCTGCGCCGCGTGCAGAACCTGCTTGTTCACTTCAGTCAACAACAACAGCCCGACCAGCCGCTGCGGCCCGGGGTGCAACGCATCGTGCGTCAGGCCAACGGCAGTGTGCGGCTCGGCGACGCCGGCCACGGCGCCCTGCTGCTGGCCCAGTTCTGCATGGACGATCGCGGCCTCTGGCTGCAGGTCGGCAACGGTATCCGTGGCATCCACGTGAATGGTCGGCCGGTGCGCCGCATGGCCCTGCTGCGTGCAGGCGATGCGGTATATGTGGACGGCGTGGAGATGGTGCTGCAGGGCGAGGTCGAGAGCCTGCTGCAGGCGCCCGCACCGAAGAACGATGACGGCAGCGACGAGCAGCAGCGCCTGCTGCGTGGTGTGGGTGGCCTGCATCATGGCCGCAGCTTCACCCTGTCGCGGGCCCGCCTGGTCGGTCGCGGCAGTGAGGCCGACATCGCCATCGACGATCCGGCCTTTGCCGAACAGCACGCCCGCGTGGAAGTGCACGGTGATCGTGTGCTGCTGCGCGACCTCGGCAGTGCCGATGGCACCCGGGTCAACGGCGTGGCCGTGCGCCACTGCTGGCTGCAGGCCGGCGACCAGGTGGTGTTCGATGGCCAGCACCGGTTTGTGCTGGAAGTGCCGCACGACCCGCGCCGGCGGCCGCTGCCGGCCGAGGATGAGTCCAGCCAGGACGCGGAACAGGCGCCGGTGCTGCCGGTGACACCGCGCAGGGTCCGGCGCTGGCCGTGGCTGCTGGCCAGCGCCTTGTTGCTGGCGGCAGTGCTCAGCCTGCTGCTCTGGTTCGGCGCGCGCTGATCCGCATCCGCCGGGTCCGCTCTGGTGGGTGCCGACCTTGGTCGGCACGCTCCTCCGGCGGGCATGACGCCTGACGGCGTACGCCGACCAAGGTCGGCGGCTGCCAGTGCGATGCTGTTGGCAGATGGATTCCAATGAAACCAAATTTCCCTTGCGCCACAAGGCCGCAAGGCTGGTGCACTGCGGCATACTAGGGGTCTTGCCCCACAGGTGTGACATGACGCGCGCGTTCAACTTCAGTGCCGGCCCTGCAACCTTGCCGGAATCGGTCCTGCGCCAGGCGCAGGCGGAAATGCTGGACTGGCACGGGTCCGGCGCTTCGATCGTGGAAATGAGCCATCGCGGCGCGGAATTCATGTCCGTGGCTGCAGAGGCCGAGGCCGACCTGCGGCGCCTGCTCGACATCCCCGACGACTATGCGGTGCTGTTCCTGTCCGGTGGTGCCACCACCCAGCAGGCGCTGATCCCGCTCAATTTCGCCAGCCCCGGCCAGCGTGCCGACTACGTGGTCAGTGGCCACTGGGGCAAGACCGCGGTCAAGCAGGCCGGGGTCTACGTCGACGTCAACATCGCCGCCAGCAGCGAGGCCGATGGCTACCGCACGCTGCCGCCGCGCGCCGACTGGCAGCTTTCGCCCGATGCGGCCTACGTGCACATCACCGCCAACGAGACCATCCACGGCGTCGAGTTCCGTGATGTGCCCGACACCGGCAACGTCCCGCTGATCGCCGATTTCAGTTCGTCCATCGCCAGCGAGCCGCTGGATGTGCGCCGCTACGGCGTGATCTACGCCGGTGCGCAGAAGAACCTCGGTCCGGTCGGCATCGCGGTGATGATCATCCGCCGCGACCTGCTCGAGCGCACTGGCCAGCCGCGCGCGGACATCTTCGACTACCGCTCGCACGTCGCCCGCGATTCGATGCTCAACACCCCGCCGACCTGGAACTGGTATCTGGCCGGCCTGGTGTTCAAGTGGATGCTGGCCGAGGGCGGCGTGACCGAGTTCGCCAAGCGCAATGCCGCCAAGGCCGCGCTGGTGTACGGCGCCATCGACGGCTCCGGCGGCTTCTACCGCAATGAGGTCGCACATGCGGCCCGTTCGCGGATGAACATCCCGTTCTTCCTGCCCGATGCCGATCTCGACGCCCGCTTCGTGGCCGAGGCCAAGGCCGCCGGCCTGCTGGCGCTGAAGGGCCACAAGGTGGTCGGCGGTATCCGGGCCTCGCTGTACAACGCCATGCCGCTGGCCGGGGCCGAGGCGCTGGTCGCCTTCATGGCCGATTTCCAGCAGCGTCACGGTTGAGCAATGAACGGTGCGCACCGTCGGGTGCGTGCCCCGCAACAGGGAATTCCGATGGCAAGCAGCAAATCCAGCAAGAAGGCGCCGAAGAAGGCCGAACCGGCCAAGGACAGCGCCTCCACCAAGGCCAAGGGCAAGAGCACGTCCAAGGCCGCGTCGAACCCGGCGCCCACCCTGGCGCCGCTGGCGCTGGCCGATGTGCGCTCCAAGATCGACCAGATCGACCGCGACATCCAGAACCTGATCGCCGAGCGCGCGCGTTTCGCCCACCAGGTCGGCAAGGCCAAGGGCAAGCTGGCCGCCGCCGTGGACTACTACCGCCCCGAACGCGAAGCGCAGGTGCTGCGCATGGTGGTGGACCGCAACGAAGGCCCGCTCAGCGACGAGCTGCTGGTGCACGTCTACCGCGAGATCATGTCGGCCTGCCTGGCCCAGCAGGAGCCGCTGAAGATCGGCTACCTCGGCCCGGAAGGCACCTTCAGCCAGCAGGCCGTGCTCAAGCACTTCGGCCGCTCCGCGCTGGGCCTGCCGATGGCCAGCATCGAGGAAGTGTTCCAGGAAGTGGAAGCGGGCAACGCTGATTTCGGCGTGGTGCCGGTGGAGAATTCAGGGCAGGGCACCATCCAGATCACCCTGGACATGTTCCTGACCTCGAACCTGAAGATCTGTGGCGAAGTGGAACTGCGAGTGCAGCAGTACCTGATGTCGCGCAGCGGCCGCATCGAGGACATCGAGCGCATCTACGCGCACCCGCAGTCGTTCATGCAGACCTCGGCGTGGCTGCGTGCCAACCTGCCGAAGGCCGAAAAGATCCCGGTGTCGAGCAATGCCGAGGGTGCGCGCCGTGCGCGCAACGCCGACGACGCGGCGGCCATCGGCGGCGAGAGCGCCGGCCATGTGTACGGCCTGAAGAAGGTGGTCACCAAGCCCATCCAGAACGATGCCGACAACACCACCCGTTTCCTGGTGGTGGGCCGCAACATCTTCCCGACCTCCGGCCACGACCGTACCTCGGTGCTGGTGTTCATCCATGACAAGCCTGGTGCGCTGTTCGACGTGCTCAGCCCGTTCGCCCGCCACGGCATCAGCATGAACCGCATCGAGTCGCGCCCGTCGCACCACGGCAAGTGGGAATACGGCTTCTTCATCGACCTGGCCGGCCACATCGACGACGCGCCGATGCAGGCTGCCCTGGCCGAACTGGAAGCGCACTCGGCGCAGATCAAGGTGCTTGGCTCCTACCCGGTGGCCGTGCCCTGATTGCTGCTGCGGCGGCAACGGCCGCCGCTCCCTGATGCATCGCCGGCACTGCCGGTGTTTACGGAATGATCGAACGATGAGCAACGCGCAACACTGGATTGCCCGCAAGGGCCAGCCGCTGCAGGGCAGCCTGACCATTCCCGGCGACAAGTCGGTCTCGCACCGCTCGGTGATGTTCGCCGCGCTCGCCGATGGTACCTCGCATATCGAAGGCTTCCTGGAAGGCGAAGACACCCGCGCCACCGCGCGCATCTTCAGCCAGCTTGGCGTGCGTATCGAAACGCCCAGCCCGTCGCAGCGCATCGTGCATGGCGTCGGCATCGACGGCCTGCAGGCACCCAGCGCACCGCTGGACTGCGGCAACGCCGGTACCGGCATGCGCCTGCTGGCCGGCCTGCTGGCAGGCCAGGCCTTCGATTGCACACTGATCGGCGATGAGTCGTTGTCGGGCCGCCCGATGCGCCGCGTCACCGGCCCGCTGTCGCAGATGGGCGCGAAGATCGACACCCAGGACGACGGCACGCCGCCGCTGCACGTGCATGGCGGCCAGTCGCTGCACGGCATCGACTTCGCCTCGCCGGTGGCCAGCGCACAGATCAAGTCGGCGGTGCTGTTGGCCGGCCTGTACGCGCAGGGCGAAACCCGGGTAACCGAACCGCACCCGACCCGTGACTACACCGAACGCATGCTGTCGGCGTTCGGAGTGGACATTGAATTCTCGCCGGGCAAGGCGCGCCTGCGTGGCGGCCAGCGCCTGCGCGCCACGGACATCGTGGTGCCGGCCGACTTCTCGTCTGCGGCGTTCTACCTGGTGGCCGCCAGCATCATTCCCGGTTCCGAGCTGCGCCTGAAGCAGGTTGGCCTGAACCCGCGTCGCACCGGCCTGCTGCATGCGTTGCGCCTGATGGGCGCGGACATCACCGAAGAGAATCCGGCCGAGCAGGGCGGTGAGCCGGTTGCCGATCTGGTGGTGCGCTACGCTCAGTTGAAGGGTGCACGCATTCCGGAAGAACTGGTGCCGGACATGATCGACGAATTCCCCGCGCTGTTCGTGGCGGCTGCCGCCGCAGAAGGCCAGACCGTGGTGAGCGGTGCGGCCGAGCTGCGGGTGAAGGAATCCGATCGTCTCGCTGCGATGGCCACCGGCCTGCGTGCGCTGGGCATGCAGGTGGACGAAACCGAAGACGGTGCCACCCTGCATGGTGGCGTGCGCCTGGGCAGTGGCACCATCGAAAGCCACGGCGACCATCGCATTGCCATGGCGTTCGCCATTGCCGGCCAGATCAGTGACGGCGAAGTGCGCATCAACGATATCGCCAACGTCGCCACGTCGTTCCCGGACTTCGACGGCCTTGCGCGCAGCGCCGGGTTCAACCTGGCCTGACCGGCATCGCAACCGCCGGGCGTGGCCCGGCGCTACCGGACACGGTGTGGGTAGCGCCGGGCCATGCCCGGCGGATCGCATTCCGCGGTAGCTGCCGACCTTGGTCGGCACGTTCACATCGCCCGGTAGGTGCCAACCTTGGTTGGCACGCTTTTCCGCATAAAAGGACGGAGGCCGAAGCCTCCGTCTAAACATCACGAACCCCTCGTCCGCGATCAACGCTGCTCGGTACGGAAATCCACCGGGACCCGCACCACGCTGGCGATGGCACGGCCTTCGTGCATCGCCGGCTGGAACTTCCAGTTCTGCACAGTGCTCAGCACTGCGCGGTCCAGATCGCGACTGCGCTCGCCGCTGCGCGAAACGATCGCGGCATTGGCGACGTTGCCGCGGGTATCGACACTCAGGCTGGCGATCACGCTGCCCTGCACGCCACTACGCAGCGCAGCGGCGGGGTAGGTGGGCATGCGGTTGCTGGCCAGCGGGCGGGCCTCACGATTGCGCACTACCGGCGCGGCCTTCCGCGAAGCAGTTGCCGGGGCTGCCTGGCGCGCGGCAGGGGCCGCCGCATCCGTCACCGCTGCCTGCTCAGGGGCGGGCAGCATGCGCTCACCGACCGGTGCCGGAGCCACGTCTTCCTGGTTTGAATGACGCAGCCAGAGCAGGGCGGCAGCAAACATCGCCACGATCAGCGCGATCCACATCCAGGGCGACGTGGGTTTGTGCTGCAGGCTGGAATCCTCCTGCAGATGCGGCGAATGAAGGTCTTCGTGGGTGGTGGCAGTCATCGCTAACTCCTTCCGTCAATGGACGACGTGGGAAGTGTTGCGCGAGCCACGGACGAGAAGTGTCAGCGTTGCGTCAACGCCACCGGCAGGGTTCAGTTTGCCTGCCGGGAAGCGTTCAGTTACTGCGTCTTGAAGTCGAACGGCACTTCAATGCTGCCGGGGACGGCCTGGCCGTTGCTCTGCGCCGGAGTAAAGCGCCAGCGGCGCACGGCGTCGGTGGCGGCACGGTCGAGCTCGCGTGAGCCGCTGCGCTGGATCACCGTGGCATTGTTCGGATAGCCGGTGGCGTCCACGTCCACCCGCACCACCACGGTGCCGGTCTCGCCAGCGCGCAGCGCAGCGGCCGGGTAGGCGGGCGGCGGCGACTGGCCGGCAATCGGCATCGGCTGGCTGTTGCCGGTGGCCGCCGGCGCAGGGCCCGGTGCGGCCGGGGCTGCTTCAGCGATGGGGGCAGGCGGCGGTGGGGCCGTTTCGACCAGCTTTGGTGCTTCTTCCTCTACCGGGGCCGGCTTGGCATCGGGCATGTCGCTGGAACCGGCCGCAGCGGCCAACGGCTCCGGCAGGGGCTCGATCTGGGCGGTTTCCTGCGGCGTCTGGGCGGCAGGATCGGCGCGGAAGAACTCCTTGTCGCGACCGGTCAGCCAGACCAGCACGAACAGCAGTACGCCCACGCCGAAGGCGATGCCAGCGATCTTCAGGGCGTTGCGCGGGATATGCACAGTGAACGACTTGGCGGACGACGAGCGGGGTGCAGACATGGACCGGACCAGTACGGAATGGCTCGATTCTGCCACGGCGGGAATGAACCGGGCGGCAGAAATCCGTATAACAAGCGATAATCCCATCCCTGATACCCACCACGACACCTGCCATGCTTGATCCAGCCCTGCTCCGCCACCAGCCCGCCGACCTCGCCGAACGCCTGCGCACCAGCCGCGGCTTCGAGCTCGACGTGTCTGCCCTGGAGTCCCTGGAGGCCGATCGCAAGCGCATCCAGGTGCGGACCCAGGAGCTGCAGAGCCTGCGCAACAGCCGTTCCAAGGCCATCGGCCAGGCCAAGGCCAAGGGCGAGGACGTCTCAGCCATCATGGCCGAGGTCGCTGCCTTCGCCGACGAGCTGAAGGCCTCGGAAGTGGCGCTGGACGAGCTGCGCGAGAAGATCGAAGCGATCTCGATGGGCATTCCGAACCTGCCGGCCGATGACGTGCCGGCCGGTGCCGACGAGAACGACAACGTCGAGCAGGCGCGTTGGGGTACCCCGCGCCAGTTCGACTTCAAGGTGCTCGACCACGTCGAACTGGGCGCCCGCAACGGCTGGCTGGATGGCGAGACTGCCGCCAAGCTGTCCGGCTCGCGCTTCACTGTGCTGCGCGGCCCGATCGCGCGCCTGCACCGTGCGCTGGCCCAGTTCATGGTCGACCTGCACACCGGTGAGCACGGCTACGAGGAAACCAACGTGCCGCTGCTGGTCAACGCCGATTCGCTGCGCGGCACCAGCCAGCTGCCGAAGTTCGAGGACGACCTGTTCAAGACCGCCGTGGGCGACTCCACGCGGTACCTGATCCCGACCTCGGAAGTGCCGCTGACCAACATCGTGCGCGACGAGATCGTCGAGGCCGAGCGCCTGCCGCTGCGCATGACCGCCCACTCGATGTGCTTCCGCGCCGAGGCGGGCAGCGGCGGCCGCGATGTGCGCGGCATGATCCGCCAGCACCAGTTCGAGAAGGTCGAGCTGGTCTCGATCAGCCGCCCGGAAGACAGCGACGCCGAACACCAGCGCATGACCCGCTGCGCCGAAGTGGTGCTGGAAAAGCTGGGCCTGCCGTACCGCAAGGTGCTGCTGTGCACCGGCGACATGGGCTTCTCGGCCATCAAGACCTACGATCTGGAAGTCTGGCTGCCGTCGCAGGAGACCTACCGCGAGATCTCCTCGTGCTCGAACTGTGGTGACTTCCAGGCCCGCCGCATGCAGGCGCGCTGGCGCAACCCGGCCACCGGCAAGCCGGAACTGGCGCACACCCTGAACGGCTCGGGCGTGGCCGTCGGCCGCGCGATGATCGCGGTGATGGAGAACTACCAGAATGCCGACGGCAGCATCACCGTGCCGGAAGCGCTGCGCCCGTACATGGGTGGCCTGGAAACCATCGCCTGATTCCCTGATCGGGTGGGTGCCATGCTTGCATGGCACTGCTATGGCTCTGGTGGGTGCCATGCTTGCATGGCACCGAATCCACGCATGGCGTGGATCTACAATGCGGGCTACATCCACGCAATGCGTGGATGAACCCCACAATCACTCCACAACCCGCACCTTCTCCAACGGCACCCATCCCGGCTCGCCCGTCTCCGGCACGCACCACGCCCAGCCATTGAGCGTGCGCTGCCCACGCAGCAGCTGGCCGGGATCCACATCCAGCTCCCGCGCGCAGTAATCCTGCGTGGCAAACGCGTCACCCTGCGCAGTGCGACCGATCACCGGTGCTGGCACGAATCCGGGCTGTTGCCCCTCGGCCTCGCACAGGAACCAGTCCGCCCAGCCCTCCGGGCCTTCATAGCGTTCGCCCACCGCCAGCGCCTGCCCGCGGCGCAGGGTGATCGGGTGCGGAAATTCGCTGCGATGCGCAGTCGTCACGATGTAGTTCATGGCCCCAGCCTAACGCTCTGTAGAACCCCGCGCACGGCGCCGCATCCACGCATGGCGTGGATCTTATCTCTTGCCGATCTGGCACCTTGGGTGCCGAGAGCCCGGCGTGGGCGACCGTGTGGATCCAGGTCTTGCGACCGAGAAGTAGCTTGGGTCCCCACGCCGGATTCTCCCTGAACCG
>NZ_JCAFUL010000031.1:0-10973 GCF_059371315.1 Stenotrophomonas sp. YJH_SMC_8 | reverse complement strand
ACTCTACCAACCCGGAGCATGCAACTGACTGCCGGCACCGAGCGCGGAAACAGGCCGGACATGGGCCGGGTAGGACCCAGGCGGGTAGAGTCGACTGTCAGTCGACTATCGCGCGCAGCGCGGGGTTTTGCAGACGGCTGGAAGAGCAGTCGACTAACAGTCGACTCTACCAACCCGGAGCACCCGACCAACGTGGAGCACCCGACCAACCTGGCACGCGCAACCAACCCGGAGTACGCGACCAACCTGGAACGCGCGCCGCCTCAGCGCCCGCGAACCTCGAACGGCTGCTCCTGCCATTCCTCCACGCTGCCATCGCGCCCATGCAGGCGCAGGCCCAGCCAATGCCGTCCCGGCGACAGCGTGCTCGTGTCCAGTGAAGCATCGAAGCCCACCGCCGGATGCTGCGGGTCGGTGCTGTCCGACCAGGTCTGGCGCACGTCGAATGCGCGGCCATAGCGCGCATCCCCCATCGAGCGGCCATCGACCAGCACTTCAACCCGTGCCAGGCCGACACCATCCTTGAACGCCCATCCCTTGATGGCCAGCACGCCAGACACCTTTTCGCCGTTGGAAGGGGTATCCAGCCACGCCATTGCCGGAGTCACGCACGCCCCGGACGCGCGCTGCGCCGGCAGGCGGAACAGCAGGAACCGCTGGAAGCCATGGTCACTGCTGACCACCCGCGGCGCCGGCAACGGCCCCACCTGCTCGCAGATGGCGTGATAGCGCGCCAGCAGATCGCGGTAACGCTGATCGCTGGGTGAAAGCACCAGCAGCATCGGCGCCGAGCGCTTGCCTTCATGCAGCAGCCCCCACTGCGCCAGCTGCGCGGTGCGCCCATGCTTGTCGTTGAGCGGGTGCGGCAGCACTTCGATATCGCCGTTGCCGAGCTGGAAGCCCAGCTCGGCCCCCACCTTGAAGTTACCGGCCAGCACCCGCGTGCCCGCGGGCATCTGCTGCAACTCTTCGCGCACTGCCATCGCCAACGGCTGCCAGCCAGCGAAATTGCGCGGGTAGTGCTTGCTGCCCGCCAGCTGCTCACGCAACGCAGGCGTGGAGGCCATCAGGTAATAGCCGAATGCCAGCACCATGCCTGCGCCGGCCAGCCACCAGCCGGCGCGCCGCAGCCAGCGTGGCCAGCCGTTGAGCACCACCGGCACCGCCACCAGCAGGGCCAGGTAGCCCGGCAGCGGCCAATGGAAACTGATCCGCTCGACGTCGGTGAAGAAGCCCAGCAGGAAGATGCCCAGCGTGGATACGCCCCCGACCAGGCCGAAGTAGCGCCACTGCACGCGCGTGCCGCCGCCCCTGCGGGTACCGGCCAGCGCCACCTTCCACATCGCCATGCACAGGATCGGGGTCACCAGCATCGGCTGGATCACCAGGAACCACAGCCCGTTCCATTCGAACGTCCAGGGATGGCGCTCGACCACCTGGAACTTCAGGCCGGCGTCGTGGTTGTCCGCGTTCCATGCCAGCAACGGCAGCCACGCCAGCACGCCCACCGCCAGCGCGACCCATACGCGCGGATCGGCCAGCATGCGCCGCCCCTGCGGCAGCGCCAGCAACGCGATGAAGCCAACACCGATGACACCGATGAAACGGTAGTGACTGAGCGCACCGATCGACAGGCCCAGCGCAAGCTTCATCGCCGACGATGCATCAACGTTGTGCAGCAGCCGCGCACCGGCGTGCAGGCAGATCACCGCGGCCAGCGCCATGGGCACATCCGGCACCGCCAGCAGGCCCAGCGTCGCCGACAACGGCATCAACAGCGTGAGGCTGCCCGCCTGCCAACCAGCCACATTGCCGAACCAGCGCGTGGCCGTGCGTACCACCAGCAACGGCAGCAGCGCGCCGATGGCCAGGAACGGCAGGCGCAACGCGAGCACATGGTGGCCACCGATCTCCACCCCCAGGCGCGCCAGCCAAGCGGTCAGTCCGGGAAGGTCCGAATACGCAGCGGCCAGATGCTGGCCTTCCTGCCAGTAGAACGCCTCGTCAACGAACAGTGGCAGGCGCGCAGCCACCACCAGCTTGGCCGCTGTGACCAGCGTCCATAACCAGAGAAATATTGTCCGCGCGCGCTGTTCGCCTTGCATTGCTCTATGGATAATCGAATGGATTCCAGACCTGAGACGATCATGCCAGCCTCGTCCCCCAATCCCAGCATGCTAACCGATCAACTGCGCCAGGCCCTGCGGGAGGCACAGGATCAGGTAAACGCACTGGTGCTGGGCAAGGTGCCGGAGGTCAGGCTGGCCTTTGTCGCCCTGCTTTCCGGTGGTCATCTGTTGATCGAGGATCTGCCCGGCCTGGGCAAGACCACGCTGGCGCATGCGTTGGCCAGCAGCCTGGGCCTCAGCTTCCAACGCGTGCAGTTCACCTCCGACCTGCTGCCCGCCGATGTACTGGGCGTCTCGGTATACGAAGCCGGCAGCCGCCAGTTCCAGTTCCATCCAGGGCCGGTGTTCACCCACGTGCTGCTGGCCGATGAGATCAACCGCGCGCCGCCGCGCACGCAGAGCGCGCTGCTGGAGGCGATGGCCGAACAGCAGGTCACCCTGGATGGGCAGACCCACCCCCTGCCCGATCCGTTCTTCGTGATCGCCACGCAGAACCCGGTGGACCTGTCCGGTACCTTCCCGCTGCCGGATTCGCAGCTGGACCGTTTCCTGCTGCGACTGGCGATGGGCTACCCCAGCGCGCAGGCCGAACGCGAACTGCTGCGCGGCACCGACCGTCGTGACCTGATCGCACGTGCCGTACCGAAGCTGGATGACACCCAGGTACGCGCGCTGCGTGAAGCCGTCGGCCAGGTCCATGCCAGCGATGCACTGGTCGACTACGTGCAGGCCCTGCTGACCCGCAGCCGCCAGCACGCCGGCGTGCGCGTGGGCCTGTCACCGCGTGCCGGCCTTGCGCTGCTGCGCGCGGCCAGGGCGCATGCACTGCTGCTGGGCCGAGGCCACGTGGTGCCCGAGGACGTGCAGACCCTGTTCGTGGCGGTGGCCGGTCATCGCCTGGTGGCCGAAGCCGAGTCCAGCTCGGGTCCGGCACTGGCACGGGCCATCCTGCAGACCGTTGCGGTGGATTGAGGGTGGCCACACGCTGGGCACGACTGCAACTGCTGGCACGCCCGCGCAGGCCTGAAGCACTGCCGCAGCGCCTGGGCCGCCATCGCATCTACGTGCTGCCCACCCGCTTCGGCCTGTTCGTCGCCACGCTGCTGGCGGCAATGCTGCTGGGCGCACTGAACTACAACAACAACCCGGCATTGCTGCTGGCCCTGCTGCTGGCGGCAGCGGCGATCGCCAGCGCCATCGCCGCGCACCTGCAGCTGTCCGGCGTGCAGATCGATGCGATCTCCGCCGAACCGGTTCCGGCCGGACAACCGCTTCGCCTGCGCGTGGACCTGTCACTGCACGATCCGCGCGCACGCCACGGCCTGCACCTGCAGCTGGGTGACAGCGAAGCCTGGATGTCACTGCCTGCGCACGGCCGTGGCGAAGTGGAGCTGCAGGTCACCACCGAACGCCGCGGCTGGCTGGAACTGCCACGCATCCGCCTGTCCACCACCCAGCCACTGGGCCTGGTGCGGGCATGGTCGTGGGTGTGGCCGGAACAACCGCTGCTGGTCTATCCGCAACCCGAGGCGTTGGCCCCACCACTGCCGGAAAGTGGCACCGATCCGCTGCACACCCGCGCCCATGCCAGTGGCGAGGAGCTGCATCAGCTACGGCCCTATCGCGCGGGCGATGCACCACGCAGCATTTCGTGGAAGCACTCGGCACGCCGCGACAGCCTGCTGGTGCGCGAATACGAAAAGCCGGTCGGCATCGAAGTCATCCTCGACTGGCGCACGCTGGCCCCGCTGGGCCATGAAACACGCATTGCGCGATTGGCACGCTGGGTCGACATGGCCGAGCGCGAAGGCCGCCGCTACACCCTGCTGCTGCCTGCACACCAACCGTTCGGGCCCGGCCAGGGCGCCAGCCACCACCACCTGTGCCTGCGTGCACTGGCATTGATGCCGCATGACTGAGACCACGCCCGCGCTCGACCGCAATGCCCGCAACTGGACCCTGGCCAGCGCGGCACTGGCGCTGTTGCCGTTGCTGCTGCAGCTGCCGCCCCTGCTGGCCGGCGTGATCGCGGCCGCGGCGCTCGTGACTGCGGCCCTGTCGTGGCGGAAGGTGCTGCCCATGCCGGTGCGCCTGCTGCTGGTGCTGGCCATGCTCGGTGCCATCGTCTGGCAGATGGGGATGGTTCGACCCGGGCGCGATACCGGTTGCGCCCTGCTGGCAGCGATGCTGGCGATCAAATCCAGCGAACTGCGCAGCCGGCGCGATGCCCGCAGCCTGCTCGGCTTCGCGCTGTTTTCCCCGTTTGCGGCATTCCTGCTCGACCAGGGACCACTGACCACCGTACTGGCCGCATTGGCGGGGATCAGCGCGTTGCTCGCCCTGCAGCGCCTGGCCGGGGATGAGGGCCACGCCGGCCACCTGCCACTGCGAGGGCAGCTGCGCGGTGTTGGCCGCCTGCTGGCGATCGGCCTGCCACTGGCATTGGCCTGCTTCTGGCTGTTCCCGCGGTTGGCGACCCCGCTATGGGGCGTTCCCGAGCGTGCGGTCGGTACACCGGGGTTGTCCGACAGCATGGAACCCGGCCAGTGGCTGGACCTGATGGCCGACGATGCCCCGGCGCTGCGCGTGCAGTTCTTCGGTGCGGTACCCGAGCCGATGCAACGCTACTGGCGAGGGCCGGTACTGACCGCCTTCGATGGCCGGCGCTGGACACGTGACCGCGCCAGCGAGCGACGGCCGGCAGCCGCGGTCGAGGCCGGCGCGCAGGGCTGGGACTACCAGATCGACTACGAGCCCACCGACCGGCGCCAGCTGGTGGCACTGGACCTGCCCAGCCTCGCCCCTGCAGGCAGCACGCTGGATGCGGACATGAGCCTGAGCAGCGAGCGGCCACTGGCGTCGCTGAGCCGCTGGCGACTGCATTCGGCGCCACCTCAACGCTTCGACAGCACGCTGTCGCCCTATCTGCGACGGGCCGCGCTGCAGTTGCCCAGCGGCTTCAACCCGCGCACGGCCACACTGGCGCAGCAATGGCGGCAGGATGCCGGCGGTGATGACGAAGCCATCGTCCGCCGCGCGCTGCAATGGATCACCACCGATTTCTCCTACACGCTGCAGACGCCACCGGCGGGACGCGATCCGGTCGACGAGTTCCTGTTTGGCTACAAGGCTGGCTTCTGCGAACACTTCAGTTCCGCCTTCGTGGTACTGATGCGCAACGCCGGCATTCCGGCGCGGGTGGTGACCGGCTTTGCCGGTGGCACCTACAACCGCCTTGGCGACTACTGGATCGTGCGGCGGATGGACGCCCACGCCTGGGCCGAGGTATGGCTGCCGCAGCGCGGCTGGGTACGGGTCGACCCTACCGCCGCGGTGGCACCGGAACGCATCCTCGATACCCTCGACGACCGCCTGCAGGCAGGTACCGACAGCCCGCTGCAGCAACGCTGGCAGCAGCTGGGGCAGATGAGCGACTGGCTGCGCCGCGGCTGGAACGACCTGGTGCTCTCCTTCGATGCACGCCGCCAGCAGCAACTGCTCAAGCCGTTCGGGCTGGATGATCTGGGCCCCACGCAACTTGTCGCTGGCTTCGTGGTGGCAACGATGCTGGCCCTGGCGTGGATGGCCTGGCTTCTGGCCCGGGGTGAGCGCGAACGTGACCCGCTGCTGCGTGCCTGGCGCGGGCTGGGCCGGCGCTATGCCCGCCTCGGGCTGGGCCGGCAACCCCATGAAACCGCGCAGGACTGGGCACGGCGGGTCCATGCCCAACGTTCCGATCCCGCCCTGCTCGCACTCAGCCAGCGTTTCGCCGACGCGCGTTACGCTGGAACTTGCACCGACCTCGCTTCATTATTGCGGGACCTGCGCAGGCATCGCCCGACTTCCGGAGCCTCCCCATGAACACCAAGTTCCTCCTCACCGCTGTGGCCACGCTGGCCCTGTCGGCCTGCGCCACGGCCCCCAAGCCGCTGCAGGGACAGTTCAGCCTGGTCTCCCCGCGCGACTCGGTCGCCACCCAGCAGGTCGGCACGCCGGTCCGTTGGGGCGGTCGCATCATCGAAACCAAGCCCGGCCAGGGCGAGACCTGCTTCCAGATGATCTCGCGCCCGCTCAACGCCAGCGGCCGCCCGAACACCACCTCGTCCGACGCCAGCGACGGCCGCTTCATCGCCTGCCGCGCCGGCTTCTACGACCCGGCCGTGTTTGAGGCAGGCCGTGACGTGACCTTCATCGGCAAGATCGATGGCTACCAGAACACCCGCATCGGGGACTACGACTACCGTCTGCCGAAGCTGTCGGCCGATGTGATCTACCTGTGGCCGGAGCAGCGCCAGGTCGACGTGGTGCCCTACCCCTATGGTCCGTGGGGCCCGGGCCCGTATGGCCCGTATTGGGGCGGCTACGGCCGTTGGGGCTGGTGGTGATCGCCAACCGGCACGCGTGACGGAAAAGGCCGCCCTCGGGCGGCCTTTTTCATCCACGCATGGCGTGGATCTACAGCGGGGTACCCGTGGTACTCCTGCGTGGATAGGGGCTTCAACGCCCCGGCGTACCGAAATGCCCCAGCTGTGCACCCGCCAGCAGGTGCATGTGGATGTGGAACACGGTCTGCCCGGCATCCTCGCGGCAGTTCATCACGATGCGGTAGCCGTCCTGTGCGAATCCCTCGCGGCGCGCGTATTCGGCAGCGGCCAGCGCCAGCTTGCCGATCAGGTGTGCCTGCGAGGGCTGCAGGTCATCCAGGGTCGGGATGATCTCGTTCTTCGGAATGAACAGCACATGCACCGGCGCCTGCGGTGCGATGTCCTTGAAGCCCAGCACCTCGTCATCCTCGTAGACGATGGTGGCCGGGATCTCGCGACGGATGATCTTGCTGAAGAGGGTTTCAGTGCTCATGTTCGGCCTCGGCGGAAATGTCATCCGCATTGTAGGCCGGCCGCGCCGGGGGATGCCCGACCGGCGTTCAATCGCGGAATTCGCTGCGCGTTCCGAACGCGTGCGAGAGCGTGCCACGATCAACGTATTCGAGTTCACCGCCCAGTGGCAGGCCCTGCGCCAGGCGGCTCGGCTGCACCTTGCGCGCGCGCGCCAGCTGCGCCAGATAGTGCGCGGTGGCCTCGCCCTCGACGGTGGCACTGGTGGCGATGATCAGTTCCTGCACCTCGCCTCCGGCCAGGCGCTGCTCCAGCTGTTCCAGGCCCAGTTCGCGCGGGCCGATGCCATCGAGCGGCGACAGACGGCCCTGCAGCACGAAGTAGACGCCGCGGAAACCGGTGGCGTTCTCGATGGCCAGGCGATCGGCCGGCGATTCGACCACGCACAGCTGGCTGCGCTCGCGGCTGCCGTTGCCGCAGGTCGGGCACAACTCGGATTCGCTGAAATCGCGGCACTGCGCGCAGTGGCCGATGCGCTCCACCGCCAATGCCAGTGTCTCGGCCAGACGCTGGCCACCTTCGCGCTCGCGTTCGAGCAGGTGGTAGGCCATGCGCTGCGCAGTCTTCTGGCCGACGCCAGGCAGCACCCGCAACGCGTCGATCAATTGTTCAAGCAGGGGTGCGGACACGGCGGAATGCTTTCATGGCGTCGAGCAGGCTCGACGGCTACAGGTTCTGTGGCACCCGCTTGCACGGGTGCCACGCTGAAAATCAGAACGGCAGCTTCATGCCCGGCGGCAGCTGCATGCCGGCAGTGGCCGAGCCCATCTTCGACTTCGACTCGGCATCGATCTTGTTCGAGGCGTCATTGAAGGCAGCGGCGATCAGGTCTTCCAGCATCTCCGGGTCGCTGGCCAGCGACGGGTCGATGCGCACCTTGCGGCATTCCTTGGCGCCGGTCAGGGTCACGCTGACCATGCCGCCACCGGCGCTGCCGGTCACTTCGATCTTGGCGATTTCTTCCTGGGCCTTCTGCAGGTTTTCCTGCATCTTCTGGGCCTGCTGCATCAATTGGGCGATGTTTCCGCGCATGGTGTCTTACTCGTCAAAAGAACGGATGGAATCGGAAACAACCCGGGCGCCGTGCTGTTGGATCAGCACCTGCACTTCCGGGTCGTCCATGAAAACGGCCTCTGCTTCCTGCTGCCGTTCGCCACGCTGGCGGTCGGCGCGCTGGTGCAGGGTCTCGGCCGGAACGTGTTCGGTTTCCACGGTCTCGACCACGATCTTCGGCGCCTGGCCCAGGGCCTTCTCCAGCATCTCGCCCAGGGCGGCCAGCGCGCGCTCCGAGCGCAGGTATTCAAATCCGGGCGAAAGGCCCAGTTTCAAGGTCCCGTGCTGGCAACTGATGAAGGCAGCGTTCGCGGCCAACTGGCGCGACGGGCCGCTGAGGCCGCTGTTGGCGACCAGGTCCAGCCAGTCCTCGGCCGTGGCCAGGTCGCTGACACCGTTCTGCGGCGCGGTATCACGCGCCGGGGCCGGCTCGGCCGGCGCGATGACAATACCTTCAGTGCGGAACGGGCGCTCGGGCGGCGCAGGTTCGCTGGGGGCCACGACGCGAGCCGGCGGCTCGTGCCAGGGCGCGACCATGGCCGCCTCCGGGCCGGCCATCTCGGCCGCCAGTGCTGCGTCACGGGCCTCGGCTTCATCGGTGGCCCACGGCGGCAGATCGTCGCTCGTTTCAGCTTCAGCAGCCGGTGGCGGCACCTCTGCTTCGGCCTTTACCGGCGGCGGCGACACGGGCTCTTCCACCGGAACCGGCTCGGGCTCCGGCGCCGGGTCAGGTTCGGGTTGCGGGGCCGGCTCGGGTTCGGGGTCAGGTTCGCGCGGCGCAGCCTGGGACGGCGCGGCCGCCTGCGTCGCCGGGGCCGGGCCCGCCTGAGCGGCGGCAGCGGCCGGCGTCACTTCGTGGGTACCAGCGCCGCTGCCTCCACCGGCAACGCTGCCGCCTGCGGCACCTTCAACCGACTTCGGCACCGGCGGTACCGCGGCAGCCGGGCGGAATGCCAGCATCCGCAGCACGGCCATCTCGAAGCCCGCGCGCGGGCTCGGCGCCAGCGGCAGGTCGCGGCGGCCATTCAAGGCCATCTGGTACCAGAGCTGCACCACTTCCGGGCGCAGGCGCTCGGCGAATGCGCTGGCATCCAGGCCTTCGGCAACGGCCGCACCCGGTACCAGCTGCTGCACCTGGATGCGGTGCAGGCCTTCGGCCAGCGCTTCCAGCACACCACTCCAGTCCGGCGAGAATTCGGCCAGCGCGGCCACCACCTGCAGCAGGCGCGGGCCATCGCCCTCGGCCAGTGCATCCAGCATCGCGGCCACCTGGGTGCGGTCGACGGTGCCCAGCATCGTGCGCACCACGTCCTCGCGCAGTGCGCCGCCGGCATAGGCAATCGCCTGGTCCAGCAGCGACAGGCCGTCACGCAGGCTGCCATCAGCGGCCTTGGCCAGCTGCAAGATGGCGCTGCCGTCGGCCTCGATCTCTTCTGCCGCCAGGATGCGGGTCATCTGGCCCTGGATCTGGTCCTCATCCAGGCGCTTGAGGTTGAACTGCAGGCAGCGGCTGAGCACGGTGACCGGCAGCTTCTGCGGATCGGTGGTGGCCAGCAGGAACTTCACGTGCTCCGGCGGCTCTTCCAGCGTCTTCAGCAGCGCGTTGAACGCCGCCTTGGACAGCATGTGCACTTCGTCGATCAGGTAGACCTTGTACTTGCCACGCGAGGGCATGTACTGCGCGTTCTCGATCACCTCGCGCACGTCGTCCACGCCGGTGTTGGACGCGGCGTCGATTTCCAGCAGGTCGATGTAGCGTCCGGCGTCGATGTCCAGGCAGGCCGCGCACTGGCCACACGGGTCGGCGCTGGTGCCCTGCTCGCAGTTCAGCGACTTGGCGAAAATGCGCGCGATGGTGGTCTTGCCCACGCCGCGGGTACCGGTGAACAGGAACGCGTGGTGGACCCGGCCGCTGTCGAGCGCGTTGCTGAGCGCACGGACCACGTGTTCCTGGCCCACCAGCTCGGCAAAACGCTTCGGACGCCACTTGCGGGCAAGGACGAGATAGGACATCAGGCCACCGTTTTCCATCGGATGTTCCATTGTGCCATGCCTGTCCAGCCCCCTCGCCTCCGGCACGCCCTTCGCAGGTTCCTGGCCGGGGTGCTTGTGAAGTGCCGCGCAGCCCGCTAGAATCTGCGCCCCTGCTGAGGCGTTTGCCGATGGCAGGGATCCGGAGAGGTGTCCGAGTGGTTGAAGGAGCACGCCTGGAAAGTGTGTAAGCGTCTAAACCGCGCTTCGGGGGTTCGAATCCCCCTCTCTCCGCCAGATAAATGAAGAAGCCGCCCTCTGGGCGGCTTTTTTATTTGGCTGGCGGAGAGCATCGGGCGAGAGAAGCCCTGCCGGGGTTCGACGGTTCTGCAGGAGCAGAACCGGACCGCCGAAGGCGGGTCCCGGGGCGCAGCGCGCACCGGGATCGGGTGCATGGATGCACCCGACAATCCCCCTCTCTCCGCCAGATAACTGAAAAAGGCTGCCTGAAAGGGCAGCCGTTTTCAGTTATCTGGCGCGGGACGCGAAGTGCGCTGCGCGCGCTTCGCCCCAAACGTTGCTGCGCAACGATTGGGCCCCTCCCTTTGCCTGCCTCTCCCCGCCCCTGTCGGGGCAGCCCCTCAACAGAGGGGCTCGTTCCTCCAGATACGTGGCATGCACCGATGCACGACCACCCGATGCGCCGGGATCGGGTGCATGGATGCACCCGACAATCCCCTCTCTACGGGGCGCCCCTGAACAGAGGTGCGTGTTCCCCAATTCCGTCAGTAGCAACTGTCTTGTCAGGGGCAGCCGAGGGCCACCTCGGCGTCTCGCTTACGGGCGTTGAGGATCACCAGCATTTTGCGCATGACCGCCACGAGCGCCACCTTGCTTGCTTTGCCCTTGGCCTTCAGGCCAGCGT
>NZ_JCAFUL010000030.1:0-16671 GCF_059371315.1 Stenotrophomonas sp. YJH_SMC_8 | reverse complement strand
GTAGTGACGGACCGGGGATTCGTATTCGACGTGCGCGGTCGAGATCGTGATGCCACGAGCCTTTTCTTCCGGAGCGGCGTCGATCGAGGAGTAGTCCTTGAACTCGCCACCGAAGCGCTCGGCACCGATCTTGGTCAGTGCAGCGGTCAGCGTGGTCTTGCCGTGGTCGACGTGACCGATGGTGCCGACGTTGACGTGCGGCTTGGTGCGCTCGAACTTACCCTTTGCCATTGTTCTATACCTTGATTGTTCGTAAGTGGTTTCAAGAGAGGCTGAGCGAGGCTCAGCCCTTCTTCATGACGGCTTCGGCGATGTTGGTCGGCGCCGGCTCGTAGTGATCGAATTCCATGGTGAAGGTGGCGCGGCCCTGGGTCTGCGAACGCAGCGCAGTGGCGTAGCCGAACATTTCACCCAGCGGGATCATCGCGTTGATGATGCTGGCCGAACCGTCACCGGTGGTGTCGGAACCCTGCAGCACGCCGCGACGACGGCTGACGTCGCCCATCACGTCACCCTGGTAATCCTCCGGGGTCACGATCTCGACCTTCATGATCGGCTCCAGCAGCACCGGCTTGGCCTTGGCGAAGCCCTGCTTGAAGGCCATGGACGAAGCCAGCTTGAACGCCATTTCCGAGGAGTCGACGTCGTGGTACGAACCGAACACCAGCTTCACCTTGACGTCCACGACCGGGAAGCCAGCCAGCGGACCGCTGGTGATGGTTTCGCGCAGGCCCTTTTCAACCGACGGAATGAATTCCTTCGGGATCACGCCGCCGGTGATGTCGTTGATGAACAGGAAGTCGTCCTTGATGGCCGGAGCCAGCTTCGGATCGGCACGGTCGGCAGCGGTGATCGGCGACAGTTCGATCACGACGTGACCGTACTGACCCTTACCACCGGACTGCTTGGCGTGCTTGTAGTCCGACTTGACGTCGGCCAGGGTGATGGTTTCGCGGTAGGCCACCTGCGGCGCGCCGACGTTGGCTTCAACGTTGAACTCGCGCTTCAGGCGGTCGACGATGATGTCCAGGTGCAGCTCGCCCATGCCCGAGATGATGGTCTGGCCGGATTCTTCGTCGGTCTTGACGCGGAACGACGGATCTTCCTGCGCCAGACGGCCCAGCGCCAGACCCATCTTTTCCTGGTCCGACTTGGTCTTCGGCTCGACAGCCATCGAGATCACCGGCTCCGGGAACGTCATGCGCTCCAGGATGATCGGGGCGTCCACGGCGCACAGGGTGTCACCGGTGGTGGTGTCCTTCAGGCCCACGGCAGCGGCGATGTCACCAGCCAGAACTTCCTTGATTTCCTCGCGGTTGTTCGAGTGCATCTGCAGGATGCGGCCGATGCGCTCCTTCTTGCCCTTCACCGAGTTCAGCACGGTGTCGCCACCGTTCAGGGTGCCCGAGTAGACACGGAAGAAGGTCAGCGCGCCGACGAACGGGTCGGTGATGATCTTGAAGGCCAGCGACGAGAACGGAGCCTTGTCGTCCGACTTGCGGGTCATTTCGACGGTGTCGTCGTCAACGTCCACGCCCTTCACGTCCGGCACGTCGACCGGCGACGGCAGCAGCTGGATCACGCCGTCCAGCATGGCCTGCACGCCCTTGTTCTTGAAGGCCGAGCCGCAGTACATCGGCACGATCTCGGTGGCCAGGGTGCGGGTACGCAGCGCGTTGATGATTTCAGCCTCGGCCAGCTCTTCGCCGCCCAGGTACTTTTCCATCAGCTCTTCGTTGGCTTCGGCAGCGGTCTCGACCATGAACTGGCGAGCCTCTTCAGCCGGCCCCTGCAGCTCGGCCGGGATTTCACCGTACTCGAACTTCATGCCCTGCGAAGCCTCATCCCAATGGATGGCCTTCATCTTCAGCAGGTCGACGACGCCCTTGAAGTTGTCTTCAGCGCCGATCGGCAGCTGCATCGGCACGGCAACCGCGCCCAGCTTGGCCTTCAGCTGGCCGACGACCTTCTGGAAGTTGGCACCGGTGCGGTCCATCTTGTTGACGAACGCGATGCGCGGCACGTGGTACTTGTTGGCCTGGCGCCACACGGTTTCCGACTGCGGCTGCACGCCACCGACGGCGCACAGGACGAAGACGGCACCGTCGAGCACGCGCAGCGAGCGCTCCACTTCGATGGTGAAGTCGACGTGCCCGGGGGTGTCGATGATGTTGAAGCGGTGCTCCGGCAGGGACTTGTCCATGCCCTTCCAGAACGCGGTGGTGGCAGCGGACTGGATCGTGATGCCACGCTCCTGCTCCTGCTCCATCCAGTCCATGGTGGCGGCGCCGTCATGCACTTCACCGATCTTGTGGCTCTTGCCGGTGTAGAACAGGATGCGCTCGGACGTGGTGGTCTTGCCGGCATCGATGTGAGCCATGATGCCGAAGTTACGGTAACGCTCGATGGGAGTGGAACGGGCCACGGGAGCCTCTCAGATTTCTTGGATTTCGGATGGCCGAACGCCGCCTTTCGGCGGCCTTCGGATTGGCGCAGTCCTTCTGGGACCGCGAGGCAGCACGCACCGAAGTGGTGCTGCCCTGCCTGTTTTACAAGGCCGTCAAACTCACCAGCGGTAGTGGGCGAATGCCTTGTTGGCTTCGGCCATGCGGTGGGTTTCTTCGCGCTTCTTGATGGCGCCGCCACGGTTTTCCGAGGCGTCGATCAGTTCAGCAGCCAGCTTCTTCGGCATGGTGTTCTCACCACGCTTGCGCGCGGAGTCGATCAGCCAGCGCATGGCCAGGGCCATCTTGCGCGACGAACGCACTTCGACCGGCACCTGGTAGGTGGCACCACCGACGCGGCGCGACTTGACTTCGACCGCCGGAGCGACGTTGTCCAGAGCCTTCTGCACCAGTTCAATGGCGTTGGCGCTGCTGTTCTTCTCGGTGATCACGTCCATGGCGCCGTACACGATCTTTTCGGCGACGGACTTCTTGCCGCTCTGCATGACCATGTTGATGAAGCGGGCGATGGTTTCGCTTCCGTGCTTCGGATCGGGCAGGACGGAACGCTGCGGAGTATTACCCTTACGCGACATAGTGCTCTCTCCTTATGCCTTCGGACGCTTGGCGCCGTACTTGGAACGGGCCTGGCGACGCTTGGCAACGCCGGCGGCGTCGAGCGAGCCACGAACGGTGTGGTAACGCACACCCGGCAGGTCCTTGACGCGACCGCCGCGGATCAGGACCACGGAGTGCTCCTGCAGGTTGTGGCCTTCACCACCGATGTAGGAAATCACTTCTTCCTGGTTGGTCAGGCGGACCTTGGCAACCTTGCGCAGAGCCGAGTTCGGCTTCTTCGGAGTGGTGGTGTAGACACGGGTGCAGACGCCACGGCGCTGCGGGCACTTGTCGAGCGCCGGCGAGGCACTCTTGTAGGTGGTCGCTTGCCGCGGCTTGCGGACCAGCTGGTTGATCGTCGCCATCAGTAGGTTCTTCTGATTGGTGGCCGGAAAATCCGACCAGAGATGCGGAAATGTTAAAGCAGGCCAAAATTCTGGCCTGCTGAGACAGACGATTGTAGCAACCTGCCAGGAAAGCAGTCAAACGCCTCCTGTCAAGCCCGTTCCTGATCCCGGAACGTTACTGGGGGGCCTCCATGTACCCCGTTCAGGTTGGCAGGGGTGATCGCGGACGACCTCCCCTGCCCTTTCCCAATCCCATCGATGAACCGATGGGTGGTCCGGCCTTGCGGCCGGACCGGATACCTCATTCTTCGCCCGAGGCCTGTTCAGCTTCGGCTTCAACCACCGGTGCCTCGACCGCAGCCGGGGTGCCGGCCAGGGTCTGCATTTCCGACTCGGTGAGACCGGAAGCGCCGCGACGGCGGTTGCTGTGGTACGCCAGGCCGGTACCGGCCGGAATCAGGCGACCCACGATGACGTTTTCCTTCAGGCCACGCAGGTTGTCCGAGGTGCCGCGGACGGCCGCTTCGGTCAGCACGCGGGTGGTTTCCTGGAACGACGCGGCCGAGATGAACGATTCGGTCGCCAGCGAGGCCTTGGTGATACCCAGCAGGACCGGATCGAAGTGCGCCGGCAGCTCGTTGCGGGTCGACAGGCGCGCATTCTCCTCGATAACGCGCTGACGCTCCACCTGTTCACCGTTCAGGAACTTGCTGCTGCCCTGGTCGGTGATCTCGACCTTGCGCAGCATCTGGCGGGTGATCACCTCGATGTGCTTGTCGTTGATCTTCACGCCCTGCAGGCGGTACACGTCCTGGATTTCCTTCACCAGGTAGGCAGCCAGCGGTTCGACACCCAGCAGGCGCAGGATGTCCTGCGGGCTCGGCTCGCCGTCCACGATGGTTTCACCCTTGGTGACATGCTCGCCTTCGAACACGATGACCTGGCGGTACTTCGGGATCAGCTCTTCGTGCTCCGAACCATCGGTGTCCTTGATGATCAGGCGCTGCTTGCCCTTGGTGTCCTTGCCGAAGCTGATGATGCCCGAACGCTCGGCCAGCACCGCCGGATCCTTCGGCTTGCGCGCTTCGAACAGATCGGCCACGCGCGGCAGACCACCGGTGATGTCGCGGGTCTTCGACGCTTCCTGCGGAATCTTGGCGACCACGTCACCCACGCCGACGGCGGCGCCGTCCTGCAGGTTGACGATCGAGCGCGGCGGCAGCAGGTACTGCGCCGGCAGGTCGGTGCCCGGGATCGACAGGTCGTTGCCCTTGGCGTCGACGATGCGCACGATCGGACGCAGGTCCTTGGCCTGGGTACCACGACGCTTCGGATCGGTGATTTCGCGCGACGCCAGGCCGGTCAGCTCGTCGGTCTTCTCGATGACGGTGATGCCGTCGACGAAGTCGATGAAGCGGATGAAGCCGGCCACTTCCGACACGATCGGGTGGTTATGCGGATCCCAGTTGGCCACGGTCTGGCCAGCCTTGATCGCATCACCGTCCTTGGACGTGATGGTCGCACCGTACGGCAGCTTGTAACGCTCACGCTCACGGCCGTGGGCATCGAGCACCGAGATTTCGCCCGAGCGCGACACTGCCACCAGCGAGCCATTGGCGTGCTCGACCGACTTGAGGTTGCTGAACTTGACCGAGCCGGTGGTCTTGACGGTGATGTTGTCGACCGCAGCAGCTCGCGACGCCGCACCACCGATGTGGAACGTACGCATGGTCAGCTGGGTACCCGGCTCACCGATGGACTGGGCGGCGATGACGCCAACCGCTTCACCGATGTTGACCAGGTGGCCACGGGCCAGATCGCGGCCGTAGCAGCGCGAGCAGACACCGAAGGCCGATTCGCAGGAGATGGTCGAGCGGACCTTGATGGTCTGCACGCCGGCATCTTCCAGCTTGGCGACCCAGGCTTCGTCGAGCAGGGTGTTGCGGGTGACGATCGGATCCTCGTCGTTGCCCGGCAGGAACACGTCCTCGGCCACCACGCGACCCAGCACGCGATCCTTCAGCGGCTCGACCACGTCGCCGCCTTCCACGATCGGGGTCATGATCAGGCCTTCGGTGGTACCGCAATCCACCTCGGTGATGACCACGTCCTGCGCGACGTCGACCAGACGACGGGTCAGGTAACCCGAGTTCGCGGTCTTCAGCGCGGTATCGGCCAGACCCTTACGGGCACCGTGGGTGGAGTTGAAGTACTCCTGCACGTTCAGGCCTTCGCGGAAGTTCGCCTTGATGGGCGTCTCGATGATCGAGCCGTCCGGACGCGCCATCAGGCCACGCATACCGGCCAGCTGACGGATCTGCGCCTGCGAACCACGCGCACCGGAGTCGGCCATGATGTACAGCGAGTTCATCGACTTCTGGTCGATGGTCTCACCCTTGGCATTGACCACCTTCTCGGTACCGATGGTGTCCATCATCGCCTTGGCGATGCGCTCGTTGGTGCGCGACCAGATGTCGACCACCTTGTTGTAGCGCTCGCCGGCGGTGACCAGGCCCGACTGGTACTGCTCCTGGATTTCCAGCACTTCGGCTTCGGCCTCGGTGAGGATGCCCTTCTTCTCGTCCGGGATCAGCATGTCGTCGATGCCGATCGAGACGCCGGCGCGGGTCGCGTAGGCGAAGCCGGTGTACATCAGCTTGTCGGCGAACACGACCGTGTCCTTCAGGCCCAGCTGGCGGTAGCTGGAGTTGATCAGGCGGCTGATGTTCTTCTTGGTCAGCTCGGTGTTGGCCAGCGCGAACGGCAGGCCTTCCGGCAGGATTTCAGCCAGCAGGGCGCGACCGATCGTGGTGTCCACGATCGAGGTCTTGTTCTGCTTGATGCCGTCTTCGTCGGTCACCACCTCGGTGATGCGGACCTTGACGCGCGCGTGCAGTTCCACCACGCGGTTGTCGTAGGCACGCTTCACTTCGGCGATGTTGGCGAAGGCCATGCCCTCGCCCTTCTTGTTTTCCAGCGAGCGGGTCATGTAGTACAGACCCAGCACGACGTCCTGCGACGGCACGATGATCGGCTCGCCGTTGGCCGGCGACAGGATGTTGTTGGTCGACATCATCAGCGCACGCGCTTCCAGCTGGGCTTCCAGCGAGAGCGGCACGTGGACGGCCATCTGGTCACCGTCGAAGTCGGCGTTGAACGCGGTGCAGACCAGCGGGTGCAGCTGGATGGCCTTGCCTTCGATCAGCACCGGCTCGAACGCCTGGATGCCCAGACGGTGCAGGGTCGGCGCACGGTTCAGCATCACCGGATGCTCGCGGATGACCTCTTCCAGGATGTCCCAGACTTCGGCTTCTTCGCGCTCGACCAGTTTCTTGGCGGCCTTGATGGTGGTGGCCAGGCCACGGCGCTGCAGCTTGGCGAAGACGAACGGCTTGAACAGCTCGAGCGCCATCTTCTTCGGCAGGCCGCACTGGTGCAGGCGCAGGTACGGACCGACCACGATGACCGAACGGCCCGAGTAGTCGACGCGCTTGCCCAGCAGGTTCTGGCGGAAGCGACCCTGCTTGCCCTTGATCATGTCGGCCAGCGACTTCAGCGGGCGCTTGTTCGTGCCGGTGATGGCACGGCCACGACGGCCGTTGTCCAGCAGCGCATCGACCGATTCCTGCAACATGCGCTTTTCATTGCGCACGATGATGTCCGGCGCGCTCAGTTCGAGCAGGCGGCGCAGGCGGTTGTTGC
The DNA here is from genome assembly GCF_059371315.1 of Stenotrophomonas sp. YJH_SMC_8. Lineage (NCBI taxonomy): Bacteria > Pseudomonadati > Pseudomonadota > Gammaproteobacteria > Lysobacterales > Lysobacteraceae > Stenotrophomonas > Stenotrophomonas sp. YJH_SMC_8. The sequence goes on along the minus strand of NZ_JCAFUL010000030.1, from coordinate 9,560 downwards.
GGTTGATGACGCGGCGGTAAAGGTCGTTCAGGTCGGAGGTCGCGAAGCGGCCGCCATCCAGCGGGACCAGCGGACGCAGGTCCGGCGGCAGCACCGGCAGCACGGTCATGACCATCCATTCCGGACGGTTGCCCGATTCCAGGAAGGCTTCGATCAGCTTGATGCGCTTGGTGAGGCGCTTGAGCTTGGTTTCCGAACCGGTAGCAGCGATCTCTTCGCGCAGGCGGGTCATTTCCGACTGCAGGTCGATCGTGCGCAGCAGTTCGTACACGGCCTCGGCGCCCATGGCGGCGTCGAAGTCGTCACCGTGCTCCTGGCGGGCCTGCAGGTACTGTTCTTCGGTCAGCAGCTGGCGGCGTTCCAGGGCGGTCAGGCCCGGCTCGGTCACCACGTAGGCTTCGAAGTACAGCACGCGCTCGATGTCGCGCAGGGTCATGTCCAGCATCAGGCCGATGCGCGACGGCAGCGACTTCAGGAACCAGATGTGCGCGACCGGCGAGGCCAGGTCGATGTGGCCCATGCGCTCGCGACGCACCTTGGCCAGGGTCACTTCGGTGCCGCACTTTTCGCAGACCACGCCGCGGTGCTTCATGCGCTTGTACTTGCCGCACAGGCACTCGTAGTCCTTCACCGGGCCGAAGATGGCGGCGCAGAACAGGCCGTCGCGTTCCGGCTTGAAGGTACGGTAGTTGATGGTTTCCGGCTTCTTCACTTCGCCGAAGGACCACGAGCGGATCAGGTCCGGCGAGGCCAGCGCGATCTTGATCGCGTCGAAGTCCAGCGTCTGGCGCTGCTGGTTGAAGAGGTTGAGCAGGTCTTTCATGGTGTTCTCCAGAAGGAGGAATGCTGTGTCGATGGGCTTTCAGTTGACTGCCAGCGGCGCGGCGGCGGAGGCCGCCGCGCCGGCATGGATCAGTTGTCTTCCAGTTCCATGTTGATGGCCAGCGAGCGGATTTCCTTCACGAGCACGTTGAAGGATTCCGGCATGCCCGCGACCATCTCGTGCTCACCGTCGACGATGTTCTTGTACATCTGGTTGCGGCCCTGCACGTCATCGGACTTCACCGTCAGCATTTCCTGCAGGGTGTAGGCCGCGCCGTAGGCTTCCAGCGCCCAGACTTCCATTTCACCGAAGCGCTGGCCGCCGAACTGCGCCTTGCCGCCCAGCGGCTGCTGGGTAACGAGCGAGTACGGACCGGTCGAACGGGCGTGCATCTTGTCGTCGACCAGGTGGTTCAGCTTCAGGTAGTGCATGTAACCAACGGTGGTGTGGCGATCGAACGCTTCACCGGTGCGGCCGTCGTACAGCTGGGTCTGGCCACTGCTCGGCAGGTCGGCCAGTTCCAGCATGCGCTTGATTTCCGCTTCGGTGGCGCCGTCGAACACCGGGGTGGCCATCGGCACGCCGTCGGTCAGGTTACGGGCCAGGCGCAGCAGTTCCTCGTCGCTGAACTGCGACAGGTCGACACGGTTGGCCACGTTGGTGTCGTCGTGGTTGTAGATGTCGTCCAGGAACTTGCGCAGGTCGGCAACGGCGGCCTGGGCTTCCATCATCGCCTGGATCTTGCGACCCAGACCCTTGGCCGCCCAGCCCAGGTGCACTTCCAGAATCTGACCGATGTTCATACGCGACGGCACGCCCAGCGGGTTCAGCACGATGTCCACGGTCTCGCCCGAGGCCATGTACGGCATGTCCTCGACCGGCACCACGTTGGAGACCACACCCTTGTTGCCGTGGCGGCCTGCCATCTTGTCGCCCGGCTGGATGCGGCGCTTCACGGCCAGGAACACCTTGACCATCTTCAGCACGCCCGGAGCGAGGTCGTCGCCGGCGGTGATCTTGCCGCGCTTGTCGGCGAAGCGACGCTCGAATTCCTTCTCGTGCGCCTGGATCTGCTTCTGCGCGCGCTCGATGGCTTCCGAAGCGTCTTCGTCCTTCATGCGCAGGGCGAACCAGTCAGCCTTCTTCAGGCCGTCCAGGAAGGCGTCGGTGATCACGTCACCCTTCTTCAGGCCAGCGCCACCGTTGACCACCTTGCCCACGATCTGCGAACGCAGACGCATGTAGATGGCGGCTTCCAGGATGCGGAACTGGTCGTCGAAGTCCTTCTTGACGCGCTTGATTTCAGATTCTTCGATCTGGCGGGCGCGCTTGTCCTTCTCGATGCCGTCGCGGGTGAAGACCTGCACGTCGATGACGGTGCCGTCCATGCCCGGCGGAACGCGCAGCGAGCTGTCCTTCACGTCCGAAGCCTTCTCGCCGAAGATCGCGCGCAGCAGCTTCTCTTCCGGGGTCAGCTGGCTTTCGCCCTTCGGGGTGACCTTGCCGACCATGATGTCGCCGGCGCGGACTTCGGCACCGATGTACACCACGCCGCTCTCGTCCAGGCGGTTCAGCGCCTGCTCGGAGACGTTCGGGATGTCGGCGGAGATTTCCTCCGGCCCCAGCTTGGTGTCACGCGCGACGCAGGTCAGCTCTTCGATGTGGATCGTGGTGTAACGATCCTCTTCCACCACGCGCTCGGAGAGCAGGATGGAGTCTTCGAAGTTGTAGCCGTTCCACGGCATGAACGCGATCAGCATGTTCTGGCCCAGGGCCAGTTCGCCGATGTCGGTGGACGGACCGTCGGCCAGCACGTCGCCGCGGGCGATGACGTCACCCACCTGGACCAGCGGACGCTGGTTGATGCAGGTGTTCTGGTTCGAACGGGTGTACTTGACCAGGTTGTAGATGTCCACGCCTGCGTCGGTGGCGCCAACGATCTCTTCCTCGTTGACCTTGACCACGATGCGGGCGGCGTCGATCTGCACGATCTCGCCACCACGGCGGGCGTTCACGGTCACGCCGGAGTCACGCGCCACCGCGCGCTCGATGCCGGTACCAACCAGCGGCTTCTGCGCACGCAGGGTCGGCACGGCCTGGCGCTGCATGTTGGCGCCCATCAGTGCGCGGTTCGCGTCATCGTGCTCCAGGAACGGAACCAGCGCGGCCGCGATCGACACGGTCTGCATCGGCGAGACGTCCATGAAGTGGACTTCCGCCGGCGGCTTCAGCAGCGATTCGCCCTGGAAGCGGCACGGCACGAACTGCTCGGTCAGCACGCTGTCGGCATTGGTCAGGGCGTTGGCCTGCGCAATGACGTACTCGTTTTCTTCGATGGCCGACAGGAACTCGACTTCGTCATAGACCTTGCCGTCCACGACCTTGCGGTACGGGGTCTCGAGGAAACCGTACTGGTTGGTGCGGGCGTACACGGCCAGCGAGTTGATCAGGCCGATGTTCGGGCCTTCCGGGGTTTCGATGGTGCAGACGCGGCCGTAATGGGTCGGGTGCACGTCGCGCACTTCGAAGCCGGCGCGCTCACGGGTCAGACCGCCCGGGCCCAGGGCCGAGACGCGACGCTTGTGGGTCACTTCCGACAGCGGGTTGTTCTGGTCCATGAACTGCGACAGCTGCGAGGAGCCGAAGAACTCCTTGATGGCAGCGGCGACCGGCTTGGCGTTGATCAGCTCCTGCGGGGTCAGGCCTTCGGACTCGGCCATCGACAGGCGCTCCTTGACCGCGCGCTCGACGCGGACCAGGCCGACGCGGAACACGTTCTCGGCCATTTCGCCGACCGAACGCACGCGACGGTTGCCCAGGTGGTCGATGTCGTCGACCACGCCGCGACCGTTGCGGATCTCGGTCAGGACCTTGATCACGTCCAGGATGTCGGAGCTGTCGCCGTGGGCGGCAACCAGGCGCTTGGACTCTTCGTCGTTGCGCTCACCGAAGTACTTGCTGTCGTACAGCACGGCTTCGCCGGTGGTTTCCTTGCGGCCCACGCGACGGTTGAACTTCATGCGGCCGACCGCGGACAGGTCGTAGCGCTCGAAGGTGAAGAACAGGTTGTGGAACAGGTTCTGCGCGGCATCCTTGGTCGGCGGCTCGCCCGGACGCATCATGCGGTAGATCTCGACCAGGGCTTCCAGCTGGGTCTTGGTCGGGTCGATGCGCAGGGTGTTGGACAGGTACGGGCCACGATCCAGGTCGTTCACCCACAGGGTGCCAACCGCATCAACACCGGCCTTGCGGAAGTTCTGCAGCTGCTCGTCGCTGATCTCATCGTTGGCCTGTGCCAGCAGTTCGCCGGTCGAGGCATCGACCACGTCGTGCGACAGGATGCGGCCGACGATGTAGTCGTCCGGCACGGCCAGGGCGGCGATGCCCGAGGCTTCCAGCTGCTTGATGTGGCGCGCGGTGATGCGCTTGCCGGCTTCCACGATGACCTTGTCGCCGTCGGCGAGGTCGAAGCCCAGGGTTTCGCCACGCAGGCGCTCCGGCACCAGCTCCAGCTGGACGCCTTCATCCGGGTTGATGTGGAAGGTGTTGATCTCAAAGAACTCGGCCAGCATCTCTTCGTTGCTGTAGCCGAGCGCGCGCAGCAGGATCGACACCGGCAGCTTGCGGCGGCGGTCGATACGGGTGAACAGCGCGTCCTTCGGGTCGAACTCGAAGTCCAGCCAGGAACCGCGGTAAGGAATGATGCGGGCGCTGTACAGCAGCTTGCCCGAGCTGTGGGTCTTGCCACGGTCGTGGTCGAAGAACACGCCCGGCGAGCGGTGCAGCTGCGAGACGATGACGCGCTCGGTGCCGTTGACGATGAAGGTGCCGTTCTCGGTCATCAGCGGGATTTCGCCCAGATAGACCTCCTGCTCCTTCACGTACTTGATGGCCTTGGTCGACGACTCACGGTCGTAGATCACCAGGCGCACGGTCACGCGCAGCGGGGCGCCGTAGCTCATGCCACGCTGGCGGCACTCGCGCTCGTCGAAGACCGGTTCGCCCAGCTTGTAGCCGACGTATTCCAGGGCAGCATTGCCGCTGTAGCTGGCGATCGGGAAGACCGACTTCAGCGCAGCGTGCAGGCCGTGGTCCGTGCGCTTGGCCGGATCGACGTTTTCCTGCAGGAATTCACGGTAGGAATCCACCTGGATGGCGAGCAGGAACGGCACTTCGAGAATCGAGCGCTGCTTGCCGAAATCCTTGCGGATACGCTTTTTTTCGGTGAACGAATAGGACGTCATGAGGTCTTCCACCTTGTTGTGCGGGCCGTGCGTCCACGACCCAGAAGGAAACTTGAAATTGTCAGTTGGAAGTCGCTGGTATTGCCGGCACCAGCACGCCTTCTCCCGCTACTTCCAACTGCCAACTCGTCTGCTACCACGCCCCTGCTGCCGCGCGCTGCGCTGGCCGGCCGGGGTTTGACTGCAGCCCGTGTTGGGCTTTTTGCTGCTTCTTGCATCCACGCATGGCGTGGATCTACCGATTACATCCACGCATGGCGTGGATCCACAACACCGCAACAACGACCAAAGGCCGGGGGCTTACGCCCCCAGCCTTGGCTGCATCGCCGTGAATCGGTGACGATGCAAGGTAACTGCTTACTTGACTTCGACAGTCGCGCCAGCAGCTTCCAGGTCCTTCTTCATCTTCTCGGCGTCTTCCTTCGAAGCGCCTTCCTTCAGGACGCCACCGGCTTCGGCCAGGTCCTTCGCTTCCTTCAGGCCCAGGCCGGTGATGGCGCGGACGGCCTTGATGACTTCGACCTTCTTGTCGCCGGCCGACTTCAGGGTGACGGTGAACTCGGTCTGCTCTTCAACAGCAGCGGCCGGGCCAGCGGCAGCAGCCACGGCAACCGGAGCAGCGGCGGAGACGCCGAACTTCTCTTCGATGGCCTTGACCAGCTCCATCACTTCCATCAGGGACTTCTCGGCGATGGCGTCGACGATCTGTTCGTTGGTAAGGGACATGATTAATACCTTTGGATGATTTTCTGGGTTGAGGTTCCGTCAGGAACCACGGTAAGTCGAAACTCAGGCGGTCTCGGCGGCCGGCTCGGCAGCGTCGGCGGCGACATCGCCACCACCCTGCTTCTCGCCAACGGCCTTGATGGCGCGGGCAAACATCGTGACCGGCTCGGTCAGGACGCGGGCCAGCATGGCCAGGGCCTGATCGCGGGTCGGCAGCGAGGCCAGCACTTCGACGTGGCTTGCCGGGAACACTTCGCCACCGATGGCGACGACCTTAGCCTTCAGCTTGTCGTTGCCCTTGGCGGCTTCCTTGATCAGGCGACCGGCAGCGCCGGGCTCCTCGAGCGAGAACGCGTACAGCAGCGGACCAACCATCTGGTCCTGGGCGACTGCGAACTCGGTGCCTTCAACGGCGCGCGAAGCCAGGGTGTTCTTGACAACCTTCAAGAAAACACCGGTTTCACGAGCCTGCTTGCGCATCGCGGTCATCTGGGCGACCGTGGTGCCAGCGTATTCGGCTGCGATCAAGGAGTGGGCCTTGGCGGCGACGTCTGCCAGCTCGGCGACTACTTCTTGCTTCTGGGACAGATTGAGAGCCATTGCACTCCTCCTATTGAACTCCGCTTACGGCTCCTGCCGTGTGCGGTCCTGTGCGGCATCCGTCCTGGACGCCGGGAACATCGGGATGATGTTCCGGGGGGTGGGCCGTTCCAGACCTGGAGGCAATCAGGGAAATCCCAGACATGCGTGAACCAGAAAAACTCCAGAAGGGCACCATCTACGCAGGTTGATTCCGGGGAATCGATTAAGCGTTCGTGACTGCTCCGGCGGCGACTCCTTGCCAGATCGAGCTTCCGTGCCCGTCGCCGGTAGTGCCACGACCGCGCCTGCGGTCTTTGACGGCTACCGCGGGCGATGCACTGCCAGCGATGCCTTCAAATGTCACGGTCACGGCACCCGAGGCACCGTGACCGCTTCAAACAATTACTTCAGGGTCAGCGACGACTGGTCGACGGTGACGCCCGGGCCCATCGTCGAGCTGACCGAAACCTTCTGCAGGTAGGTGCCCTTCGAGGTGGCCGGCTTGGCCTTGATCAGGTCCAGCAGCAGCGCGGTCAGGTTCGACTTCAGCGCGTCTTCGGCGAAGTCGGCCTTGCCGATGGTGCAGTGGATGATGCCGGCCTTGTCGGTGCGGTAACGGACCTGACCCGACTTGGCGTTCTTCACGGCTTCACCCGGGTTCGGGGAAACGGTGCCGACCTTCGGGTTCGGCATCAGGCCGCGCGGGCCCAGCACGGTGCCCAGCTTACCGACGACGCGCATGGCGTCCGGGGTCGCGATGACGACGTCGTAGTTCAGATCGCCGGCCTGCATCTTCTCGGCCAGGTCATCCATACCGACGGCTTCGGCGCCAGCGGCTAGGGCTTCATCAGCCTTGGCACCGGCCGGAGCGAACACGGCGACGCGGACCGACTTGCCGGTACCGGCCGGCAGCACGGTAGAGCCACGGACCTGCTGGTCGGACTTCTTCGCATCGACGCCCAGGCGCACAGCGACGTCGATCGACTCGACGAACTTGGCCTTGGTGGCGCTCTTCAGGATGTTGATCGCGTCCTCGAAGGCGTATGCCTTGCCCGGAACGACGGCGGCCTTGATGGCCTTCTCACGCTTGGTCTGTGCCATCTTATTAACCCTCCACCACGAGGCCCATGGAACGGGCAGAGCCAGCGATGGTACGCACGGCGGCGTCCAGATCGGCGGCAGTCAGATCCGGTTCCTTCGCCTTGGCGATCTCTTCCAGCTGCTTACGGGTGACCTTGCCGACCTTCTCGGTGTTCGGGCGCTTGGAGCCCGACGAGATGCCAGCGGCCTTCTTCAGCAGGGTGGTGGCCGGGGTGCTCTTGGTGATGAAGGTGAACGTACGGTCCGAGTAGGCCGTGATGATCACCGGAACCGGCAGGCCCGGCTCGAGCTTCTGCGTGGCGGCGTTGAACGCCTTGCAGAATTCCATGATGTTCAGACCGCGCTGACCCAGCGCAGGACCGACCGGCGGCGAGGGGTTGGCCTGACCGGCCTTCACCTGCAGCTTGATGTAACCGACAACTTTCTTTGCCATGAGTATGCTCTCCGGGTGCTAGCGCCTTTCGACAACAGGCTCCCCATCGGACCGGGAATCACGCGTCCCGGCATCGCGTTTTGAAATCATGCTGAAGGCCACCTTGCGGCGGCCTCGTCCTGCTGGCTTCCCAGCGGGGAGCCGCGCACTATATCAGGTTTTTTCTTCACATGCCTGAAGCGGCACGTAAACGGAAGAAACCGGGCAAGGCCCGGTTCCCTTTGTAGAGTCGAGCCATGCTCGACTGCCACACCATCCAGACCCCGGAGTCGAGCATGGCTCGACTCTACAGCTGGATCAGACGGCCTTTTCGACCTGGCCGAACTCGAGTTCGACCGGGGTGGCACGACCGAAGATCAGCACCGAGACGCGCAGACGGCTCTTCTCGTAGTTGACTTCTTCGACGACGCCGTTGAAATCGTTGAACGGGCCATCGGTGACACGAACCATCTGGCCCGGCTCGAACAGCACCTTCGGACGCGGCTTCTCGACACCTTCCTGAACGCGGTTCAGGATGGCCTCGGCCTCGGAATCGGCGATCGGCAGCGGGCGATCGGCAGTACCGCCGATGAAGCCCATCACGCGCGGGGTTTCCTTGACCAGGTGCCAGCTTTCGTTGTCGATGCGCGGAATACCGGCTTCTTCGTGGGTCTCGATCTGGACCAGCACGTAACCCGGGAAGAACTTGCGCTCGGACCGGCGCTTCTGGCCAGCGCGCATCTCGACCACTTCTTCGGTCGGGACCAGGACATCGCCGAAGCGCTCTTCCATGCCGTCACGGACGATGCGATCGCGCAGAGCCTGCGCCACCGACTTCTCGAAGCCCGAATAGGCGTGAACGACGTACCAACGCTTCATGCAATTCTCCTTAGCGGCTCAGGAACAACTGAACCAGCCACTGAATGACGTAATCGAACCCACCCAGCAACAGACTGAGAATGGTCACCACCACCATCACGACCCAGGTCATGCGGATGGCTTCCTGGCGCGTCGGCCAGACCACCTTGCGCAGTTCGAAGCGCGACTCGGAGAGGAATTCGCGGGTGTCGCGCCCCTTGCCGGTCAGCATGAACACGCCGATACCGCCAACCAGACCGACTACGACCGCCAACGCACGCAGCTGACCCGCCCACGCACCCAGCTGGGTTGCGCGACCGGAGTCGGCGGAGAACCAGAACCAGACGAACAGACCGGCCAGCACCAGCAGCGATGCGGCGACATACTTGACGATATCCCCACCGTTGGCGGAGTTGTCCTTGGAGTGTTCGATCTTGCTATTCATCAGGCTGTGTCTGCTTTAGCGGCCCAGGCCGCTGGATAAGGTGGGCAGATGGCACGCCAGGAGGGACTCGAACCCCCAACCTGCGGTTTTGGAGACCGCTGCTCTGCCAATTGAGCTACTGGCGTACGTTTTGAAACTTGCCTTCCCTTAGACGGCGAAGGCGGACCGAGGTTCCCGGCCCGCCATTCGCGTAACCGGCGGCGCTATGCAACCACCGGTACTGCAGGCTTACTCGATGATCTTCGAGACCACGCCGGCGCCGACGGTACGGCCGCCTTCGCGGATGGCGAAGCGCAGGCCTTCGTCCATTGCCACCGGGTTGATCAGGGTGACGACCATCTTGACGTTGTCACCCGGCATCACCATTTC
>NZ_JCAFUL010000029.1:0-16971 GCF_059371315.1 Stenotrophomonas sp. YJH_SMC_8 | reverse complement strand
TTGAATCACTCGTCAGGCAGGGCAAACCGGGCAAGGTGGCTTTGGTCGCGGTGATGCGCAAAATGCTGGTGATCCTCAACGCCCGCAAACGGGATGCGGAGGCCCAGATGGCCTCCGCCTGACAAGACAGTTGCTACAGAAAGAACGAAAAGGGCGACCCATGGGCCGCCCTTCATGCTTACCGTCGAGCCCGCCAGATCAGCGTGGCGACGCCACCGCGCGGTTGCTCGAGGCACCCTTGCCCTTGCGCTTGTCCTGCTGCGCCGGGCTTGCGCCTTCGGCCATCAGGTTGTCGCTGCCGAAGTCGGTGTCCACATCCAGCCAGCGCTGTGCCGGCAGGCCGAGTGCGGAATCGAGCACGGTCGGCAGCAGGCCGCTGGGCAGGCCGCTTTCGCCATTCCACATGATGGCGATGCCGAGATCGCGTTCCGGCACCAATGCCACCAGGCCGCGGTAGCCCTGCACGGCGCCGGCATGGAACACCACGTCGTGGCCGGCATAGTCGAAGGTGCGCCAGCCCAGTGCGTAGCCGGCCGAATGCAGGCGCTCGCGGCGCCAGCCCGAACGCATCTCACCGGGGGTGTTGATCAGGCTGGAGTGCAGGGTGGCCAGCAGCGGCGCCGGCAGCACGTCAGGGCGGTGTCCGGTGTGGGCGAGCAGCCACTGCGCCATGTCGCTGGCGCTGGCATTGACGCCGGCAGCCGGGGCGACGCGGTAGTAGGTCGGCTTCGGCGTCAGCGACACCCAGCCATTGCGGCTGCGCACGTGGGGACGCGCCCAGCGCGAGCTGGCCTGGATCCCGGCTAGGCCGAGGCTGGCATCGTTCATGCCCAGCGGCTTGAAGATGCGGCGCTCGACCGACTGTTCGTAGAAGCTGCCGGAAGCGGCGTAGACAACGTCGCCGATCAGGCTGAAGGCCACGTTCTGGTAGGCGTAGCAGTCGCCCGGCAGGCACTTCAGGCTGGTGTTGGCCAGCTTCTGGGTCAGTGCGTAGTACTCTGCGTTGCCTTCGATGTCGCGGTCGTAGGCGTTGTACGGCAGGCCGACGCGGTGGCTGAGCACATCGGCCACGGTCAGGCGGTCGGTGGCTTCGGGCGAGTTGAGGCGGAAGCCCGGCACGTAATCGGTGACCTTGCTGTCCCAGCGCAGCGTGCCGTCGTTGACCAGCAGACCGGCCATGGTGCCGGCGAAGGCCTTGGACAGTGATGCCAGGCGGAACACGGTGTGCGCATCGACCGGCAGCGGATTGTTGACGTCGGTGACGCCATAGCCGCGCGCGCTGAGGATGCGGCCGCCCTGCACGATGGCCACGGCCATGCCTGGCACGCGCTCGCCATAGGTGAGCTGCTGCGCCATCGATTCGATGTTGGCGACGTTGAAGCCTGCGGCGGGCGCCTGCACCTGCGGCACCAGACCGGTGCGGTAGGCCGCCGGTTGGGTGTGGGCGACGGCGGAGGCCGCAGCGGACTCGATGTTGGCCGGCATCGGTGGCAACGGTGGCGGGGTCTGCGCGGTGGTGGACAAGGCAACGGGCATCAACATGCCCAGCAAACCGGTGGCCGCCGAACGGATCGGACGACGCAGGCTGTTCTTTTTCATCGGTTGGACCCGTGCGCGACTGCTGATGGCGATTCTAGCGCCGCTTTTCCCTTGTGCACAAACAAAGCGAAGATGAATGCGCATCTCGTTGAAAAAGTTGGAATTTTGACGCCTCCAGAGCGTGTATCGGAACGTGTCATCCGGGCCCGGTCATGACACTGCGTTGCAGCCTTCAAACGGCCACCTGCTGGCGATGTTGCAGTGCATTGGATAACGTACGCGCTTCACCGCCCCCGGAGCCTGCCATGCCGCTGTCCAACCGCCGTCTTCAGGCGAGGGACACCGCGTGAGTGCGGTACGGGGGAAAGGGCCGCTGCAGGGCCTGACGGCGGCGCTGCGCGAGTCACCGGCGCTGTGGTGGTCGTTCCTGTACTTCTTCTGCCTGCTCAGCGGCTACTACGTGCTGCGCCCGGTGCGCGAGGCGATGGCGGCTTCCGCGGACCTGGAAACAGTGTTCCCGCCCGTGCTGATTGCCTGGTTCGAGAGTCACGGCATCGCGCTGAAAGACTTCGTGCTGCAGTTCCTGTTCTCCTGCGTGTTCGTGATCATGCTGGTGCTGCAGCCGGTCTACGGCTGGCTGGTCAGCCGCTTCCCGCGTCGGGTGTTCCTGCCGGCGGTGTATGGCTTCTTCATCGTGACCCTGCTTGGCTTCTACATGATGTTCGACAGCGGCGTGCCGGGCCGTGGCATGGCCTTCTTCTTCTGGATCACCGTCTTCAACCTGTTCGCGGTGGCGGTGTTCTGGAGCTTCATGGCCGACGTGTTCTCCAATGCGCAGGCCCGGGCCTTCTACGGATACATTGGCGCGGCAGGCACCATCGGTGCCTTCCTCGGCCCGATCATCACCAGCGTGCTGGTGCAGCGGGTGGGTATTGCCAACCTGATGCTGGTATCCACCGGATTCCTGATGGTCTGCCTGTTCTGCATCTGGCGCTTGCGGCACTGGGCGGTGCTGCGCGAGCGTGAGCAGCAGCTGGTGTCGGGAGAAAAACCAATGGGCGGCAGTGTGATCGATGGCCTCAAGCTGATCGTTCGCGAACCCCTGCTGCGTTGGCTGGCGATCATGGTGCTGTTCGGTGTGGGCATTGGCACCCTTCTGTACAACCAGCAGGCCACTATCGTGCGTGCCTCATTCAATGATGCAGGCGCCGCTACCGCGTTCTTCTCGCGAATCGACTTGGCAGTGAATGCGCTGGCGTTGTTGATGCAGCTGGGCCTGACCCGCTGGCTGTTGTCCCGCCACGGGATCGCACCGGCGCTGCTGATTCCCGGCTTCGCGATCCTGATCGGCTTCTCGGTGCTGGCCGCTTCGCCGATGCCCCTGCTGGTGGCGGTGGTGCAGGTGATGACCCGCGCAAGCGAGTTCGCACTGGCCAAGCCGGCCCGCGAAACCATCTACACCCGCGTGGACCGCCAGTGGCGCTACAAGGCCGGCGCAGCCATCGACACCGTGGTCTACCGCGGTGCGGACCTGAGCTTTGCCTGGGTGCACAAGGGCCTGTCATTGTTCGGCTCGCATGTGGTGTTCATCGGCGGCATGCTGGTGGCCGCGTGCATGACCGCCGCCGCGTTCGGCGTGCTGCGCGAAGAAAAGAAACTGCCGCGCGACCGCTGATGTTCCGGGGTCAGATTCCTTTCCCACGGGTAAAGGAATCTGACCCCATTCTCCTTACCTGTCCAAGGAACCGCCCATGTACTGGATCGCACTCGCCCTGACGCTGCTGGTCGCCCTTCTGCACGTCTATTTCCTGGCACTGGAGATGTTCCTGTGGACCCGTCCGCTGGGCCTGAAGACGTTCCGCAACACGCCGGAGAAGGCAGAGACCACGCGCGTGCTGGCGGCCAACCAGGGCCTGTACAACGGCTTCCTGGCGGCAGGCATCGTGGTGGGGCTGGTGATCGGGCAGCCGGTGCTGGTGACGTTCTCGCTGGCCTGCGTGGTGGTGGCCGGGTGCTATGGCGCCTACAGCGTGAGCCGCCGCATTTTCATGATCCAGGCGGTGCCTGCGATCCTGGCGTTGGTTCTTCGCGCGGTGGCGTAGTTTCCAGCCAACGGCGCAGCCCCTCGTGGGTTGGTCGCGGAATGCTTGTCATGGGGTTGGCCGGGCGGGTTGGGTTCGCGGGGGACGCCGCAAGTACGTCCCTGTAGGCTTGGCCGCGGCATCCATGCCGCGGACACCCCCGCGAACCCAATCCGCCCGGCCCCTGACAGGTTCCGTGTGCGGCCAGCCCACGGAGAAGGAAAAAGAAGATCAAGGGCAACAGCGGGTCGCTGCGCTCGTGGGTTCTGCGCGCATGAAAAAAGCGGCCGAAGGGCCGCTTTTGCTTTTGCTCTTGCTGTTCTTTTTTCTCTTCCGTGGGTGGACGCCACAGAGATCTGTCAGAGGCTGGGGGCGGTGGGTTCGCGGGGGTGTCCGCGGCATGGATGCCGCGGCCAAGCCCCCAGGGATGGGTTTACGGCGTCCCCCGCGAATCCACCGCCCCCAGCCCCCACCGGAAATTAGTGCTTTCCGCGACCCACCGTCCACCCACGAGGGGCTGCGCCGTTCGCGGGAACACACTACTTCGCCGGTGACATCCACATGTCGATGACCGCGCTGAACACTTCCGTCCCCGCGCGGTCGCGCACGCTCACCGTCACCGGCAGCGCATAGCCCTCGGCCGCGACGACAATCGGCTGTGCCGGCAGCGCCACCGCCTGCAGCGTGCCGCGCGCCTTGGCCAGGTACTGCACCTGCATGCCCTTCGGAATCCAGCGCATGCCCTTCGGCAGCGACGCGTCGACCATCAGTCCGGCGGTCAGTTCCGCCAGGTTGCACATCGCGATCGCGTGCACCGTGCCGATGTGGTTGCGCACCCTGCGGCGGTCGGCCAGTGTGCCTTCGCAGCGGCCGTGCTCCAGGCGCGTGATGCGCGGGGCGATGCTGGCGAAGTAGGGCGCCTTGAAGCAGACCGCGCGCGAGAACAGCCAGGTGCCGGCAGGCCAGCGTTGCAGGCGGTGGTAGAGCGAGAGCAGGGGCGTGGACATGGTCGGTGTTCCGGTCGTCGGATAGAGCGACGGCGGGCCGAGGCCCGCCGTCGAAGGCAACGCGTGTGGCGGGCGATCAGGCCGCCTGCGAATGCGGGTCCTTGTGCTGGCGGTCGTAGTAGCTGGCCGCGCGCAGTTCGTGGGTGTCGAAGTCGTCCACGGTGATGGTGTCCAGGGTCAGCGTGCGCAGCTCTTCCAGCAGGCTGCGCTCGTCCTGGGTGATCACGCCTTCGGCCACGGCCTCGTCCAGCTGCGCCTTGAAGTCCAGCGCCTCGATGCCCTTGCTCTTCAGTGCCTTCAGGAACTTGCGCTCCACCGGCTCGGCCATGATCGCCTTGCTCAGGTAGCTGTTGATGCGGCCACCCGGGTTGTTCTCGCACGGGGTCAGGAACACGCCGCTGGCGAGGCGATCGCGCGCTTCGTTCGGCGCCATCAGCAGGGCGGCAACACGGCGGCTCAGGCGATCACCCGGGGCCTCGGCACGACGGCCGAGCGGGAAGATCAGCGCCCACATCAGCCAGCCGATCGGACGGATCGGGAAGTTGCGCAGGGCCGCCGACAGCGACTCTTCGATCTTGTGCACGCTGTCATGGAAGGCCCACGCCAGCAGCGGCTGGTCGGCCTGCGGCGCGCCTTCGTCGTGGTAGCGCTTGAGCATGGCGCTGGTCATGTAGACGTGGCTCAGCACGTCGCCCAGGCGGCCGGACAGCGATTCCTTGAACTTCAGCTTGCCGCCGAGGGTCATCATCGAGATGTCGGCCATCAGCGCCAGGTTGGCCGAATAACGGTCCAGCTTGCGGAAGTAGCGGCGGGTGTAGGCATCGCCCGGGGCGGCACCGAAGCGCGCGCCGGTCAGGCCGAACCAGAACGAACGCACGGCATTGGAGAGGCCGAAGCGGATGTGGCCGAACAGGCTGCGGTCGAAGTCCTGCAGGCCGGCACGGGTGTCCGGATCCTGCGCGGCCTTCATTTCCTTCAGCACCCACGGGTGGCAGAGGATCGCACCCTGGCCGAAGATCAGCAGGCTGCGGGTCATGATGTTGGCGCCTTCCACGGTGATCGCGATCGGCGCCGCCTGCCAGCTGCGGCCGGCGAAGTTGCGCGGCCCCAGGATGATGCCCTTGCCGCCGATCACGTCCATCATGTCCGAGATCACTTCACGGCTCATGTTGGTGCAGTGGTACTTGGCGATCGCCGACGGCACCGACGGCACGTCGCCGCGGTCCACGGCGGCAGCGGTGGCCTGCGACAGCGCGCTGATCTTGTACGCCTTGCCGCCGATGCGGGCCAGCGCTTCTTCCACACCCTCGAAGCGGCCGACCGACAGGCCGAACTGCTTGCGGATGCGTGCATAGGCGCCGGTCACGGCGGCACCTGCCTTGGCACCGCCGCTGGCGGTGGAGGGCAGGGTGATCGAGCGGCCCACGGCCAGGCACTCGTTGAGCATGTTCCAGCCCTTGCCGGCCATGGCAGCGCCACCGATCAGCTGGGTCAGCGGAATGAACACGTCCTTGCCGCGGATCGGGCCGTTCTGGAACGTCGAGTTCAGCGGGAAGTGGCGACGGCCGATCTCAACGCCGGCGGTGTCGCGCGGCAGCAGGCCCAGGGTGATGCCGATGTCGCGGGTATCGCCGATCAGGCCGTCCGGGTCGTACATGCGGAAGGCCAGGCCGATCAGCGAAGCAACCGGGGCCAGGGTGATGTAGCGCTTGTCGAAGGTCAGCTTGACGCCGAGCACCTGCTCGCCGTTCCACTCGCCCTTGCAGACGATGCCGTAGTCCGGAATCGAGGTGGCGTCGGAACCGGCGAACGGACCGGTCAGGCCGAAGCAGGGCACTTCGCGGCCATCGGCCAGGCGCGGCAGGTACTGGTCCTTCTGTTCCTGGGTGCCGTAATGCACCAGCAGTTCACCCGGGCCCAGCGAGTTCGGCACGCCGACGGTGGAGCTGACCACCGAGGACACCGAGGCCAGCTTCTGGATCACCTTGTGGTGGGCCAGCGCGGAGAAGCCCAGGCCGCCGTATTCCTTCGGGATGATCATGCCGAAGAACTTGTTCTTCTTGATGAAGGCCCACAGCTCCGGCGGCAGGTCGGCGTGGACATGGGTGATTTCCCAGTCGTTGACCATCGTGCACAGCTCTTCGACCGGGCCATCGAGGAAGGCCTGTTCTTCGGCGGTCAGCTGCGGCTTCGGATAGTTGAGCAGGATGTTCCAGTCCGGATCACCGGTGAACAGCTCACCCTCGAAGCCGACCGAGCCGGTTTCCAGCGCGATGCGTTCGGTCTGCGACAGCGGCGGCAGCACCTTGCGGAACACCTTCATCATCGGGCCGGTCAGCAGCGGCTTGCGGATGAACGGCAGCAGCAGCGGCACGGCGATGACGGCCAACACGGCGGCAGCCACGATCGTGGCGGTCTGGTTGACGTAGGGGATGAACCAGCAGGCGACCAGCAGGGCCACGCTGATCAGCGTCCAGGTAACCAGCCGCATGCGGTGGTAGGCGACGAACGCGCCTGCCAGCAGCAGGGCGAGGAAGGGAAGAACGATGCTCATGAGCGTGCTCCGGTGACGTGCTCGTTTGTGGCGGACGAAGCCGCAGCATCCGCTGCGGGCAACACGTCCAGATAGTCCAACACAGTAGCGGTAAAGGCGTCGTTGTCATCGCCGGCGACCATGTGCGTGGCCTGCGGCAGCTGTACATGACGCGCGTGCGGCGCCAACGCCAGGAATTCGGCCACGGTCTGTGGCGTGACCAGATCGCTGCGGCCGCCGCTGACCAACAGCAGCGGGCACTTCACCTGGCGTGCGGCCTCGGCCAGCGCATCCTGGTGCTGCTCGCTGTCGCGCGCCAGTTCGGCCACCAGGCGCGGGTCCCAGTGCCAGCGCCAGCGGCCGTGGCCGTCCTCGCGCAGCAATGCGCGCAGCGACTGCTCGGATTTGCGCGGACGGTGCGGCATGTAGGCCGAGATCACATCGGCGGCCTGGGTGAGCGAGGCGAAGCCGTCGGGATGGGCGGTCATGAAGGCCAGGATGCGTTCAACGCCGGCGGTATCCCAGCGCGGGGTTATGTCCACCAACACCATCGCCGAGAACAGGCCCGGCCAGCGTGATTCGGCCAGCAGGCCGAACAGGCCGCCCATCGAGGCTGCAACCAGCACCGGCGGGCGCGGCTGTTCCCCGGCCAGCACGATGAGGTCATCAGCGAACTGTTCGCCGTGATAGGGCAGTTCGGCGGCATTCCAGTCCGAATCGCCGTGGCCACGAGCGTCGTAGGCCAATGTCTGCAGTCCCGCCGCAGACAGGGCCCGCGCGGTGGCGTTCCAGGCATGCCGGGTCTGGCCGAAGCCATGCGCGAACAACACCCGGCCACGGCGGCCATGGTCGCTGGCAGTCGCAGCCAGGCGCGCGCCATGGGCGGCCTCCAGGCGAAGATCATGGAACGCAGCGGGAGTAGGGGACGTAACCATACTTGCTAGTATGGATCGCTTGTGAGGGAAGTCAATACTGCACGGTATGGTGCGCTGCGGCAGGTGCCCGGGCGGGCGCCGCGACGGTTTCGGCCGCAACCGCGTACTGCAACGAACCCCGGCGTATGGTTAAATCAGCCCATGAATCAACCTGACGCTTCCGCCGGCGAACCGCGCGCCGGCCGCAACAGCCGCCTGAGTGCCGAAGACTGGGCCCAGGCAGCTCTCGATCTGATTGCTGAACAAGGTGTGGGTGCCGTCGCGGTGGAACCGTTGGCGCGGCGCCTGGGTGTGACCAAGGGCAGTTTCTACTGGCACTTCCCGTCGCGTGATGCGCTGCTGCAGGCCGCGCTGGAACGCTGGGAACTGTTCGAACAGGAACAGGTGTTCGGCAGCCTGGAGGATGTGCCGGATCCGCGCGTGCGCCTGCGCCAGTTGTTCCAGATGGTGGCGCACGAAGTGCAGCCGCACATCATCTACAGCGAACTGCTGAAGGCGCTGGACCACCCGATGGTGCGCCCGGTGATCGACCGCGTGTCGCAGCGCCGGCTCGACTACCTGGTTGCTTCGTTCCGCCAGGCCGGGCTCAGCTCCACCGATGCACGGCATCGCGCACGCCTGGCCTATGCAGCCTACGTTGGCTTCCTGCAGCTTTCGCTGCAGCTGCAGCAACCCAAGCAGGCCCGCGAGGATTTCGAGGCCTATGTCGAGCATCTGATCGAGACGCTCATTCCCAGCTGAATGGGAAAACGGCGCCCTGCAAGTGCCGAATGCGCCTTGCAGGGCGACCTCAATGCGCCAACGTATGTCGTAGTGAGACTGGTTTCACGCGATTTGGGCGTTTTCTTAACGACTCTTTAATTCCAGATCAAGTGTGGCTACTATCGGGTCACCAGCCGTTTTTTGTGCCTCCCTTTTGGGGTACGTCGGTTGGACTCAGCACACAACCCAAGATCCATGGAGAGAGAGCCCATGAAGTTGAACAGCAACAAGCTGCGCGATGCTGTGTGCGTTGCGCTGGCCGCCAGCGCCGCATCCGTTGCCGGCACCGGTGTGGCGTCTGCCCAGACCGCCACCAACCTGGACCGCATCGAAGTCACCGGTTCGCGCATCCGTACCGTCGACGTCGAAACCGCCCAGCCTGTCCTGACCCTCAGCCGCGCCGACATCGACAAGCAGGGCTTCTCGTCGGTCGCTGACATCCTGCAGAACATCAGCGCCGTGGGTACGCCGCCGATCAGCCGTGCCCAGCCGCTGTCCTCGGGCGAAGCCGTCGGCGGCACCTACATCAGCCTGCGTGACCTGGGCGCCACCCGCACCCTGGTGCTGCTCAACGGCAAGCGCCTGGGCATCACCACCGGTGGCCTGCAGGACATCTCGACCGTGCCGGTCTCGGCCATCGAGCGCATCGAAGTGCTGAAGGACGGCGCTTCGTCGATCTACGGTTCCGATGCCATCGCCGGCGTCATCAACATCATCACCCGTACCAACTTCGAAGGCGCTACCGGCAGCGTCTACTACGGCCAGTACAGTGAAGGCGACGGTGCCACCCGCACCATGGACTTCACCATGGGCGTGAAGGGTGAGCGCGGTTCGCTGACCATCGGTGCCGAGTACGCCAAGGAAGACAAGGTGGCCGCGGCGGATCGTCCGTACGGCGCCTTCCCGCGCAGCGCCAACCATCCGGACTTCGGCTGGACCACCGTCGGTGAGTTCGGCGGTTTCGTCAGCCGTCCGGCCGATGGCCTGCCGGGCGTCACCTATCCGGCGGCCAGCGCGAGCAACCCGAACCGCGAAGTGCGCGTGATCCTGCGTGAGGGCGGCAACGCGAGCAACAAGGCCGACTACGTCGCGCAGAACGTCAACAGCTTCTCCACCAAGGACAAGACCAACACCAACCTGCAGACCGACCTGCGTACCCCGCAGGAGCGCCGTGCGGTGTTCGTCGATGGCATCTACGACCTGACCGACAACGTGCGCCTGCGCACCAACATGCTGTACAGCTTCCGCGATTCGAACCGCCAGATCGCCGGCTATCCGTACGGCGCACTGGCCTTCGGTTCGCCGATTTCGGCCAGCAGTGTGTTCAATCCGCTGGGTGCTGACATCGCCAACTGGTGGCGTCGTACTTCGGAAGTGCCGCGCAACACCCGCGCCGAGCTGACCACCTTCCGCTTCAGCGGCGGCCTGGAAGGCAGCTTCGAGTTCTCCGACCGCCTGTTCGACTGGGATGTCGGCTACCTGTACAACAACAACAAGCTGGTCCAGACCAGCACCGGCGACCTCAACCTGACCGCGCTGCGTGCGGCCGTGGGTCCGTCGTTCATCAACAGCAGCGGCGTGGCGCAGTGCGGTACCGTGGCCAACCCGATCGGGCTGAACCAGTGCGTGCCGTACAACCCGTTCCTGCATGCCGGCATCCAGAGCAATGGTGCCAACGGCGCATTGACCGGCAATACCGCCCTGCAGAACCTGCTGTTCCCGTCCGCGCACTCCACCGCCGAGACCACCACCAAGGTCGTCACCGCCAACCTGGCCGGCAGCCTGTTCACCCTGCCTGCCGGTGACCTGGGCTTCGCCGTGGGTATCGAACACCGCAAGGAAACGGGCAGCTTCAGCCCGGACGCGCTGGTGCAGTCGGGCAACACCTCCGGCCTGGCCAACTTCCCGACCGGTGGTGGCTACAAGGTTGACGAAGTCTATGCCGAGTTCAACGTGCCGATCCTGGCCGACCTGCCGGGCGCCCGCGAGCTGAGCCTCAACGCGGCCACCCGTCATTCGGACTACGACACCTTCGGCACCACGCTGAACAGCAAGTTCGGCTTCAAGTGGAAGCCGATCGACTCGCTGCTCATCCGCGGTACCTGGGCGGAGGGCTTCCGTGCCCCGACCATCGCCGACCTGTACAGCGGCGGTTCGCAGTCGTTCGACTTCTTCACCGATCCGTGCGATTCGGTTTACGGTGCAGCGCGCACCAACGCTGCGGTGCGTGCCCGTTGCGCCGCTGCACTGCCGGCCGGCGTAAGTGCGGCCACCTTCCGCCAGCAGCAGCAGGGCTTCACCCCGACCACCGCTGCATCGTCGCAGACCCCGCTGGCCTTCGTCTCCGGCTCCAACGACCAGCTGACCCCGGAAACCTCGACGTCCAAGACCCTGGGCTTCGTCTGGAGCCCGGGTTTCATCCAGAACTTCAACATGTCGCTGGACTGGTGGGAAATCCGCGTCGAGAACACCATCATCTCGGACACGGCCAACCTGATCCTCAACGACTGCTACGTCAACGACATCGCGGCACGCTGCTCGGCGTTCACGCGTGATCCGGTGACCGGCATCGTCAACAACCTCAAGCGCACCGGCATCAACGCCGGCTACCGCGAGGTGGAAGGCTTCGACCTGGATGTCAGCTACCGCCTGCCGACCGATCGTTTCGGCAACTTCAGCGCGCAGTGGACCAGCACCTACACCTCGCGTGATGACCTGGTCACCACCAAGAACGCGGTCACCCACCCGAACCCCCGCACCGGCGTGGGCTGGGCTGGCTACGCCTTCCGCGTGCGTTCGAACCTGAACCTGGGTTGGGAAATGGGTGACTTCGGCGCCAGCTGGACCGTCCGTTACTTCTCCGGCATGAAGGAAGCGTGCCTGAGTGCCGTGACGTTCCCGGAAGAGTGCAACCTGCCGAACTACGCTTCGCCGAACAACCAGGGCGTGGCGGTGGGCAGCGCGACCAACCAGCGTGGCGCGACCGTGTTCAACGACGTCCAGCTGCGCTGGAACGCACCGTGGAATGCGACCGTGGCCGTGGGTGCCAACAACGTGTTCGGCCGCGTGGGCCCGACCATGTACAGCCAGCCGAGCGCGAACGTCTCCTACTACGGTGGCTTCGACATCGGTCGCTTCCTGTACATGAAGTACACCCAGCGCTTCTGATCGCGGCGTAATCCGTACGTGTGACATGGCCACGCCCCGAAAGGGGCGTGGCTTTTTTCATGGGCGCGAAGGCGATGCATGCCTGGCGCACGAGCGGAAGCTACGCGCAGCGCGATGCTGGTGGCGGTGGCACCATGGAAAAAGGGAGGGCGTTCGGCAGCGTTGCCGCTGCGACGAGACCAGGGGCTTTAGAGGTCCTGCTCGTAGCGTACGTACGGCACGGTGCCGTCGTCGTTGCTTTCGTTGCGTGGCGAGAACGGATTCTTGCCGCGGCTGATCACGTTCTCGGCGCCCACGGTGAGCTGGCCGGACCACGGCGTGCGCCAGGTCAGGCCGATGCCCAGGCCTTCCCACTTGCCGGGCTTGCCCGGCACGTCGATGACGCGGCCGATGATGCTGCCGGTGAAATTGCCGTAGCCGGCGCCGATGCTCAGGCTCTTGCTGTCCCAGCGGTCGGCGATGGCCGGCGAAGCGTCGGACAGCGGTACCAGGCGGGCCTTGGCGTAGGTGCCGGCGATGGAAACGAAGCCTTCGCGGCCGATGTTCTTCTGCGCGAACACGGTCAGGTCATTCTGCTCGGCGCGCAGCGAAGGGGTCTTGTTCGGGCCTGCGAGCCATGCCGGCAGGGTTTCACGGCCGGTTCCGGCGGTGATGCCGAGGCGGCTGCTGCCACGGTTCAACGCGGCGGTGCCGGTGAAGCGCCGGCTGTTGAGGTCGTCCTCGTCGCCGAGGCTGGCAAGCATGCAGTGACTGGCCAGACCGCTCATGCTGGTCCCGCTGCTGCTGCAGAGCAGGCCCAGCGAATCGCCGGAGGACAGGCCAAAGGCCGCATCCAGCGAGTTGCGGCCGAAATGCCAGCGCGCCCCGGCCGCCTGTTCACCGGTCGGCTCAAGGTACAGCAGGGCCTCGACCTTGCCGCTGCCCTTGTTCCATACCGGCAGCACGGTGCGGGTGTCCTTGCTCTGCGCATGCACGCCCGTGATCGCGCCAAGGGCGATCATCATGGCCAGCGGTAGACGCAGGAAGGTACGCATCGAACCAGTTCAGACAGGAAAGGACAACGGAAGTTCCCGCAGATACGGGAACTTGATCGTAGGGTGTTTATGAATTCTTAACAAGCCTTGATCCCCCCAGATGCAAGACAAGCTGTTTTACTGAAGCCGTTCAGGTGCCGGCACGGTCCCCTCGGCACCGTGGAACAGTATGCCGAACTCCGTCAACGGAAAGTGATACTCCCGCCCGCAGAATTCGCAACGGACCTCGACGGCGCCGGTGTCTGCAGCGGCGGCACGGGCCTCGTCCTCACCCAGCGACTGCAGCATCGACGCGACCCGCTCACGCGAGCACGAACAGGCGAAGGACAGCGGCTTTTCGCCCATCAGCGCCGGCTTCTCCTCGTGGAACAGGCGGTGCAGCAGCTGCTCGGCCGGGGTGGCCAGCAGTTCGGCCTTGCCCAGGGTCTCGAACAGGGCACTGGCGCGCGCCCAGCCGTCCTCGTCGCCTTCGTCGCCCGGCAGCTTCTGCAGCAGCAGGCCGGCGGCGCCATTGCGGTCGGCGGCCAGCAGCAGGCGGGTCGGCAGCTGCTCGGACTGGCGGAAGTAGTCCTCGAAGGCTTCGTCCAGCTCCGGTGCGGTCAGTCCGACCAGGCTCTGGTAGCGCTGTGGTTCACGCGGGTCCAGGCCCGGGTTCTCGATGGTGATCGCGAGCAGGGCGTCATCGCCAAGGCTGGACAGGTCGCGCGGCGCGTCGGCGCCTTCACTGAGCTGGGCGATGCCGCGCAGGGTACCGGCGGCGGTGCACTCGGCGAACAGGGTGCGCAGGGCGGTGCTGCTGCGCAGCTGGATCGACAGGCGTCCGTCGATCTTGGTGTGGCCGGTGAACAGCGCCGAAGCCACGCAGGCCTCGCCCAGCAGCTCGGCAGCGGTATCCGGGTACTCGGCGTGGGACAGGATTTCCTGCCAGGTGGCCTGCAGGCGCACGTGGACGCCACGGACGCCAGCGTCGGGGAGCAGGAAGCGGATCAGGGAATCGGGGTTGGCGGTCATCGGCTCACATCGCGCGTAAACGGGGGCGGTTGCCGGATAATGCGCCGACAACCAGATAGAAGAAGGATGCACCAGTAATGGGGGCAGGGGGAGAGCAGCACAAGGTGGAAGCCGTCGCAGAAGGCCCGCGCCGCAGGCGCTGGCGCTGGAAACGGCTGCTGTGGCTGCCGGTGCTGCTGGCTGCTTTCAGCTGCCTGCAGGTCCTGGTGCTGCGGTTCATCGACCCGCCCGTATCCACCGTGATGCTGTGGCGCTACGCAGAGGCGCTGGGCGAGGCGGGCTGGTCCTATCGCCTGCATTACCAGTGGCGCGACCTTGACCAGATGGCGCCGAGCCTGCCCATCTCGCTGGTGGCGGCCGAGGACCAGCGCTTCCCCGACCACAACGGCTTCGACCTGCAGGCGATCGAGAAGGCGCGCGACCACAATGCCAAGGGCGGGCGCCTGCGCGGTGCCAGCACGATCAGCCAGCAGGTGGCCAAGAACCTGTTCCTGTGGCAGGGGCGCAGCTGGGTGCGCAAGGGCCTGGAGGTCTGGTACACGGTGCTGATCGAAGCGCTGTGGCCGAAGGAACGCATCCTGGAGATGTACGCCAACATCGCCGAGTTCGGCGACGGTGTCTATGGCGCGCAGGCGGCAGCGCAGACGTTCTGGGGCAAGGATGCGGCGCGGCTGAGTCCGGCCGAGAGCGCGCGGCTGGCAGCGGTGCTGCCGGCGCCACGGCGCTACAACGCCGCAAAGCCCGGGCCGTACGTGCAGCGGCGCGCCGCCTGGATCCAGCGCCAGGCACGGCAGCTGGGTGGGGCCGCGTACCTGTCGGACGAGTGAGCGCGCGCCGCCTGATCTGTGGGCGGCGGCAACGTACAATCCGGGCATGACCCGCGAACGGCTCACTTTCGTCATCGCCGCCTACAACGAGGCCCTGGCACTGCCGTTGCTGCATCCGCGGTTGTGCGCGGTACTCGATGCGCTGCCCGACATCGACGGCCACATCCTGTACGTGGACGACGGCAGCCATGACGGGACCTGGGAGGTGATCGCCCGCCTGGCGCAGGCCGACGCGCGGGTCTCCGCACTGAAGCTGTCGCGCAATTTCGGCAAGGAAGCGGCATTGACCGCTGGCCTGGACCTGGTGCGCGAAGGTGCGGCGATGATCCTCGACGCCGATGGCCAGGATCCGCCTGAACTGGTGCCGCAGTTCATCGCGCGCTGGCGCGAGGGCCATGACAACGTCTATGGCACGCGCCTGGCGCGCGATGGCGAGGCCTGGATCAAGCGTGCCACGGCGGCGATCTTCTACCGCGTGATGGGTCGCCTTTCGCGTACGCCGATCCCGGCCGACACCGGGGATTTCCGCCTGCTGTCTCCGCGCGCGCTGAGTGCGCTGCGCGAGATGCGTGAGCGCCATCGTTTCATGAAGGGGCTTTTCAGCTGGGTGGGCTTCAAGCGCGTGGCGGTGCCCTATCACCGCCACGCACGCGTGGCCGGCACCAGCAAGTTCAGCCTGTGGCGGCTGTGGAACTTCGCCCTGGAAGGCATTACCGGGTTTTCGACGGTGCCGCTGCGTGCGGCGACGTACCTGGGGCTGGCAACCGCGGCGGTGGCCTTCGTGTTCGGCCTGTGGGTGATCGTCAAGGCTGCGCTGTACGGCGACCGGGTGGCGGGCTGGCCGACGATGATGGCGGTGATCCTGTTCCTGGGCGGGGTGCAGCTGATCGCGCTGGGGCTGATCGGCGAGTACCTGGGGCGGCTGTACGAAGAGTCCAAGCAGCGGCCGTTGTACCTGGTTGACGCGTGGCTAGCATCGTCCGTGGCAGACTCGGCCCTGCAACCCACCCTCGGAGGGCAGGCGGATGACCACGGTACGGCAACTGTTGGACGGCAAGTCTCCTGAAGTACATGCGGTCGCGCCGGATGCGGCGGTGATCGATGCGATCCGGTTGATGGCGGAAAAGGGCATTGGTGCGGTGCTGGTGATGGACGGCCCGAGGCTGGTCGGCATCCTGTCCGAGCGCGATTACGCGCGCAAGGTTGTGCTGCGTGATCGTTCTTCGCGCGATACGGCGGTAGCGGAGATCATGACGGCGCAGGTGGTGACGGTGTCGCCGGGCGAGCAGGTGGAGCATTGCCTGCAGCTGGTGACCGACTACCGCATCCGCCACCTGCCGGTGGTGGAGGGCGCGCAGGTGCTGGGGGTGATCTCGATCGGTGACCTGGTGAAGTCGGTGATCGATGCGCAGCGGCGCGAGCTGGATCAGCTGCAGCAGTACATCGTTGCGGGGTGAGTTTTTCGCTGGCGGGCCTGCGGCCCGCCGGCCCGCTTTTCGAAGCTCAAAGCCAAAGCCAAAGCCAAAGCAGCGCCTTCCTGATACGTTGGGAGGCGGAGGGTGCGGCTGGTCAGGACACGCCGTAAACCCATCCATGGGGGCTCGATGGCGCCATCCATGGCGCCAACGGTCCTGCCCAGCCGCACCCTCCGCCTCTGGACACGTTCCCGCGAGCGCGGTGCCTCGCCTTTGGTGGGTGCCAACCTTGGTTGGCAACGGCTTTTGATTTTGCTCTTTCTTTTGACTTTGAATTTCCGCTCTCGTTCCGCGCGCGCAGGAAACTGTCGGGAGGGGGACGGGTGACGCAGGCAGGACCGTTGGCGCCATGGGCCTGAGGCATGCCTCGGGCGGGTTGGGCAGGACGCCCACCCCTGGTCTTGCCGTGTGCGCAGGACAGCGCACACGAGCAAGGCGCCATCGAGCCTTATCTGATGGGAATCTGGCAGCGTAGGTGCCGAGAGCCGGCGTGGGCCGCCGTACAAGCCTGGATCTCGACGATCGCCATGTAGCTTGGCGCCCACGCCGGAATCTCCCTTGATCCGCCCGAACAGTTGCTGGAGCTGACACTCGCAGTG
>NZ_JCAFUL010000028.1:0-21360 GCF_059371315.1 Stenotrophomonas sp. YJH_SMC_8 | reverse complement strand
CGTGGGCGCCAAGCTACATGGCGATCGTCGAGATCCAGGCTTGTACGGCGGCCCACGCCGGCTCTCGGCACCTACGCTGCCAGATTCCGATCAGATAAGGCTTGGCAGCCGCATCCATGCGGCTGACACCCCCGCGAACCCGCCCCGCCCGGCCTCTGACAATTTCCGGTTGCTTCCACCCACGGAAAGAAAAAAGAAGAGCAAAAGCTGCTTGGCTGGGCGCTCTTTGTAGAGCCGAGCCCACGCTCGGCTGCTGTTCGCGGTAGACCCAGCCGAGCATGGGCTCGGCTCTACTTTTTTCTCCGACATCAGAAACCGCTCTTGCCTTTGCCATCCGCATCACCTCATGAACCTGTCGAGGCCGGGGCGGTGTGGGTTGGCAGGGGTGTCAGCCGCATGGATGCGGCTGCCAAGCCTCCATGGACGGATTCACGGCGCCCCCTGCCAGCCCACACCGCCCCGGCCCACCCCCGGCATCATGAAGCGCCAGCGCTTTGGCTGTTGCCGTTGCTGTTGCTGTTGCCCTGCGCCTCTGCCTGCCGCAGGCATCGGCCCTCCCACCACCCGCACCCGATACAATGGCCGTCTGCCGCATCCCGGCATCCCGTCCCTGAGCCAAAGAGTTGCCCATGTCCATCGTCCGCATGACCGACCTCGACCTCTCCGGCAAGCGCGTGCTGATCCGCCAGGATCTGAACGTGCCGATCGAGAATGGCCGCATCACTTCCGAACAACGCATCACCGCTTCGCTGCCGACGCTCAAGCGCGCGCTGGAGCAGGGCGCGGCGGTGATGGTCACCTCGCACCTGGGGCGCCCGAAGGAAGGCGTGTGGACCGAAGCCGACTCGCTGGCACCGGTGGCGGCGCGCCTGTCCGAGCTGCTCGGCCGTGAGGTTCCGCTGGTGCGCGATTGGATCGACGGCGTCGACGTGCAGCCGGGCCAGCTGGTGCTGCTGGAGAATTGCCGCATGAACGTCGGCGAGGGCAAGGACGATGAAGCCCTGTCGAAGAAGTACGCCGCGCTGTGCGATGTGTTCGTGATGGATGCGTTTGGTACCGCGCATCGCGCCCAGGCCTCCACCCACGGCGTCATCCGCTTCGCCCCGGTGGCTGCCGGTGGCCCGTTGCTGATGGCCGAGCTGGATGCACTGGCACAGGCACTGGACGCGCCGGCCAAGCCGCTGCTGGCCATCGTCGCCGGCAGCAAGGTCAGCACCAAGCTGGAACTGCTGGCCAACCTGGTCGGCAAGGTCGATCAGCTGATCGTCGGTGGCGGCATCGCCAACACCTTCATCGCCGCAGCCGGTTACAACGTCGGCAAGTCGCTGTACGAACCGGACCTGCTGGATACCGCGAAGAAGATCGTGGCCGACGCCAAGGCGCGTGGCGCCGACATTCCGCTGCCGGTCGACGTGGTCACCGCCAAGCAGTTCCTGCCCGACGCCGTCGCGGAAGTGAAGGCGGTCGACGCTGTTGCCGAGGACGACCTGATCCTGGACATCGGCCCGCAGACCGCCGCGCAGTACGCGCAGCTGATCGAAAAGGCCGGTACCGTGGTCTGGAACGGCCCGGTCGGTGTGTTCGAGTTCGAGGCCTTCAGCAAGGGTACCGAAGCACTGGCCCGCGCCATCGCCAGCTCGCCGGCCTTCTCCATCGCGGGCGGCGGCGACACTCTGGCGGCGGTCGACAAGTTCGATATCGCCAAGGACGTCAGCTACATCTCCACCGGTGGCGGCGCGTTCCTGGAGTTCCTGGAAGGCAAGACCCTGCCCGCAGTAGCGGCACTCGACGCGCGCGGCGCATGAGTGCCGGCCACGGCAAGGATGTCCTGTTCTTCGACCTGGACGGCACGCTGATCGATTCGCAGGTGGGCATCACCGCCTGCATCGCCTACGCGCTGCAGAAGATGGACCATCCGGTGCCGGCGCAGGAAACGCTGCTGGGCTGGATCGGTCCGTCGCTGCGCACCACCTTCGCGCCGCTGTTCGGTGAACCGGCGCGGGTGGAGCAGGCGGTGGGCTTTTACCGCGAGCGCTTCGACGCCGAAGGTTGGCGCGAGCACACGGTGTACCCGCAGATTGAAGACACGCTGCGCACGCTGCATGGTCGTGGCCACCGCCTGGCGGTGGTCACTGCCAAGAACGAGCCGCACGCGCGGCGCATCCTCGCCCATCTGCCATTTGGTGGATTGTTCGAGGAGATCGTCGGTTCGACCCTGGATGGTTCGCGCAGCCACAAGCCGGAACTGGTCGGCGAGGCGCTGCGCCGCCTGCAGGTGCAGCCCGTGCAGTGCTGG
The DNA here is from genome assembly GCF_059371315.1 of Stenotrophomonas sp. YJH_SMC_8. NCBI lineage: Bacteria > Pseudomonadati > Pseudomonadota > Gammaproteobacteria > Lysobacterales > Lysobacteraceae > Stenotrophomonas > Stenotrophomonas sp. YJH_SMC_8. Next base: position 19,064 of record NZ_JCAFUL010000028.1, on the reverse strand, counting down.
ATGATCGGCGACCGCCGCATGGACATCGAGGGCGCGCGCCACCACGGTCTGCGAAGCGTGGGCGTGCTGTGGGGCTTTGGTGGTGAAGCGGAACTCACTGAAGCCGGTGCGGGCCAGCTGGCCCACGAGCCGGCACAGCTGACGACGCTGCTGGCCTGATGCACCTTTGATCGGTAGCGCCGGGCCATGCCCGGCGGCTTTGCCCAGCGCCCGCCGGGCATGGCCCGGCGCTACCGGCCCCCTGCGCCAGCGTATGTCCGGACCATGTCCGCTGCATGACCCGCGGAGTCAGGCAGCACAAGGCTGTAACCGTATACATGCGGCGTGAAGGATGTGCTAATTTCCGTTCTTTATCGGGAGAGGCCCATTCACCATGTTCGAGCGTCAGCGTCGCACCAAGATCCTTGCCACCCTCGGTCCGGCCACCGATCCGCCGGGCGTGCTGGAGGATCTGTTCCGCGCCGGCGTCAACGTGGTGCGCCTCAACTTCAGCCATGGTGATCCTTCCGGCCAGGCCAAGCGTGCCGCCGAAGTGCGTGCCGCCGCCGCCCGCGTGGGCGTGGAAGTGGGCATCCTGGCCGACCTGCCGGGCCCGAAGATCCGCATCGAGCGCTTCGCCGAAGGCAAGGTGCAACTGAAGGCGGGCAACCGCTTCGACCTGATCGCCAGCACCAACGCCGGCCCGGGTGATGCCACCCAGGTGGGTGTCAGCTACCTCGGCCTGCCGCAGGACGTCGGTCCGGGTGACGTGCTGCTGCTCGACGACGGCCTGATGCAGCTGCAGGTGGTCGAGGTGCAGGGCGAACGCATCATCAACACCGTGCTCAACGACGGCGTGCTGTCCGACCGCAAGGGCCTGAACAAGCAGGGTGGCGGCCTGTCGCTGGGCGCGCTGACCGAGCGTGACAAGGAGCTGATCGGCATCGTCGCCAAGATCGGCGTCGACTTCATCGCCGTGTCGTTCTGCCGCAACGCGCAGGACATGAACGACGCGCGCGACATCGCCCGCTCGCACGGTTGCGACGCCGCGCTGGTGTCGAAGATCGAGCGCACCGAGGCCATCGAGAACCTGGAAGAAATCGTCGAGGCCAGCGACGTGGTGATGGTGGCCCGTGGCGACCTTGGCGTGGAAATCGGCGATGCCGAACTGCCGGGCCTGCAGAAGAAGATCATCAAGGCCTCGCTGGCGCAGAACAAGGTGGTGATCACCGCCACGCAGATGCTGCAGTCGATGGTGGAAAGCCCGATTCCGACCCGTGCCGAAGTGCTGGACGTGGCCAACTCGGTCATCGACGGCACCGATGCGGTGATGCTGTCGGCCGAGACCGCTGCCGGTGCCTGGCCGGTCAAAGCCGTCGAAGCGATGGCGCGCATCTGCCTGGGGGCCGAGCGCCAGTTCCAGACCGAAACCGACTTCAACGCTTCGCCGCGCAACCTGGAACGCGCCGACCAGGCCATTGCCATGGCCACCATGTTCCTGTCCCAGCACGTGGGCGTGCGCGCGATCGTGGCGATGACCGAATCCGGTGGCACTGCGCGTTACCTGTCGCGTTTCCGTGCCAAGGCGCCGGTGTTCGCGGTCACCCGCCATGACGGCGCACGTCGTCAGATGGCGCTGATGCGCGATGTCTACCCGATCAACTTCGACAGCCGTGGCCTGACCCCGCGCGAAGCCGCGCGGGGCAGCATCCGCCTGCTGGTCGAAGCCGAACTGCTGCAGGCCGGCGACCGCGTCGTGTTCACCAGCGGTGAACATATGGAAACCCTGGGCGCGACCAACACCCTGCGCCTGCTGGAAGTGGGTGAAGATGGCCGCGCCAGCGGCCTCGGCGATCTGTAAGGAGTGTTGGCCCGGGGTCGGAGCCGCGTTGCGGATCCGACCCCAGGGTCAGATCCCCGAAGGGGCTCTGACCCCATGCCGCAGGACATCCTTTGTCCTGCGCAGACGTGGAATCGTTTCCATCCTGACCTCGACACCGGGGCAACGGGCAGCGGGGCTATACTTACGTTTTTCCCGCACCCGCCACAGGAAATACATGAGCATCGAACAGCTGGCCGAAACCGCCCAGGCCATGGTCGCCCCGGGCAAGGGCATCATCGCGATCGACGAATCCACCGCTACCATCGCCAAGCGTTTCGCCGGCGTCGGTATCGAGAACACCGAGGAGAACCGTCGTGCCTACCGCGAGCTGCTGCTGACCACGCCGAAGCTCAACGAGCACATTTCCGGCGCCATCCTGTACGACGAAACCATCCGCCAGTCGACCAAGGACGGCGTGCCGTTCGCCAAGTACATGGCCGACCACGGCATGATTCCGGGCATCAAGGTGGACAAGGGTGCGCACCCGCTGGCCGGCTGCCCGGGCGAGCTGGTCACCGAAGGCCTGGACGGCCTGCGCGAGCGCCTGCAGGAGTACTACAAGCTGGGCGCGCGCTTCGCCAAGTGGCGTGCGGTCATCAACATCGGCGAGAGCATTCCGTCGGGCACCTGCATCGAGTCCAACGCGCATGCGCTGGCCCGTTACGCCGCCCTGTGCCAGGAATGCGGCCTGGTGCCGATGGTCGAGCCGGAAGTGATCATGGACGGCGACCACGACATCGAGACCTGCTACGAAGTCACCGAAGCCACCCTGCGTTCGCTGTTCGACGCGCTGTACCAGCAGAACGTGCTGCTGGAAGGCACCATCCTGAAGGCGTCGATGGTCATCTCCGGCAAGAACTGCGATGAGCAGGCCGACGTCGAGGAAGTGGCCGAGTCGACCGTGATGTGCCTGAAGAGCACCGTGCCGGCGATCCTGCCAGGCGTGGTGTTCCTGTCCGGTGGCCAGAGCGACGAACAGTCGACCGAGCACCTGAACGCGATGAACCAGCTGGGCAACCTGCCGTGGCCGCTGAGCTTCTCCTACGGCCGCGCCATGCAGCAGGCCGCGCTGAAGCTGTGGGCCAAGGACATGAAGGGCAACTACGCCGCTGCCCAGAAGACCGTGTACGAGCGCGCCAAGGACAACGGCCTGGCCGCGCTGGGCAAGTGGAACGGTTGATCCGTCCCATCGCTGGATGAACAGGGTAACGCCGGCATCACGCCGGCGTTTGCTTTTGCGGGTATCGTTTCCGGCCCCGCGCGCCCGGCCGGCACGCGGGAACTACATGGAAGGCCAAGGAGAAACAACATGCGTTTGGCAGCACTCACACTGACCGTTGCCGCGGTCCTGGTCGCCGGCGGTTGCAACCGCATCGGCGGCAGTGGTGACGCAGGCAAGGCCGCGTCGCTCGATTTCGACAAGCCGGTGTCCGGCGAGATCACCTCGCGCAGCGGCATCAACTTCAACGACGGCAGCCATCACCAGCTCTACCAGATCAAGCTGGAAGACAAGGATCTGGTCGGCCTGAAGCTCACCGGTGCCCTCAGCGGCTCGATCGCCGTGTTCAACAACGGCAGCCTCGTTTCCACCAGCAACACCGGTTACGAACGCGAAGGCGACGTCTCGCTGGCGTTCCGTGCCAACGGCGGCGGCACCTACCAGGTGGCGGTCAATGCCGATGGCCCGACCGCCTTTGGTCCGTATCGCCTGCGCGCCGAGAAGCTGAAACCCTACGACGGCAAGCCGTTGGCGGGCAGTGGCGAAATCGTGGACATGCTGGCCAGTGACTCGCAGGACTACACCCTGCAGGTGGACAAGGCCGGCCTGTACGAAATCCGCCTGGTGTCGGACGTCTTCGATCCGGTGCTGAAGCTGTCGGGCCAGGGCGTTGAAGCCGAAAACGACGATGGCAACGACAGCACCAACTCGCGGCTGACCCTGTCGCTGAAGCCGGGCAAGTACACCCTGACCGCGCGCGGCCTCGGCAGCGGTGTCAATGGCATGTTCACCCTGTCTGCCACCCGCATCGAACTGCCGGGGAATCTGGTCGAGCGCGATGGTACCGCCCTGCCGAAGTCGGGCAGCGTGTACACCATGCTGGACAACGAAGGCCGTCGCCGCTTCCTGCTGACGCTGGATCGTCCCGCCGACGTGCGCCTGGATGCGATCTCCAGCCAGGTCGATACCGTGCTGCGCGTGGTCGGTGGCGATGTCGAGCTGACCGACGACGACGGTGGCAACGGTACCAACTCGCGCCTGGAGGAGACCCTGCCGGCCGGCCATTACACCGTCGACGTGTCCAGCCTGAACAATGGCGCAGGCATGGTGGAAGTGCGCGTGCAGGTGGATGGTGCCAGCGCTGACGGTGCTGCCGCCTCCGCGGCCCGCGCTGCTGCCGACGCTGCAGCCGCCGTGGCCGATGACGCTGCTGCGGTGGAAGCTGCCAGCCGTTGAGCGTGATCCACGCCATGCGTGGATGACATCAACGGTGCAACGGAAAAGGCCGGGCAATGCCCGGCCTTTTCTTTTCCATGCTGTGTCGCGTTTCAATGCGCGGCGGCAAGGCCTGCATCGCCGAGCGGCGGCAGCATCGCGCCGCGAGGCTCGCTTTCCGTGGTCTGGCCGGCGGCGGCCAGCGCCTGCTGGTAGGCCTTGGCGGTGGCCGTGTTGAACGCGACCAGCACGATGCGCATCGGTTGCGCGTGGCTGCGCTGCCATGCCAGCGTTTCCGTCACCGCGATCTGTGCAGCCTGGTACAGCGGATAGCCATACACGCCGCAACTGATGGCCGGGAACGCGATCGACTGTACGCCCAGCGACTCGGCAAGCTGCAGCGATTTCCAGTAGCAGTTGGCCAGCAGTGCCGGTTCATCGCGCTGGCCGTCGTGCCAGACCGGGCCGACCGTGTGCAGTACGTGGTGTGCCGGCAGCGCATGGGCGCCGGTGGCGCGCACTTCGCCGGTCGGGCAACGAACGCCCGGGCGCAGCTCCGGCAGCCGCTCGCATTCGGCCAGCAATGCGGGGCCGGCTGCGCGATGGATCGCGCCGTCGACACCGCCACCACCGAGCAGTGTTTCGTTGGCCGCGTTGACGATCGCATCCACCGCCAGGGTCGTGATGTCGCCCTGCCAAACTTCGATCTTCATGCGTCCGTCTCCTGCCTGTGAGGTGATCCGCGCAGCATCTGCGCCGGCTGTTCCCACGGTAGGGGACAGGGCATCGATACTGCGTCATGACCGTCTCACGCGCTGCGATCCGACGGCCTTCACGCACGATGGCGGGCGACGCCTTCACGCAGGCTGAAGCAGGGCGCACGCCGGGCACGGCCCGGCGCTACCCGCAGTCGCACGTTGGTAGCGCCGGGCCATGCCCGGCGGATCGCATCACGGCAGGCCGGCCAGCCACTCGTCGTCGGAGCCTTCGTTCACATCGGCAAACAGCGGCGTGGAGAAGTAGCGTTCACCGGTGTCCGGCAGCATGGCCAGAATCACTGAACCCGGTTCGGCACGTGCGGCCACGTCCAGGGCACTGGCCACGGTGGCGCCGGCGGAGATGCCGACGAAGATGCCTTCCTCTGCCGCCAGCCGGCGCGCGGTGGCGATGGCGCGGTCGTCGTCCACCGAGACCAGTTCATCCACCACATCGCGGTTGAGCACGTCCGGCACGAAGTCCGGGGTCCAGCCCTGGATCTTGTGCGGCTTCCAGTCATCGCCCTTCAGCAGTGCGGCGCCGGCCGGCTCGGTGGCGATGATGCGGGTCTGCGGGCGCGCGACCTTCAGTACTTCACCCACGCCGGTGAGCGTGCCGCCGGTGCCCCAGCCGCTGACGAAGTAGTCCAGCCGCTTGCCGGCGAAATCGCGCAGGATTTCGGCGGCGGTGGTGTTGCGGTGATACGCCGGATTGGCCGGGTTGGCGAACTGGCTGGCCAGGAACCAGCCATGCTGTTCGGCCAGTTCGCGCGCCTTGCGCACCATGCCGCTGCCGCGTTCGGCGGCCGGGGTCAGGATCACCTTCGCGCCATACGCGCGCATCAGCTTGCGGCGTTCCACCGAGAAGGTCTCGACCATGGTCGCCACGAACTTGTAGCCGCGCGCGGCGGCAACCATCGCCAGCGCCACGCCGGTGTTGCCCGAGGTGGCCTCGACGATCGTGTCGCCCGGCTTGAGCACGCCGCGCGCTTCGGCGTCGAGGATGATCGCCAGCGCCAGGCGGTCTTTCACCGAGCCGCCCGGGTTGAACGACTCGACCTTGGCGTAGAGGCTGACCTGCGGCGGCGCCAGGCGCTGCAGCTTGACGATGGGGGTGTTGCCGACGGTATCGAGGATGGAGTCGTACAGGGCCATGGAAGCGCTCCGGAAACGGGGCCGCGCCGGGCTTCGGCGGGCGAAGGGGGAGGGCTGGCTGTTCAGGCCAGCGGCTGCCGGCTGACCGTAGCGCCGGCATATGACGCCCGGAAATGACCAGATACCTTTCTTAAACAACCTTTGGTTATAAGCTGGTGACGGCAATTGACCCTAGAGTGGACCTCCGCCCCACGCCGCCCGCCTCCCATGACGCTGACCCAGCTGCGCTACCTGGTTGCCATCGCCGACGCCGAGCTGAACATCACGCTGGCCGCTTCGCGCGTGCACGCCACCCAGCCTGGCCTGTCCAAGCAGCTCAAGCAGCTGGAGGACGAGCTCGGCTTCCTGTTGTTCGTGCGCAAGGGCCGCAGCCTGGAGTCGGTCACCCCGGCCGGCACCGAGGTCATCGCCCGCGCCCGCGCGGTGCTGTCCGAGGCCAACAACATCCGCACCTACGCTGCCAACCAGCGCCGCGAGAGCCAGGGCCAGCTGATCCTGACCACCACCCATACCCAGGCACGCTTCGTGCTGCCGCCGGCGGTGGCGGCCATCAAGCAGGCCTACCCGCAGGTGAGCGTGCACCTGCAGCAGGCCGGCGAAGCCGACGCACTGGACCGCCTGAACCAGGGTGATGCCGATATCGCGATCATCAGCACCGCCGGTGGCGAACCCACCGATGGCATCGCGGTGCCGCTGTTCCGCTGGCGACGGCTGGTGGTGGTTCCGAAGGGCCATCCACTGGATCGCGCCGGTCGTGCACCGGACCTGGCCGCGCTGGCCCGCCAGCCGCTGATCAGCTATGAATCCTCGACCCGGCCGAACTCGTCGCTGCAGCGCGCCTTCGCCGCCAACGGGCTGGTGCCGGACCTGGCGCTGACCGCGCTCGATGCCGACCTGATCAAGACCTACGTGCGTACGGGGCTGGGCGTAGGCCTGCTGGCCGAGATGGCGGTCAGTTCCAACGACGAAGACCTGAGATCGTGGCCGGCGCCGGATCCGATCAGCGAGTGCATCGCCTGGGCGGTGCTGCCGCGCGACCGGGTGCTGCGTGATTACGCGCTGGAGCTGGTGCATGTGCTGGCCCCGCAGATTGATCCGCGCGATCTGCGAAGAGTCCTGGATGGCAACCAGGCCGCTGCCTGGCCGGTGCCACCGACCTGGGAATCCCTGACCCAGACCATCACGGTGTGAGGTTGGTCGAGCAGGGCTTGCAGCCCTGCACCCACTACGACATTCAAGCAACAGCAACAGCAACAGCAGAAGCGTGCATTCCGTGGGTTGGCGGGGCGGTGTCGGAGTGCGGGGACGCCGTAAACCCGTCCCTGGTGGCTTGGCAGCCGCTTGCTCGCGTGCGCATTCCTGCGCACACGGCAAGACCGGGGTTGGGCGTCCTGCCCAACCCGCCCGAGGCATGCCTCGGGCCCATGCGGCTGACACCCCGCACTCCGACACCGCCCCACCTCTGACAGATTCCGGCGGCTGTTGGTAGGTGTCGACCTTGGTCGACACGGTAGATCCACGCCATGCGTGGATGAAATCTTCCAGATATCGAAATACATCTGGGGTCAGATCCGTTTTCCTTCGGAAAACGGATCTGACCCCGAGAGTCGTTCCGACAGATCGCGCAAAACTGTCGAAGGCGGGGTGGGTCCGGTTGCGGGAGTGTCCGCGGCATGGATGCCGCGGCCAAGCCCCCATGGATGGGTTTACGGCGTCTCCCGCAACCGGACCCACCCCGCCATCCCACGGATTGCCCGCTTTTGACGTTGACGTTGACGTTGATTCGGCAGGTGCAGGGCTGCAAGCCCTGCCGACAAACCTCCTCCTGCGACGGTTCGTCGCACGGGTAACCCTGGACCCGGATCTACACTAGCGGGGTGACCCGCTTGTCCCGCCCGCAACACCTTCTGCTCCAGCTTGCCATCCTGGCGACGCTGCTGATGGTGCTTGCGCCACTGGTCAGCCGCGCGCTGCAGGCGCAGCCGATGGAGCACGCCGCAATGGCGGGCATGGACCACGCGGCCATGGGCCATGACATGCACGACATGGCCATGGCCGGGCACGATCAGCATGGCGCTGCGCCGGCAGCGCCCAACCACCCCGCCGATCCCCACGCCATGCACGGCGAAGCCTGCGAGTACTGCGTGCTGGCCATGCGCCTGCTGCCGTGGCTGGCGGTGCTGGTGCTGCTGTTGCCGTTGATGTGGCGGCCGCGCCTGGTGTTCCCGTGGTCGCAGCAGGTGCTGCCCGCGCTGCACTGGCCAGCACATGCGGCACGTGGGCCACCACGCGTCTCCATCGTCCGCTGATATCCCCATGAATCTGCCGCACGACGCCTGATCGGGCGCCGTGCGCGTGTGCGTACCCTGGAGCTGTTCCGATGAAAATGACTTCCCGCCCCGCGGGCGCCTGCGCGCGCCTGCCGGTTGCCCTTGGCTTGGCCGTGGCCATGTCACTGGCCCACGCTGCGCCCGCCGAAGAAGCGCGCACCCTCGACACGATGGTGGTCACCGCCGCCGCACCGTCCTCGCCGCTGCACTGGGTGACCGATCCGCGCCTGCCGCGGCAGCCGGTGCCGGCCAGTGATGGTGCCGATTACCTGAAAACCGTTCCCGGCTTCTCCGCCATCCGCAACGGCGGCACCAATGGCGACCCGGTGCTGCGCGGCATGTTCGGTTCGCGCCTGAACATCCTCAGCAACGACGGCAACCTGATCGGTGCCTGCCCGTCGCGCATGGACAATCCGCTGTCCTACATCGCCCCGGAGAGTTTCGACCGCCTGACCATCATCAAGGGCCCGCAGAGCGTGCGCTGGGGCGCAGGTGCGTCGGCCGGCACCGTGCGCTTCGAGCGCGACACGCCGCGCTTCGAGGAGCCGGGCGTGCGTGCCGATGCCAGTGCGCTGGTCGGTTCGCGCAACCGTAACGACCAGGTACTGGACCTGACCCTGGGCAACCCGACCGGCTACGTGCGTGCCAGCGGCAACCGTTCCGAAGCCGATGACTACAAGGATGGCCACGGTGACGTGGTGCCGTCGAAGTGGCGCAAGTGGAACGGTGATGTGGCGATCGGCTGGACGCCGGACGCCGATACGCTGCTGGAAATCTCCGCCGGTGCCGGCGATGCGATCGCGCGTTATGCCGGGCGCGGCATGGACGGCGCCGCGTTCGAGCGCACCAGTTACGCGGCACGCTTCGAGAAGCGCAACCTGCCGGGTGCGTGGGACACGGTGCAGGCCAACGTGTACTACAACGAAGCCGACCACGTGATGGACAACTACACGCTGCGCACGCCGAATCCCAACAGCATGATGCCGATGCCGATGGCCTCGAACGTGGACCGCCGTACCCAGGGCGGCCGGGCCAGTTCCGAGTGGCGTTGGCAGGACGTGCAGCTGGTGGCGGGTGTGGATGGCGAAGACAGCCGCCACCGCGGCCGCATGGGCATGGGCCGCGACACCTACCGCCAGGCGACGTGGGAGACCGATGCCAACTTCCGTCGCTATGGCGTGTTCAGCGAACTGACCCTGGGCGCCGGCACCGACCAGCGCTGGATCAGTGGCCTGCGCATCGATCGCGCCAGCGTCCGCGATGAGCGGCAGTCGATCCGCGGCATGATGGGGAACATGCCCAATCCGACCGCAGGCCAGCGTCGCAAGGAATGGCTGGGCAGTGGTTTCCTGCGCTACGAGCAGGATCTGGCCGACGGCCTGACCTGGTATGCCGGTCTCGGCCACAGCCAGCGCATGCCCGATTACTGGGAGCTGTTCTCGCCCGATCACGGTCCGGCCGGTGCACCGAACGCGTTTGCCGGCATCCAGCCGGAGCGCACCACCCAGCTCGACGTCGGCCTGCAGTACAAGGGCCCACGCGTGCAGGCCTGGGTCTCGGCCTACGCCGGGCAGATCCAGGACTACATCCTGTTCACCTATCACGGCAGCGGCATGATGGGCATGAGCCAGGCCAGCAACATCGATGCGCGCATCGCCGGTGCCGAGGCGGGGCTGGAAGTGAATGTGGCCGAGCAATGGAAACTGGGGGGCACGCTGGCTTACGCCTGGGGCGAGAACCGCGACCAGCAGCGTCCGCTGCCGCAGATGCCGCCGCTGGAAGCGCGCCTGAGTGCGAACTGGGAAGGCCAGCGCTGGAGTGCCGGGGCACTGCTGCGTGCGGTGACCCACCAGCACCGCGTGGCCGACGGGCAGGGCAACGTGGTCGCCCAGGACCTCGGGCCGAGTGCCGGTTTCGCCACGTTCGCGCTCAATGCGGCGTACCGTTTCAGTTCGCAGCTGCAGCTCAGCGCGGGGGTCGACAATCTGTTCGATCGCGCCTACAGCGAGCACCTGAACCTGGCCGGCAGCGCCGACTTCGGCTTCCCGGCCGATCCGGTGCGCATCAACGAGCCCGGGCGCAGCCTGTGGATGAAGGTGAACTACCGGTATTGACCAGCGTGCGGAACGGTAGCGCCAGGCCATGCCCGGCGTTGCTGCCGGGCAAAAAAAAACGGGGCCGGATCCCCGCCAGGATCCGCCCCCTGCCCAACGCCCTCCGTCGGGCAGCTTCGACTCTACGATGGCAACGCCTGCGTTGCACGGCTGGATACACCCCGACACACGCCGACACCGCCATGGGCAGCCTTGCACGGAACGGGTTCAAGGCGCTATCACGGCTTCGGTTCCACGCCGGTAAACGCTTGGCACATACCGCTTTTGCGGGCCCTTGCCTACACTCGGCGGCCGTGGATCAATCAGGACCGTTCATGTTGGCTCGTATCGCTTCGACCCTGGCCCTTGGCCTCAGCCTGGCCGTGCTGGCCGGGTGCGCAGGCAAACAGGAGGCCGCCGCACGTCGGCAGGGCGAAGCGGTGCCGGTCACGGCGCAGGTGGTGCAGCCCACGCAGTGGAATGACACCCTGCAGGCGCTGGGCACGGCCAAGGCGCGCGAGTCGATCAGCGTCACCGCCAAGGTCAGCGAAATCGTCGAGAAGGTGCATTTCGAAAGTGGCCAGCACATCGCCGCCGGAGCACCGATCGTGACCCTGCGCGGGCAGGCCCAGGAAGCGGCGCTGGTGCAGGCGCAGGCCACCTTCCACGAGGCCGACCAGCTGTACAAGCGCCAACGCGAGCTGGCCACGCAGCGGCTGGTCTCCAGCGCCACGCTGGATACGCAGAAGTCGATCCGCGATGCCGCCGAGGCGCGCGTGGCGCAGATGCAGTCGGACATCGGTGACCGCCGCGTGCGCGCGCCGTTCGCCGGCGTGCTCGGCATCCGCCAGGTCAGCCCGGGCACGCTGCTGACGCCGACCACGGTGATCGCCACGCTCGATGACATCGAACATATGCACATCGATTTCCAGGTGCCGGAAGTGGAACTGGCCGCACTGGGCGTCGGTGACAAGGTGAGCGCCACCAGCGTGGCGTGGCCGGGCCGCAGCTTCGAAGGCGTGGTCAGCACCATCGATGCGCGCATCGATCCGGCTACCCGCGCGGTGACCGTGCGTGCCGACTTCGCCAACGGTGACCACGCGCTGCGCCCGGGCATGCTGCTGGACGTGCGCCTGTTCCGTCCCGAGCGCCCGGCGCTGGTGGTGCCGGAAATCGCCGTGGTGCAGGTGGGCCGAGATACCTTCGTGTACCGCATCAGGAACGACGACAGCGTCGAGCGCGTGGACGTGGTGACCGGTGCGCGCCGTGCCGGCGTGGTCGAGATCAAGCAGGGCCTGGACGCCGGCCAGCGCATCGTGGTCGATGGCACCGGCAAGCTGCGCCCGGGCCTGAAAGTCGCGGCCAAGGATGCGGCACCGGCCAGCGGTGCGAAGCCGGCTGATGCGCCGGCACCGGTGGCGGCCGAGGGCCACGGCGGATGAAGCTGTCCGACATCTCCATCCAGCGGCCGGTGTTCGCCGTGGTGATGAGCCTGCTGTTGCTGGTACTGGGCGTGATGTCCTTCACCCGCCTGACACTGCGTGAACTGCCCGCCATCGATCCACCGATCGTCTCGGTGTCGGTGGACTACACCGGCGCCTCGGCGGCCGTCATCGAAAGCCGCATTACCCAGGTGCTGGAAGATGCATTGGCCGGCATCGAAGGCATCGATACCATCAACGCGCGCAGCACCAACGGCCGCTCGCAGGTCAGCATCGAGTTCACTTCCAACCGCGATATCGAAGCGGCGGCCAACGACGTGCGCGATGCGGTCAGCCGCGTCGCCGACCGCATGCCGGAAGAAGCGCGCCCGCCGGAAATCGCCAAGGTCGAAAGCGATGCCGACCCGATCATCTGGTTCAACATGGTCTCCTCGACCATGGACACGCTGGAGCTGAGCGATTACGCCGACCGTTATGTGGTCGACCGCTTCTCCAGCCTCGATGGCGTGGCCCAGGTCCGCATTGGCGGTCGCCAGCGCTATGCGATGCGCATCTGGCTGGACCGTGACCAGCTGGCCGCGCGCGGGCTGACCACCGGCGATGTGGAAGCCGCACTGCGCAACGAGAACGTGGAACTGCCGGCCGGCCGCATCGAGTCGACCGACCGCGATTTCACCCTGCGCGTGGAGCGCAACTACATCAAGCCCGAAGACTTCGCCACCATCCCGCTGGGCAAGGGCCGCGATGGCTATGTGGTGCGCATGGGCGACGTGGCGAAGATCGAACTGGCCTCGGCCGAGCGTCGCGCGTACTACCGCAGCAACGGCGAGCCCGGCATCGGCCTGGGCATCGTCAAGACCTCCACCGCCAACTCGCTGGACGTGGCGCGCACCGCGCGTGCCGAAGCCGAACGCGTTGCGCTGTCGCTGCCCAAGGGCACGCAGATCTTCGTGGCGTTCGACAACACCACCTTCATCGAAGCCGCCGTGGATCGCGTCTACGCCACGCTGGTGGAGGCGATGATCCTGGTGCTGGCGGTGATCTGGCTGTTCCTCGGCAGCTTCCGTGCCGCATTGATTCCAGCGGTGACCGTGCCGGTCTGCCTGGTGGCCGCCTTCATCGCACTGTATGCGTTCGACTTCTCGATCAACCTGCTGACCCTGCTTGCCCTGGTGCTGTGCATCGGCCTGGTGGTGGACGATGCGATCGTGGTGGTGGAGAACGTGCAGCGCCGCATCGACCTGGGCGAGCCCCCACTGGTGGCCTCCAAGCGCGGGACTACCCAGGTGGCCTTCGCGGTGATCGCCACCACGGCCGTGCTGGTGGCGGTGTTCCTGCCGGTCGGTTTCCTGGAAGGCAATACCGGCCGCCTGTTCCGCGAACTGGCGGTGGCGCTGGCGGCAGCGGTGGCGTTGTCCGCGTTCGTGGCGCTGACGCTGACGCCGATGATGGCCTCCAAGCTGCTCAAGCCGCATACCGGACAGGCGCCGCGCGGCCTGCATGGCTTCATCAACCGCAACCTGGAACGCCTGGCCTCGGGCTATGGCCGTGTGCTCGACCACCATGTCGACCGCACCTGGATCTACCTGCTGGTGATGGTGGCCGCGCTGGCCGCCAGCTGGGGCCTGCTGAAACTGCTGCCGTCGGAGCTGGCGCCGGCCGAAGACCGCGGTTCGTTCCAGATCATGATCGACGGCCCGGAAGGCGCCGGCTACGACTACACCGTGCAGCAGGTACAGCAGGTGGAAGCGCTGCTGGCCCCGCACGTCGGCCCGGACAAGCCGATCGTGCGTGCCAACCCGCGCGTGCCCGGCGGTTGGGGCGCCAGCGAGGAAATGCACACCGGCCGCGTCAGCATCTTCCTGCAGCCGTGGCGCCAGCGCAGCGAGGCCACCCCGGATGTGGCCAACGCACTGCAGAAGGAACTCGATACCATGCGCGGCGTGCGCGTGCGTACCCAGGTCGGTGGCGGCCTGGTGCGCAGTGGCGGCCAGCCCTTCCAGATCGTGCTGGGCGGGCCGGAGTACGCGGAAATCGCCCAGTGGCGCGACCGCATCCTGCTGCGCATGGCCGACAATCCCGGCCTGGTCGGCCCGGATTCGGACTACAAGGAAACCCGGCCGCAGATGCGGGTGAACATCGACCGCCAGCGTGCGGCGGATCTCGGCGTGCCGGTCACCGCGATCGGTTCGGCGCTGGAAACCATGATGGGTTCGCGTCGCGTCACCACCTTCGTCGACAACGGCGAGGAGTACGACGTGCTGGTCCAGGCCGGTCGCGATGGCCGTGCCAGCCCGGCCGACCTGGCCGCGATCCGCGTGCGTGCCACCTCCGGCGAACTGGTGCCGCTGTCCAACCTGGTCACGCTCAGTGAAGTGGCCGAGGCAGGCACCCTGAACCGCTTCAACCGCCTGCGCTCGATCACCATCACCGCCGGCCTGGCGCCGGGCTATCCGCTGGGCGAGGCCATCGCCTGGGCGCAGAACGTGGCCCGTGAGGAGCTGCCGCAGTACGCGCAGGTGAACTGGAAGGGCGAATCGCGCGAGTACCAGAGTGCCGGTGGCGCAGTGCTGCTGACCTTCGCCATGGCCCTGCTGGTGGTGTACCTGGTACTGGCCGCACAGTTCGAAAGCTTCATCCACCCGCTCACCATCATGCTGACCGTGCCGCTGGGCGTGCTCGGCGCGCTGGTCGGCCTGTGGGTAAGCGGGGGCACGGTGAATCTTTTCAGCCAGATCGGCATCGTGATGCTGGTCGGCCTGGCGGCAAAGAACGGCATCCTCATCGTCGAATTCGCCAACCAGCTGCGCGACGACGGTCGCACGGTGCGCGAGGCGATCATCGAATCGGCGATGGTGCGCCTGCGCCCGATCCTGATGACTTCGATTGCCACCGTGGTCGGCGCGATCCCGCTGGTGGTGGCCGGTGGCCCCGGCTCGGCCAGCCGTGGCACCATCGGCATCGTGATCATCTTCGGCGTGACCCTCTCGACGTTCCTGTCGCTGTTCGTGGTGCCGGCGTTCTACGCGCGGCTGGCCCCGTACACCCGCTCGCCGGAAGCGGTGAAGCGCGAGCTGGAGAAGCAGGAAGCCGAATCGCCCTCGGTGGGTGGGCATGCCTGACCCTCGCGCCGACGGGGGCGGATCAGGGGGCGGATCCCTTTCCCAACGGGAAAGGGCTCTGACCCCAGTCCTCGACGGCCATGGCTTCCGACTGCGCCCCTGGCACCCCGACGACCTCGAATCACTGCTGCGCCACGCCAACGACCCCGACGTATCGCGCGGCCTGCGCGACCGCTTCCCGTACCCGTACACGCGGGCCGATGGCGAAGCCTTCCTCGCCGGCCGCGTGCTCACGCCGGGTACCCTGAATCTGGCCATCGAGATTGATGGCCACGCCTGCGGCAGCGTCGGCGCCCAGCAGGGCAGTGCCGAGCGCGGTCATATGGCTGAACTCGGGTACTGGCTGGGCCAGGCCCACTGGGGCCAGGGCCTGATGACCCGCGTGGTCGGCCTGTTCGCCCCTTGGGTGATGGACGAGCTGCGCCTGTTCAGGCTGCAGGCCGGGGTGGTCGACTTCAACCTCGGCTCGGCACGGGTGCTGGAAAAGAACGGTTTCCAGGAAGAGGGCGTGGACCGCTGTGCGATCTACAAGCGCGGCGAGCTGCACGACCTGCGCCGCTTCGCCCGGGTACGCACCCAGCTGCCCTGAGCAGCCGGGGAGGGGGAGGGGTAGAGTCGACTGTCAGTCGACCATCGCGCGCAGCGCGGGTTTTTCCGCAGCTTGAAGGAGAGCAGTCGACTGACAGTCGACTCTACCGCCGCTGTTCCGGCCCTTCCGAGGCCGCCTGCCTCCCCCGTTCCTTCTGCCGCTACCGCAGCGGCCTTCGATCAGGGAGAATCGACCGGTCCCCTCCAGCCGACGGGACGTCCTTACAACCCGCCGACTGGAGAGAGCGCGCGTGGAAGCTACCGTACATTTCATCAACAGCATCATCTGGAGCAAGGCACTGATCTTCATGTGCCTGGCCGCCGGCCTGTTCTTCAGCCTGCGCACCCGCTTCATGCAGATCCGGGGTTTCGTCGAGATGTGCCGCCTCACCGTCAAGGGTGAGAAGTCCGACGCCGGCGTGTCCTCGTTCCAGGCCCTGGCCATGTCGATGGCCGGTCGCATGGGCATCGGCAACATCGCCGGCGTGGCCACCGCCATCGCCTTCGGCGGCCCCGGTGCGATCTTCTGGATGTGGGTGATGGGCTTCCTCGGCGCGTCCACCTCGTACGTGGAATGCACCCTGGCGCAGATCTACAAGACCAAGGATGCCGAAGGCCGCTACCGTGGTGGCCCGGCCTATTACATCGAAAAGGCCATGGGCCTGAAGTGGTACGCGCTGGCCTTCGCCATCGCCACGATCATCGCTGCCGGCTTCCTGATGCCGGGCGTGCAGGCCAATGCCATCGCCGACAGCATCATCAACGCCTGCCGCGGCACTGCCCTGTGCGGTCCGCTCGATGGCCAGGCCTTCGGCATGGAGTCGGTGCAGGCGCTGAAGCTGGGCATCGGCATCGTGGTGGCCCTGCTGCTGGGCGTGGTGATCTTCGGCGGCGTCAAGCGCATCGCCAACTTCGCTGAAGTGGTGGTGCCGTTCATGGCCGCCGGTTTCATCCTGATGGCCATCGTCATCATGATCATCAACTACGACCGCGTGCCGGAAATGTTCGGCATCATCTTCAAGAGCGCCTTCGGCACCCACGCCGCATTCGGCGCGATGATGGGCCTGGCGGTGGAGTGGGGCATCAAGCGCGGCATCTACGCCAACGAAGCCGGCCAGGGGTCGGGCCCGCATGCGGCGGCCGCCTCGGAAGTCTCGCATCCGGCCAAGCAGGGCTACGTGCAGGCCTTCGCCATCTACTTCGACACCATGATGGTGTGCACCGCCACCGCGTTCCTGATCCTGGCCAGCGGCACCTACAACGTGTACTCGCCGGTGCCCGGCGCCGCGCCGATCTTCCAGGGCCTGGCCGGCATTCCGGAAGGTGCGGGCTACGCGCAGGCCGGCGTGGAAGCGGTGTTGCCGGGCTGGGGCTCGGCGTTCGTCTCGATCGCCATCTTCTTCTTCGCCTTCACCACCATCATGGCGTACTACTACATGGCCGAGACCAACCTCAGCTATGTGAACCACAACAAGAAGCGCCCGCTGACCGTGCTGCTGCTGCGCCTGGGCATCATCGGCATGGTGGTGTTCGGTGCGTTCCACAACGCGACCCTGGCCTGGGCGCTGGGTGACATCGGCGTGGGCCTGATGGCCTGGCTGAACATCATTGCCATCCTCATCATCCAGAAGCCGGCGATGCTGGCCCTGCGTGATTACGAACGACAGAAGAAGCTCGGTCTCGATCCGACCTTCGACCCCGATGCCCTGGGCATCAAGAACGCCGATTTCTGGCGTCAACGCAAGCTGGAGTTGTCCCGTAGTGAATGATCCCTGGAAGAATGCCCGCCGCCCGTCGTCGCGACCGCCGCGGGCCACCCCGCTGCCTCCGCGCGAGGGCGGCACCCCGCCGCCGCCGGGGCGCGGCAACGACGAGCTGCGCCTGTATGGCTGGAACGCCGTGCAGGCACTGTTCGCCAAGCGCCCGCAGGCGCTGCGCAAGCTGTACCTGGTGGACGCGCTGATTCCACGCATGCAGCCGGTGCTGAAGTGGTGCGTGGCCAACCGCGTGGGCTATCGCGTGGTGGAAGAGGGCGACCTCAACAAGCTGGCCGCCACCACCCATCACGAAGGCCTGGTGGCCGACGTGCTGCGCGCGCCGGTGGTGCCGCTGGCGCAGTGGCTGGCGGAGCTGGGCGAGGGCCCGGCGCTGGCGTTGTGGCTGGATGGTGTCGGCAACCCGCACAACTTCGGCGCGATCCTGCGCTCGGCCGCGCACTTCGGTGTCAAGGCGCTGCTGCTGCCGGCCGGCAGCACGCTGGCGCCGTCCGGTGCTGCCGCACGCGTGGCCGAAGGCGGTGCGGAATCGGTGCCGCTGGTGCAGTTGCCGGAGACCGCAGAGGCGATGGCGCAGCTGCGCAGTGCCGGTTTCGGCCTAGCCGCAACCCTGGTCGAGGGCGGTGATGACGTGTTCCGCGCGTCCCTGCCGGAGCGGCTGGTGTACGTGATGGGCGCCGAAGGCGAAGGCATGGACCGCAACCTGGCAGGGCAGTGCGATCTGCAGGTCTCGATCCCCGGCAGTGGCGCGGTGGAGAGCCTGAACGTGGCCTCGGCCACGGCAGTGCTGCTCGCGCAGTGGGCCAGCCGACGCGGCTGATCCCGTATCCGGGGTCGCATGATCGGGGTCGGATCCCTCGCCGCAGGCGAGGGCTCTGACCCTGCCGGGTTCCTGATTCAGGACCCGCCGTGGTGGGTGCGAACCCTGGTCCGCACCGCTCCTGCCGCCGCGCTCGCCGGGCATGGCCCGGCGCTACCGATACGGGATCTGCCGTGGTGGGTGCGAACCCTGGTTCGCACCGCTCCTGTCGCCGCGCTCGCCGGGCATGGCCCGGCGCTACCGATACGGGATCTGCCTTGGTGGGTGCGAACCTTGGTTCGAACCGCTCCTGCCGCTGCGCTCGCCGGGCATGGACCGGCGTTACCGATGCGGGATCTGCCTTGGTGGGTGCGAACCTTGGTTCGCACCGCTCCTGCCGCCGCGCTCGCCGGGCATGGCCCGGCGCTACCGATGCGGGATCTGCCTTGGTGGGTGCGAACCTTGGTTCGCACCGCTCCTGCCGCTGCGCTCGCCGGGCATGGCCCGGCGTTACCGATGCAGGACCCGCCTTGGTGGGTGCGAACCCTGGTTCGCACCGCTCCTGCCGCCGCGCTCGCCGGGCATGGCCCGGCGCTACCGATACGGGATCTGCCGTGGTGGGTGCGAACCTTGGTTCGCACCGCTCCTGCCGCTGCGCTCGCCGGGCATGGCCCGGCGCTACCGATACGGGATCTGCCGTGGTGGGTGCG
>NZ_JCAFUL010000027.1:0-36731 GCF_059371315.1 Stenotrophomonas sp. YJH_SMC_8 | reverse complement strand
GAAATGGTGATGCCGGGTGACAACGTCAAGATGGTCGTCACCCTGATCAACCCGGTGGCAATGGACGAAGGCCTGCGCTTCGCCATCCGCGAAGGCGGCCGTACCGTCGGCGCCGGCGTGGTCTCGAAGATCATCGAGTAATCTGGTAGTATCTGCGCCCCGATGTTGCCTGGGTAGGGCATCGGGGCGTATCAAATGGGAAAGCAGGCATAGGATGTGCCTTGTGTTCCCCGGACCAGGAAGGGTCAATGCCATTCAGGCGGCGTCAACAGGCGACTGTTGACAGCTGCCTTGCGTGCCATTATGCTTCTACGTCTGGGCAGGCCGGGTAACTGGTCTGCCTACGTTTTTGAGGTCTATGGAGTGACCTTGGCGGCCTGCAGGAGTGTGGGCCGTCCGTATTCAGGAATTTCATGGGACAAAGCAACCCAGAGGCTTTGTCTGTCGCTCTTTTAACGAAGGAACCTACCGCCATGGCGGACCAAAAGATCCGGATCCGGCTGAAAGCGTTCGATCATCGTCTGATCGACCGTTCGGCCAGCGAGATCGTTGAAACGGCAAAGCGGACCGGCGCGCAAGTGCGTGGCCCGATCCCGCTGCCGACCAAGATCGAGCGTTACACCGTTCTCGTTTCCCCGCACGTCGACAAGGACGCGCGTGACCAGTACGAGACCCGCACGCACAAGCGCGTGCTCGATATCGTTGACCCGAATGACAAGACCGTGGACGCGCTGATGAAGCTCGAACTGGCTGCCGGCGTCGACGTTCAGATCAAGCTGACCTGAGGACTACGACCATGACGAAGAAGTATTCGTTGGGCTTCGTGGGCCGCAAGGCTGGCATGAGCCGCGTGTTCACTGAAGATGGCCGCTCCATCCCGGTGACCCTGATCGAAGCAACCCCGAACCGCATCGCGCAGATCAAGACCGTCGAAACCGACGGCTACAGCGCCGTGCAGGTGACCGTCGGCGCGCGTCGCGCTGCCCTGGTCAACAAGCCGGAAGCCGGCCACTTCGCCAAGGCGAAGGTGGAAGCGGGTCGTGGCCTGTGGGAATTCCGCGTTGAAGACGCGCAGCTCGGCGATTTCGCCGTTGGCGGCGAAGTCAAGGCGGACATCTTCGAAGTCGGCCAGATCGTCGACGTCCAGGGTGTCACCAAGGGTAAGGGCTTCCAGGGCACCATCAAGCGCCACAACTTCCGTATGGGCGATGCAACCCACGGTAACTCGCTGTCGCATCGCGCGCCGGGTTCGCTGGGCCAGCGCCAGACCCCGGGTCGCGTTTTCCCGGGCAAGAAGATGTCGGGCCACATGGGCGCGGTGCAGCAGAGCACCCAGAACCTGGAAGTGGTCAAGGTCGACGTCGAGCGCGGTCTGATCGCGGTTCGCGGCGCCGTTCCGGGCGCGGCGGGTGGCGATGTGATCGTCCGTCCGGCGAGCAAGGCATAAGGAGAGATGACGATGGAACTCGTTATCACGGGTAGCAACAACAAGGTCTCGGTCTCCGAAGCCGTGTTCGGTCGCGATTTCAGCGAAGATCTGGTCCACCAGGTCGTCGTTGCTTACCGCAACGCCGGTCGCGCCGGCACCAAGGCACAGAAGACTCGCTCTGAAGTGGCTGGTACCACCAAGAAGTCGAAGAAGCAGAAGGGCGGCGGCGCGCGTCATGGCGCACTGACGGCTCCGATCTTCGTCGGCGGCGGTGTCACCTTCGCGGCCAAGCCGCGCAGCTTCGAGCAGAAGGTCAATCGCAAGCAGTACCGTGCCGCCATGTGCGCGATCCTGTCCGAGCTGAACCGTCAGGGCCGTCTGACCATCGTGGAGTCCTTCGACGTCGAAGTGACCAACACGAAGGGTCTGATCGCCAAGCTGGCCGGCCTGGAAGTGGGCAAGCGCCCGCTGATCGTCACCGAAGAAGCGTCCGAGCACCTGTACCTGTCCGCCCGCAATCTGCCGTACGTGCAGGTGCGTGACGTCCAGGGTCTGGATCCGGTCTCGCTGGTGGGTGCCGACACGGTCGTCATCACCGCTGACGCGGTCAAGAAGGTCGAGGAGTGGCTGGCATGAACAGCAACGAAAAAATCTTCAGCGTGCTGCGTGCCCCGCGTGTCTCCGAAAAGACCGCGCGCCTGCAGGAACTCTCCAACCAGTATGTCTTCGAAGTTTCGAACGAAGCCACCAAGGCCGATGTAAAGGCCGCGGTTGAGCAGCTGTTCGACGTCAAGGTCGAAGCCGTCAACGTGGTCAACGTCAAGGGCAAGAACAAGTCCTTCCGTAACCGTGCTGGCCGCCGCGGCGATTGGCGCAAGGCGTACGTTCGCCTGGCCGATGGCCAGTCGATCGATGTAACGGCCAAGGCCTGAGGTACATCCCATGCCATTGATGAAATTCAAGCCCACTTCCCCCGGCCGCCGTTCGGCCGTGCGCGTGGTCACTCCCGACCTGCACAAGGGTGCTCCGCACGCCGCGCTGGTCGAGTCGCAGAGCCGCTCGGGTGGTCGTAACCACCATGGCCGCATCACCGTGCGTCACGTCGGTGGTGGTGCCAAGCAGCACTACCGCATCATCGACTTCAAGCGCAACAAGCTGGGCATCCCGGCGCGCGTGGAACGCATCGAATACGATCCGAACCGCACCGCCCACATCGCTCTGCTGTGCTACGTCGACGGTGAGCGTCGCTACATCATCGCCCCGAAGGGCCTGAAGGCTGGTGATCAGGTGATCGCTGGTTCGGATGCCCCGATCAAGGCTGGCAACACCCTGCCGCTGCGCAACATCCCGGTCGGCACCACCATCCACTGCATCGAACTGAAGCCGGGCAAGGGCGCTCAGATCGCTCGCGCCGCTGGTGCGGCCGTGCAGCTGGTGGCTCGCGAAGGCATCTACGCCACCCTGCGCCTGCGCTCGGGTGAAATGCGCAAGGTTCCGGTCGAGTGCTGCGCCACCATCGGCGAAGTCGGCAACGACGAGCACAGCCTGGAAAAGCTGGGCAAGGCCGGTGCCAAGCGTTGGCGCGGCGTCCGCCCGACCGTTCGTGGTGCTGCCATGAACCCGGTTGACCACCCGCACGGTGGTGGTGAGGCCAAGGCCGGCCAGGGTAACCCGCATCCGGTCACCCCGTGGGGTGTCCCGACCAAGGGTTACAAGACGCGCCATAACAAGCGCACTCAGCAGTTCATCGTCCGCGATCGTAGGGGCTAATCGACCATGGCACGTTCACTCAAGAAGGGCCCGTTCGTCGATCACCACCTCGTCAAGAAGGTGGAGGCCGCTGCGGGCAGCAAGAAGCCGATCAAGACCTGGTCGCGCCGTTCGATGATCCTGCCTGACATGGTAGGCGTCACCATTGCCGTGCATAACGGCAAGAACCACATCCCGGTTCTCGTCAACGAGAACATGGTCGGCCACAAGCTCGGCGAATTTGCCATCACCCGGACCTTCAAGGGTCACGGTGGTGACAAGAAGTCGGGCAAGTAAGGAGAGATGACAATGGAAGCGAAAGCCATCCTGCGCACTGCGCGCATCTCCCCGCAGAAGGCTCGTCTGGTCGCTGACCAGGTGCGCGGTCTGCCGGCCGAGCGTGCGGTCAACCTGCTGAAGTTCTCGGACAAGAAGGCTGCCCACCTGATCAAGAAGGTGGTGGAGTCGGCTATTGCAAATGCCGAGAACAACCAGGGCGCCGACGTCGACGAGCTGAAGGTTCAGACCATCATGGTTGATGAAGGTCCGACCCTGAAGCGTTTCATGGCGCGGGCGAAAGGCCGCGGTACCCGCATCCTCAAGCGCACCAGCCACATCACTGTGGTTGTGGGCGCCGCCAAGTAAGCGGATAAGGAAAAGACCATGGGTCATAAAGTTCATCCGATTGGTATCCGCCTCGGCATTTCCAAGGACTGGAACTCCAAGTGGTACGCCAACAAGGCCGAGTTCGCTGGTTACCTGGCAGCCGACCTGAAAGTGCGCGAAATGCTGCGCAAGAAGCTGGCTCAGGCCGGCATCAGCAAGATCCTGATCGAGCGTCCGGCCAAGACCGCTCGCGTGACGATCCACACCGCCCGTCCGGGCGTGGTGATCGGCAAGCGCGGTGAGGACATCGAGAAGCTGCGCAAGGAAGTGAGCGAGATGATGGGCGTCCCGGCGCACATCAACGTCACCGAAGTGCGCAAGCCGGAACTGGACGCGCAGCTCGTTGCCGAGTCGATCGCCCAGCAGCTGGAGCGTCGCATCATGTTCCGCCGTGCAATGAAGCGCTCGGTCGGCAATGCGATGCGCCTGGGTGCCCTGGGCATCAAGGTCAACGTCGGTGGCCGCCTCAACGGTGCAGAAATCGCCCGTTCGGAGTGGTACCGCGAAGGCCGCGTGCCGCTGCACACCCTGCGTGCCGACATCGACTATGGCTTCGCTGAAGCCAAGACGACCTACGGCATCATCGGCATCAAGGTCTGGATCTACAAGGGCGAGGTCTTCGATTTCTCCCAGGTTGGCCAGGAAAAGCAGGACGACACCCCGTCGCGCAACGATCGTCACGATCGCGGCGACCGCGGTGACCGTCAGCGCCCGGCCCGTGAAGCGAGGTAACGACAATGTTGCAACCCAAGCGAACCAAGTACCGCAAGGTACACAAGGGCCGTAACGATGGCCTGAGCTGGAGCGCCAACGCTGTCAGCTTCGGCGAGTACGGCCTGAAGGCAACCGCACACGGTCAGCTGACCGCGCGTCAGATCGAAGCGGCCCGCCGCTCGATCAGCCGCTACGTCAAGCGCGGCGGCAAGATGTGGATCCGCGTGTTCCCCGACAAGCCCATCACCAAGAAGCCCATCGAAGTCCGAATGGGTTCTGGTAAGGGCAACGTGGAATACTGGGTGGCCCAGATCCAGCCCGGCCGCATGATCTATGAAATCGAGGGTGTTTCCGAGGAAGTGGCTCGCGAGGCGTTCCGCCTGGCCGCCGCCAAGCTCTCGGTCACCACCACTTTCGTGACCCGTACGGTGCGCTGATGGATATCAAAACTCTCCGTGAAAAGTCGGCTGACGAACTCAAGGCCCACCTGATCGACCTGCGTAAGGAACAGTTCTCTGTCCGTATGCAGCAGGTCACCGGCCAGCTGCCGAAGACCCACGACATTCGCCGGGTCCGTCGCGAGATTGCTCGCGTCAAGACCCTGCTCGGCAGCACGAAGTAAGGATGGCCGCTATGAGCGACAATACTGAAAAGAAGACGCTGCGCACGGTCGAAGGCCGTGTCGTCAGCAACAAGATGGACAAGACGGTTACCGTCCTGGTTGAGCGTCAGGTCAAGCACGCGCTGTACGGCAAGTACATCAAGCGCTCGACCAAGCTGCACGCCCACGATGCCGACAACGCCTGCAAGGAAGGCGATGTCGTCCGCGTGACCGAGATTGCTCCGATGTCCAAGACCAAGAACTGGCGCGTGGTGGAAGTCATCACGCGTGCGGCTGAATAAGGAGTCTGAATCATGATCCAGATGCAGAGCTACCTTGACGTCGCGGACAATTCGGGTGCCAAGCAGGTGATGTGCTTCAAGGTGCTGGGTGGTTCCAAGCGCCGTTACGCCGGCATCGGCGACATCATCAAGGTCACCGTGAAGGATGCGATTCCGCGCGGCAAGGTCAAGAAGGGTGAAGTGTATGACGCCGTCGTGGTGCGTACCCGCAAGGGTGTGCGTCGCGCCGACGGCTCGCTGATCCGCTTCGACGGCAACGCTGCCGTTCTGCTGAACAGCAAGCAGGAGCCGATCGGTACCCGTATCTTCGGGCCGGTGACCCGTGAACTTCGTTCGGAGAAGTTCATGAAGATCGTCTCGCTCGCTCCCGAAGTGCTGTGAGCGACAGGAGATAATCATGGCTAACCGTATCAAGAAGGGCGACCAGGTTGTCGTCAACGCTGGCAAGGACAAGGGCAAGCAGGGCGAAGTCGTCCGCGTCGACGGCGACCGTGTGGTCGTCGCCAACGTGAACATCGTCAAGCGCCACACCAAGCCGAACCCGCAGGCAGGTGTTGCCGGCGGCGTGGTCGAGCGCGAAGCTTCGATCCATATCTCCAACGTGAATGTTCTGAACCCGGCTTCGGGCAAGGGCGAACGCGTTGGCTTCAAGGTGCTGGAGGATGGACGCAAACTGCGTGTGTTCCGCTCCAGCGGTGAGGCGCTCGACGCCTGAGGAATGAGAAGATGAGTTCCCGTCTCGAAAAGTTCTACAAGGACGAAGTGGTGCCGGCGCTGATGAAGCAGTTCGGCTACACCAATCCGATGGAAGTGCCGAAGCTGGTCAAGGTCACCCTGAACATGGGTGTCGGCGAAGCGGCCACCAACAAGAAGATCCTGGAAAACGCCGTCGGCGACATGACCAAGATTTCCGGCCAGAAGCCGGTTGTCACCAAGTCGCGTGTGTCGGTTGCGTCGTTCAAGATCCGCGATGGTTGGCCGATCGGCTGCAAGACCACGCTGCGTCGCCACAAGATGTACGAGTTCCTGGATCGCCTGATCAACATCTCGCTGCCGCGCGTGCGCGACTTCCGTGGTGTTTCCGGTCGTTCCTTCGACGGCCGCGGCAACTTCAACATGGGTGTGAAGGAGCAGATCATCTTCCCGGAAATCGACTTCGACGCCGTCGACGCGATCCGCGGTATGGATATCGCCATCACCACCACTGCGAAGACCGACGCGGAAGCGAAGGCGCTGCTGGCAGCGTTCAAGTTCCCGTTCCGTAACTGATCTGTCGAGGAAACCGAAATGGCAAAGACCTCCATGGTCAACCGCGACATCAAGCGGGAAAAGCTGGCAAAGAAGTACGCTGAAAAGCGTGCGGCTCTGAAGAAGATCGTGTCCTCCGTGGACGCGACCTACGAAGAGAAGATCGACGCCGCAACCAAGCTGGCCAAGCTGCCGCGCGATTCGTCGCCGAGCCGCCAGCGCAACCGTTGCGAGCTGTCGGGTCGTCCGCGTGGCGTCTACAGCAAGTTCGGCCTCGGCCGTAACAAGCTGCGTGAAGCCACCATGCGTGGCGACGTCCCGGGTCTGCGCAAGGCCAGCTGGTAATCCCAGCCGGCCCTGCGATCAGGAGCCCCTTCGGGGGTTCCTGAACCGGGCAGGGGAGGCATTCAGCTTTCCCGACGCAAAAAAACCGAAGAGCCCGGCGCAAGCCGGGCTCTTTTGGCGTATACTCCCGCGTCTTGCCCTGCGCAAACGGGGTCGTAGGAGTGGGCTTCCGGCCCGCTGCATCAAGGGACCTGGCCCGTTTCCAGGAGACAACAGATTTTCGCGAAAGCGGATATCGGTGCACTCAAAGGTACTCATATGAGCATGACTGATCCCATCGCCGACCTGCTGGTCCGCATCAAGAATGCGGCCGCGGTAGGCAAGCAGACGGTGAAGGCCCCGTCGTCCAAGATCAAGGTTGCGATCGCCCAGGTCCTGAAGGACGAGGGTTACATCACCGACCTGCGCGTGACCCAGCTGGAAAACAACAAGTCCGAGCTGGAAATCGTGCTGAAGTATTTCGAAGGCAAGCCGGTCATCGCGACCCTGAAGCGCTTCTCGCGTTCGGGCCTGCGCCAGTACCGCGGCAAGAGCGAGCTGCCGAAGGTCATGAACGGCCTGGGTATCTCCATCATTTCCACCTCCAAGGGCATCATGACTGATGCGCAGGCGCGCCAGCTGGGCGTCGGCGGCGAAGTCCTGTGCTTCGTGGCCTAAGGCGAAAGGAGTAGAACTATGTCCCGCGTAGCCAAGAAGCCGATTACCCTGGGTAAGGTTGAACTGAACGTCCAGTCGGACAGCGTCACCGCCAAGGGCCCGAAGGGCACCCTGTCGCTGGCCAAGCCGGCCGGTATTGCCATCAACGTCGACAACGGCGTTGCCACCCTGAGCACCGAGAACGCCGAGCTGGTCGCACTGACCGGTACCGTGCGTGCGATCCTGTCCAACATGGTCAAGGGCGTGTCCGAAGGCTTCGAGCGCAAGCTGGAGCTGGTCGGCGTGGGTTACCGCGCTGCCATGCAGGGCAAGGACCTGAGCCTGTCCCTGGGCTTCTCGCACCCGGTCGTGTTCGTGGCGCCGGAAGGCATCACCATCACCACCCCGACCCAGACCGAGATCCTGGTCCAGGGCGCTGACAAGCAGGTCGTCGGTGAAGTTGCCGCCAAGATCCGTGCGTTCCGCAAGCCGGAGCCGTACAAGGGCAAGGGCGTGAAGTACTCCGACGAAGTCATCATCCGTAAGGAAGCCAAGAAGGCCTAATTAGGCGCTTCCGCTTTCAAAGGAAAAACATCATGAACAAGAACATCGCCCGCCTGCGTCGCGCCAAGTCGACCCGCGCCCACATCCGTGAGCTCGGCGTCGCCCGCCTGTCGGTGCTGCGCACCGGCCAGCACCTGTACGCCCAGGTCTTCACCGCCGACGGTTCCAAGGTGCTGGCTGCCGCCAACACCACCCAGACCGACGTCAAGGAAGGCCTGAAGAACGGCAAGAACGCCGATGCCGCCGCCAAGGTCGGCCGTATCGTCGCTGAGCGCGCCAAGGCCGCCGGCGTCGAGAAGGTTGCCTTCGATCGTTCGGGCTACCGCTACCACGGCCGCATCAAGGCCCTGGCAGAAGCCGCCCGCGAAGCCGGCCTGCAGTTCTAAAGGATAAGGGCAGGGGACCGGTGGTCTCCTGCCCGCCTGCTCGCCCGCCTGAGTGAGGCGGGACGGCGCCACTCTTCTGCAGTGGTTCACCGGAACAACGCGACATTCCACAACCATAAGCGGCCTCGAGCCGTACATACCCAAACAACCAAGGAATCAACATGGCAGAAGAGCGTCAGCAGCGGGGTCGCGATCGCGACCGTAACCGCGAAGAGAAGATCGACGACGGCATGATCGAAAAGCTGGTCGCGGTCAACCGCGTCAGCAAGACCGTCAAGGGTGGCCGCCAGTTCACCTTCACCGCCCTGACCGTTGTCGGCGACGGCGAAGGCAAGGTCGGTTTCGGTTATGGCAAGGCCCGCGAAGTGCCGGTCGCCATCCAGAAGTCGATGGAACAGGCCCGCAAGAACCTGGTCAGCGTTGACCTGAACAACGGTACCCTGTGGCACACCATCAAGGATGGTCACGGCGCAGCCCGCGTGTTCATGCAGCCGGCTTCGGAAGGTACCGGTGTGATCGCCGGCGGTGCCATGCGCGCCGTGCTGGAAGCCGTTGGCGTGAAGAACGTGCTGGCCAAGGCCACCGGTTCGCGCAACCCGATCAACCTGGTGCGTGCCACCGTGAAGGGCCTGTCTGCTGCGCAGTCGCCGGCCCGCATCGCGGCCAAGCGCGGCAAGAAGGTGGAGGAACTCAACCATGGCTAATGAGTCCAACAAGACTGTCAAGGTCCGCCTGGTGCGTGGCCTGCGTGGCACCCAGTCGCGTCACCGCCTGTCGGTGCGTGCCCTGGGCCTGAACAAGCTCAACGATGTGCGTGAACTGAAGGACAGCCCGCAGGTGCGCGGCCTGATCAACAAGGTTCAGTACCTCGTCCAGGTTGAGGAGTAATCGACCATGACTCTGCGTCTCAATGAACTGAGCCCGGCACCGGGCGCCCGCACCGAGCGTACCCGCGTCGGTCGCGGTATCGGCTCGGGCCTGGGCAAGACTGCCGGCCGCGGCCACAAGGGTTCGTTCGCCCGCAAGGGTGGCGGCAAGATCAAGGCTGGCTTCGAAGGCGGCCAGACCCCCATGCAGCGTCGTCTGCCGAAGATCGGCTTCCGTTCGCCGATCGCCAAGGACACCGCTGAAGTGCTGCTGTACGCGCTGGACAAGCTGCCGGCCGGTGAGATCGACTTCGCCGCTCTGCGTGCTGCCAAGCTGGTCCCGAGCACCGCAAAGAAGGCCAAGGTCGTCGTCAAGGGCGAAGTGACCAAGGCGTTCACCCTGAAGGGTATTGCTGCCACGGCCGGTGCCAAGGCTGCGATCGAAGCTGCCGGCGGCAGCGTAACGGAGTAAGAAAATCATGGCGCAAGCTGGCATCGGTAACCTCGCGGGCGGAATGGGCAAGTTCACTGAACTTCGCCAACGTTTGCTGTTCGTCGTCGGGGCTTTGATCGTCTATCGCATCGGCTGCTACGTGCCGGTGCCGGGCGTCAATCCCGATGCCATGCTTGCCATGATGCAACAGCAGGGCGGCGGCATCGTGGACATGTTCAACATGTTCTCGGGCGGCGCCCTGCACCGTTTCAGCATCTTCGCGCTGAACGTGATGCCGTACATCTCGGCATCGATCGTGATGCAGCTGGCCGTGCACATCTTCCCCGCCCTGAAGGCGATGCAGAAGGAAGGTGAGTCCGGCCGCCGCAAGATCACCCAGTATTCGCGCATCGGCGCCGTGCTGCTGGCAGTGGTGCAGGGCGGCTCGATCGCGCTGGCCCTGCAGGGCCAGGTCTCGCCGTCGGGCGCTCCGGTCGTGTACGCACCGGGCATGGGCTTCGTGCTCACCGCCGTGGTCGCACTGACTGCCGGCACCATGTTCCTGATGTGGGTCGGTGAGCAGGTCACCGAGCGCGGCATCGGCAACGGCGTGTCGCTGATCATCTTCGCCGGTATCGTCGCCGGCCTGCCGGGTGCGGTCATCCACACCTTCGACGCCTACCGCGACGGCAACATCCAGTTCATCCAGCTGCTGCTGATCGCCATTGTCGTGCTCGCCTTCACCTT
The DNA here is from genome assembly GCF_059371315.1 of Stenotrophomonas sp. YJH_SMC_8. NCBI lineage: Bacteria > Pseudomonadati > Pseudomonadota > Gammaproteobacteria > Lysobacterales > Lysobacteraceae > Stenotrophomonas > Stenotrophomonas sp. YJH_SMC_8. The sequence continues at coordinate 26,045 of NZ_JCAFUL010000027.1, read as the reverse complement.
CTTCGTGGTGTTCGTCGAGCGTGGCCAGCGCCGGATCACGGTCAATTACGCGCGCCGCCAGGGCGGTCGCAATGCGTACATGAACCAGACCTCGTTCCTGCCGCTGAAGCTCAACATGGCCGGCGTCATCCCGGCGATCTTCGCCTCGAGCCTGCTGGCCTTCCCGGCCACCCTGGCCATGTGGTCCGGCCAGGCCGCCAACCAGAGCAGCTTCGGCCAGATCCTGCAGAAGGTCGCCAACGCCCTGGGCCCGGGCGAGCCGCTGCACATGATCGTGTTCGCTGCGCTGATCACCGGTTTCGCGTTCTTCTATACCGCGCTGGTGTTCAACTCGCAGGAAACCGCCGACAACCTGAAGAAGTCCGGTGCGCTGATTCCGGGCATCCGTCCGGGCAAGGCCACCGCCGACTACATCGACGGTGTGCTGACCCGCCTGACCGCAGCGGGTTCGGCCTACCTGGTGATTGTCTGCCTGCTGCCGGAACTGATGCGCACGCAGCTGAACGCCTCGTTCTACTTCGGCGGTACTTCGCTGCTGATCGTGGTGGTGGTGGTGATGGACTTCATCGCCCAGGTGCAGGCGCACCTGATGTCCCACCAGTACGAGAGCCTGCTGAAGAAGGCCAACCTGAAGGGCGGCAACCGCGGCGGTTTTGCCCGCGGCTGATTGGCCTGTTATACTTTCGTCTTCCTGACGTGATGGTCCCTCCGCTTCGCGGACTCCGGCCACACAAACGAAGGGCGGCCCCCGCAGCGGTTCCGGGTGGGGGTGTGATGAGGTGGTCCCGCGCTGGAGTAGCGCGGGCGGCCCCGGGGGAAACCCCAGGTCCAACCCCATCCGGCGCCGGAGCCTGGGCACACTCCCCAGGCCGGGTTCATGAAACCAATGGTTTCACGGGCTTCCATGTAAACCGGAACCTTGTTAGTATCGCTAGTTCACTTTTTTGATCCATCCTGCCGGATTGGCGTGCCCGAGGCGCGCTGTCGGCCATCACTCAGCTGGAGAACCGCGTCATGGCGCGTATTGCAGGCGTCAACCTGCCAGCCCAGAAGCACGTCTGGGTCGGGTTGCAAAGCATTTACGGCATCGGCCGTACCCGTTCGAAGAAGGTCTGCGAAGTCGCAGGCGTTGCTTCGACCACCAAGATCCGCGATCTGTCGGAGCCGGAAATCGAGCGCCTGCGCGCCGAAGTCGGCAAGTACATCGTGGAAGGCGATCTGCGCCGTGAAATCGGCATCGCGATCAAGCGCCTGATGGACCTGGGCTGCTACCGCGGCCTGCGTCACCGTCGTGGCCTCCCGCTGCGTGGCCAGCGCACCCGTACCAACGCCCGCACCCGCAAGGGTCCGCGCAAGGCGATCAAGAAGTAAGGGACTGAGAAATGGCTAAGCCCGCTGCTAAGACCAAGAAGAAGATCAAGCGCGTCGTCACCGACGGCGTTGCCCACGTCCACGCTTCGTTCAACAACACCATCGTCACCATCACCGACCGCCAGGGCAATGCTCTGTCGTGGGCGACCTCCGGTGGCGCTGGCTTCCGCGGTTCGCGCAAGTCGACCCCGTTCGCTGCCCAGGTGGCTGCTGAAAAGGCCGGTCGTGCTGCGCTGGACTACGGCGTGAAGTCGCTGGAAGTCCGCATCAAGGGCCCGGGTCCGGGCCGTGAGTCGGCCGTGCGTTCGTTGAACAACGTCGGCTACAAGATCACCAACATCATCGACGTGACGCCTATCCCGCACAACGGGTGCCGTCCGCCGAAGAAGCGTCGCGTCTAAAGGGAGCGATAAGAAATGGCTCGTTATATCGGTCCTACCTGTAAGCTCGCCCGTCGCGAAGGCGCCGACCTGTCCCTGAAGAGCCCGGCGCGTGCGCTGGACTCGAAGTGCAAGCTGGAGCAGAAGCCCGGCCAGCACGGCGCCACTGCCCGCAAGGGCAAGCTGTCCGACTACGCCACCCAGCTGCGTGAAAAGCAGAAGGTCAAGCGTATCTACGGCCTGCTGGAGCGTCAGTTCCGCAACTACTACAAGAAGGCCTCGACCAAGAAGGGCAACACCGGCGAGAACCTGCTGCAGCTGCTGGAAACCCGCCTGGACAACGTCGTCTACCGCATGGGCTTCGCCGTGACCCGTCCGGCTGCCCGTCAGCTGGTGTCGCACCGCGGCGTCACCGTGAATGGCAAGTCGGTCAACCTGGCTTCGTACCAGGTCAAGGCTGGCGACGCCATCGCTCTGTCTGAAAAGGCTGCCAAGCAGCTGCGCGTCCAGGAAGCCCTGACCGTCGCCGCCCAGCATGACCTGAGCCCGTCGTGGGTTGAAGTGGATTCCGGCAAGTTCACCGGCATCTTCAAGGCTGTTCCGGATCGTTCGGATCTGCCTGCGGACATCAACGAAGCGCTGATCGTCGAGCTGTATTCGAAGTAATTCACATTGGAGAGCCCCCGGCGACGGCCGGGGGTTCACTAGGAGAACCCGCAACATGACGGTTACCGCCAACCAGGTTCTGCGTCCTCGCGGTCCGCAGATCGAACGCCTTACCGACACCCGTGCAAAGGTCGTTATCGAACCTTTGGAGCGGGGTTACGGGCATACGCTGGGTAATGCCCTGCGTCGCGTGCTGCTGTCGTCCATCCCGGGCTTCGCCATCACGGAAGTCGAAATCGACGGCGTGTTGCATGAGTACACCACGGTCGAAGGTCTGCAGGAGGACGTGCTCGAAGTCCTGCTGAACCTCAAGGACGTGGCCATCCGTATGCACTCCGGCGACAGCGCCACCCTGTCCCTGTCCAAGCAGGGCCCGGGCGTTGTCACCGCTGCCGATATCAAGGTCGACCACAATGTGGAGATCCTGAACGGCGACCATGTGATCTGCCACCTGACCAAGGACACGGCAATCAACATGCGTCTGAAGATCGAACGTGGTTTCGGCTACCAGCCGGCTGCCGCGCGTCGTCGTCCGGACGAAGAAACCCGTGCCATCGGCCGCCTGGTCCTGGATGCCTCGTTCTCGCCGGTCCGCCGCGTCGCCTATGCCGTGGAAGCGGCCCGCGTCGAACAGCGTACCGACCTGGACAAGCTGGTCATCGATATCGAGACCAACGGCACCATCGATGCCGAGGAAGCCGTGCGCACCGCCGCCGACATCCTCAGCGACCAGCTGTCGGTGTTCGGTGACTTCACCCACCGCGACCGCGGTGCGGCGAAGCCGGCCAACAACGGCGTGGATCCGGTGCTGCTGCGCCCGATCGACGATCTGGAGCTGACCGTGCGTTCGGCCAACTGCCTGAAGGCTGAAAGCATCTACTACATCGGCGATCTGATCCAGAAGACCGAAGTGGAGCTGCTGAAGACCCCGAACCTGGGCAAGAAGTCGCTCACCGAGATCAAGGAAGTGCTGGCTCAGCGCGGCCTGTCGCTCGGCATGAAGCTGGAGAACTGGCCGCCGGCCGGCGTCGCCAGCCACGGCATGCTGGGCTGATATCGGTAATGCCTGAGGGCTCCACCGTTCGCGGTGGAGCCTTCAACGCAATACAACATGCCACGACGAACCGAAGGTTCGCGGGCAGGTCGTCCAGGATGGATGGCCAGGACCAACCGCAGTCCGCGCAGCAACGCCAGGATGGCGACAACGATCCACACAGCCTCATCATTAACCAAGGAATATCACCATGCGTCACCAGAAGTCTGGCCGTAAGTTCAGCCGTACCAGCGCCCACCGCGAAGCGATGTTCAAGAACATGGCCGCCTCGCTGTTCAAGCACGAGCTGATCAAGACCACCCTGCCGAAGGCCAAGGAACTGCGCCGCGTTGCCGAGCCGCTGATCACCCTGGCCAAGGTCGACTCCGTCGCCAACCGCCGTCTGGCCTTCGCCCGTCTGCGCGACAACGAAGCCGTGGGCAACCTGTTCACCATCCTGGGCCCGCGCTACGCGAACCGTCCGGGCGGCTACCTGCGCCTGCTGAAGTGCGGCTTCCGCGCCGGCGACAACGCGCCGATGGCCTACGTCGAACTGGTCGACCGTCCGGTCGTGGCCGAGGAAGTGGCCGAGTAATCGGACCGCTCCAACGCGACACAGCGAAAGCCCGGCCTCCGCCGGGCTTTTGCGTTCTGGTAGCGCCGGGCCATGCCCGGCGTTTCCGTATCCGCTACGCTCGCCGGGCATGGCCCGGCGCTACCTGCGGCACAATGCGACCCACACCGTTCCGACAGGCGTGGCGTGTGGCGGTTCAGACGGCGCGCACTCTCGGTTACGCTTGGCGCCTGATCCATTCGAGCGTTGACGATGAATCCACTGCGCTGGCCCTTCCGCGCCCAGTTCTTCCTGGGCTTCCTGATCTGCGCGGGCCTGCTTGGCTACGCCATCTTCCTGCAGCTGAAGATGGGCCTGGAGCCGTGTCCGTTGTGCATCTTCCAGCGCCTGGCGTTCGCCGCGCTGGGCCTGCTGTTCCTGATCGGTGCACTGCATGGTCCGTCCAACCGCCCCGGCCGGGCGACCTATGGCGTGCTGGCCTTCATTGCCGCGGCAGTAGGTGTCGGCATCGCCGCGCGCCACGTCTACGTGCAGATGCTGCCGCCGGAAATGGGTTCCACCTGTGGCCCGCCGCTGGCCTTCCTGAGCGAGACCATGGGGCCGCTGGAAGTGTTCCGCACGGTGCTGACCGGTACCGGCAACTGCGGCAACATCGACTGGACGTTCCTGGGCCTGACCATGCCGATGTGGTCGGGCGTGTGGTTCGTGCTGCTGGCGCTGTGGGCGCTGGTGGTGTCGCTGCGCAAGGTCAGGCGCTGAAGGCAGGGCGGGGTCGGATCGCTTTGCATCGCAAAGGGATCTGACCCCTGTCTGATCAGAAATCCTGCTGCAGGCTCAGGTAGGCGCCACGGCGTGGTCCCCACTGCGGGGCGAACACACCCACGCCGCCACCGTCACGCAGCTGGTAGCTGCGGTCCAGCGCGTTGATCACCGCCAACTGCACATGCAGCGGATGCCCGCTGTCGGCGTTGAAGTCATGCCCGGCGCTGAGGTTCACCTGCAGGTACGACGGCAGCTCGCCGCCGTTGGGCACGCCCTCGATGTCAGAACGCAGGCCGCTGCCGAACACGTAGTTGGCGCCGATCCGGTTGTGCCCGGCGAAGGCGTAGCTGAGGCCACCCGATGAGGTCAGCTTCTGGTCGTGGTCGAGGTGGATCCAGTGATCGGCCACATAGGCCAGGGCATCCGGATCGAGGTTGTACTGGCTGGTGATGACCTGGGTGCCGATCGCCTTGTTGTAGGCCGCGTTGAAGTAGGCGCTGAACGGGCCGTTGCTGTAGTCGGCGCTGAACTCCAGGCCGCGGATGTGGCCACGGCGATAGTTGAAGGTCGAGTAGATGTAGGCGGCGCCGAACTGGCCTTCATCCTGCAGGCGCGCGACGCGGCGGTCGTACGCGTCCAGGCCCAAGGTCAGGTGTTCGCCCAGCTGCTGCGAGACGCCGATGTCGTAGTAGTCGCTGCGCTCTGCCAGCGGGATGTTGTTGCCACCGGAGGGCTGCGCATTCGTGGTGCCGTCGTACAGGGCGATATCGCTGCTGGCAATCAACTCGCTGGCCGGTGGCGTGAAGTAGCGCGAATAGCCAGCGTGCACGGTGGTGCTGTCGCTGGCATTCCAGACCACGCCCACGCGCGGGCTGAGCTGGCCCTCGCTGCGGCCGAAGGCCCTGTAGCGGTCGCCGCGCAGGCCGTAGTTCACGGTCCAGTCCTCGCCGATCTTCCACTCGTCCTGCACGTACAGTGCCAGCGTGCTGGCGTGGAACGCGCTGCGATCGGCAATCAGCAGCGGCGTGGTGCTGGACTGCTGGCCGTTGTCGTCAACCGGGAACACCCAGCTGTTGCTGCTGGCCCGCGCGTTCTCGTAGTTGCCGTACAAGCCATAGCGCAGCGTGTGGTCGTTGCCCAGCGGCGTGGAGAAATCGGCCTGCAGGGTGTTGGCGCGATTGCTGCGCTGCACCTGCGAGGCGACGCCACTGAACACTAGGTCACCGATGGCATCGGGATTGAAGCCGACATCGCTGTAACGCTGCCCGGCCGAGAGCTGATAGGCGGTGCTGCCCAGCGTGCCCTGCAGCACCAGCATGCCGAAACGGGTGGTCTCGCGCTGGGTTTCATCCAGCTGGCTGGAATCGAAGGTGGTGGTATCGAGATAGCCGAACTGCGGCGCCTGGCCCGGATTGACCGGAATCTGGAAGCGGTTGTTGGCGAAGCCGGCAAACACGCTCAGGCGGGTGTTCTCGTTGACCAGGTAGGTCAGGTCGGCGAATGCCTTGCCCTGGTGCGTGTCGTCGTGCAACGGCTTGCGCGTGTTGGTGGGGTTCTCCAGGCCGACGTCGTTCTGGTCGTAGTTGCCGGTCAGGAACCAGCTCCAGCGCCCTTGGTTGCCCCACCAGGAGGCATTCGGATTGACCTTGCCGAACGAGCCGGTGGTCAGCCCCGCGCTGCCGCCATTGCCCAGCTCGGCACCGTTGCGGGTGGTGATGTCGACCACCGCCGCTGTGCGTTCGCCGAACTGCGCCGGCAGCGCGCCGTCCATCAGGCGGATGCTCTTGATGGTGCGCGCATCCAGGGTCTGACCGAAGCCGGAGATCGACTCGGGCAGCAGCACGCCGTTGATGCGGTACTGCAGGTTGGCGTGGTCGCCGCGCACGTGCACGCCGCCATAGGAATCCTGGACCACGCCCGGGGCCTGCAGCAGCACCTGGCTGAGCGGCGCGGAGGCACCCAGCGGCTGTTTCTGGATGTCCTCGGCGGTGATCTGGTACTGGCTGCTGCCGATGTCCGGCGACAGCGTGTTGCGGGCCTGGTCGAGCTGGGCGTGGACGGTGACCGCGTCCAGGTCCTTGACGGACGAAGAGGTGTCGTCGGCTGCCAAGGCGAAGGCGGGCAGGCTGGCCAGGGCCAGGGCGAGGGTGATGCCGGTAGCGAGGGGCGAGGGCTTCATGGTGGGAGAGGTGGCGGCTGGATGTGGAAGGGGCCGGTCCATGACATGGAAGTGTTACTCCGTAACAAAGCATGCGCCTGTCCCGGGCGGCTGACCATGCAGGATCTGGCCACTGGCGTCGGCCTTTCCCTGCCGTTCAGGCGGGCAGGCCAGCCGGATCGGCCCTTTGCGTCAGCGGCTGGCTCTGCGACCATGACCGCCCCCCATCCCGGAAGTCTGCAATGAGCCTGTCCGCCGTTCCGCCCGTCCCCGATCCCGCCGCGACCGCCGCTGGCGCTGCCTGGTCGCCGGAGAGCTGGCGTGGCAAGACCGCGCTGCAGATGCCGACCTATCCCGACCCGGTGGCGCTGGACGCGGCCCTGCACGAGCTGAAGCGGCTGCCGCCGCTGGTCACCTCATGGGAGATCCTGGCGCTGAAGCAGCAGCTGGCCGAGGCCCAGGAAGGCAAGCGCTTCCTGCTGCAGGGTGGTGACTGCGCCGAGAATTTCAGCGACTGCGAATCGGGCACCATCTCCAACCGGCTGAAGGTGCTGCTGCAGATGAGCCTGGTGCTGGTGCACGGCCTGCGCCAGCCGGTGATCCGTGTCGGCCGCTTCGCCGGCCAGTACGCGAAGCCACGCTCGGCCGACACCGAGACCCGCGACGGCGTGACCCTGCCCAGCTACCGCGGCGATGTGATCAACGCGCCGGCCTTCACCGAAGCGGCACGCCTGCCGGACCCGAAGCGGATGCTGCAGGCCCACGCGCATTCGGCGATGACGATGAACTTCGTGCGCGCGCTGATCGACGGTGGTTTCGCCGACCTGCACCACCCCGAGTACTGGAACCTGGAGTGGGTGCGGCATTCGCCGCTGGCCGCCGAGTACCAGAAGATGGTGGCCTCGATTGGCGATGCAGTGCACTTCATGGAGACCCTGGCCGGGGCCCGCGTGCACAACCTCAACCGCATCGATTTCTACACCTCGCATGAAGCACTGCTGCTGCCCTACGAGCAGGCGCTGACCCGTCAGGTGCCGCGCCAGCAGGGTTGGTTGAACCTGAGCACGCATTACCCGTGGATCGGCATGCGCACCGCTGCGCTCGATGGCGCGCACGTGGAGTACCTGCGTGGCGTGCGCAATCCGATTGCGATCAAGGTGGGCCCGTCGGTGACACCGGACCAGTTGCTGCGCCTGATCGACGTGCTCAACCCGCATGACGAACCGGGCCGCCTGAGCTTCATCCACCGCATGGGCGCCGCGCAGATTGCCGAGAAGCTGCCGCCGCTGCTGGACGCGGTCAAGCGCGATGGTCGTCGCGTGCTGTGGGTATGCGATGCGATGCATGGCAATACCGAGAGCACGGCCAATGGGTTCAAGACGCGTCGCTTCGACAACGTGCGTGGCGAAGTGGAGATGTCGTTCGACCTGCATGCGGCCGCAGGCACGCGCCTGGGCGGCGTGCACCTGGAACTGACCGGCGAGGACGTGACCGAATGCACCGGTGGTGCGCGCGAACTGACCGAGCGTGACCTGGAACGCGCGTATCGTTCGACGGTGGATCCGCGGTTGAATTACGAGCAGTCGCTGGAGATCGCGATGGCGATCGTGCGCAAGCAGGAGCAGGTGCGGTAAGGGTTTTTCGGCAGGGCTTGCAGCCCTGCACCTGCTGCAATCAACGGCAACGGCAACGGCAACGGCAACGGCAACGGCAACGGCAACGGCAAAAGCCGAAGCGGCATTCCGTGGGATGGCGGGGCGGTGTGGGTGGTCAGGACACGCCGTAAACCCATCCCTGGGGGCTCGATGGCGCCATCCATGGCGCCAACGGTCCTGCCCACCCACACCGCCCCGCCTCTGACAGATCCCTGCGGCTGTTGGTAGGTGTCGACCTTGGTCGACACGGTAGATCCACGCCATGCGTGGATGCATTTGGATTCCAATTCGAAATATTCGATTCCGATGGAGATTCATCCACGCATGGCGTGGATCTACTGCAGATCGCGGAGATCTGTCGAAGGCGGGGTGGGTCCGGTTGCGGGAGTGTCCGCGGCATGGATGCCGCGGCCAAGCCCCCAAGGATGGGTTTACGGCGTCTCCCGCAACCGGACCCACCTCGCCATCCCACAGGAAACCCGCTTCTGCTTCGGCTGTTGCTGTTGCTGCTGTTGCTTCGGTTCGCAGCAGGTGCAGGGCTGCAAGCCCTGCCGACCAACACCCTTCTTACGAACGGCTGACGTGACGCTCATGCGCCATGCGCGAGGCTGTCCGCTTGGCTGTTCGAGTGGAGGTAGCAACGGTGCACTGGCAAAGCGCACAGGCCTACGCATGGCCGTTGGGGTTGGCAGCAGTAGTGGGCGGCATCGGCGCGTGGCTGATCCTCTGGATCTATCATCGGCTGAAAGGGCGTGATCGCCGGCGTGCCCGCATCGGGCGTGTGCTTGGGCTGCCGATGGCCACCGCATGGCCACTGCTGCTGTTGATCCCCGCGCTGCAGGCCACGCCGCTGCAGGATCCTGTGCTGGGCAATCTGCAGCATGTGCTGCACATCGCGCTGACCGCCTGCTTCATCTGGTTGCTGGTGCGCGCGGTGGCGGCGGGTGAGCGCGCGATCCTGCGCAGCCATCCCATCGATGTCTCCGACAACCTGGAGGCACGCCGCATCCAGACCCAGACGCGGGTGCTCAGTCGCGTGCTGATGGGCGGCATCATCGTGCTCGGCGCCTCGCTGGTGCTGTTGACCTTTCCGATGGTGCAGAAGATCGGCACGGCGCTGCTGGCGTCGGCGGGCCTGATCGGCCTGGTGGCCGGTATCGCGGCCAAGCCGGTGTTCGGCAACCTCATCGCCGGCCTGCAGATTGCGCTGACGCAGCCGATCCGGCTTGATGACGTGGTGATCGTCGAAGGCGAGTGGGGCCGCATCGAGGAGATCGGCAGCAGCTATGTAGTGGTGCGCATCTGGGATGAGCGGCGGATGGTGGTGCCGCTGACCTGGTTCATCGAGAACCCGTTCCAGAACTGGACGCGGCGCAGTGCAGATCTGCTCGGCACGGCGTTTCTGTGGCTGGACTACCGGGCGCCGATCGCGGCGATCCGCAGCGAACTGGAGCGCATCTGCCGTGGCGAGGCGCTGTGGGATGGACGCGTCTGCGTGACCCAGGTGACCGAGACCAGTGAACGCGCGATCCAGGTACGCCTGCTGGTCAGCGCGCGCAGTTCCGGTGATGCGTTCGATCTGCGCTGCCTGGTGCGCGAGCGCATGCTCGATTTCCTCGCGCGTGAGCATCCGCAGGCGCTGCCGCAGGTACGTGCACGCGTGAAGCACGATGATGAGCTGGACATGCCGCGTGCGCCACGTGCGCGTGCTGCGGATGTGCGGTCGCCGGGTGCTGAAGATGGCGAGGCCGCGATCGTGCCGGTGGAGCCGGAACCCGGACGGTAGCGCCGGGCCGTGCCCGGCGAGCGCAGCGGCGTCGCTCTATCCGCCGGGCATGGCCCGGCGCTACCTGGGGGGCGGATCAAGGCTCCCCGGCGTCGATCAGCGCATCGGTATCGAAGTGCGGCGGCCGCCGGGCACGGGTGCGCTGCTCGTAGGCGTAGGCCATCTCGATCAGCTTCGGCTCACTCCAGGCGGTGCCCATGAACAGCAGGCCGACCGGCAGGCCGTCGATCTGGCCCATCGGCACGGTCAGGCTGGGATAACCGGCCACGGCAGCGGCGCTGTAGCTCTCGCCGGGGAAGTCGTCGCCTTCGCTGCGGATCGCCCATGCGACGCCAGTGGTCGGCGCCACCAGCGCATCGAGTTGATGGGCGGCGAGGGCGGCATCAATGCCTTCCGGGCCGGCCAACCGGCGCGCATCGCTGCGCGCGCGGATGTAGGCAGGGTCTGCCAGGCCGGCGGTGGCGTCGGCCTCCACCAGCAGTTCCTGGCCGAACAGGCCCAGTTCCTGCTTGCTGTGCGCTTGGTTGAAGGCGATCAGTTCGGCCAGGCTGCGCAGTGGGGCGCGATGGGTGCTGAAGTAGCGCTCCAGGCCCGCCTTGAATTCGTACAGCAGCAGCGTGCGCTCGGCCTCGGCCCAGGCGCCCTGGTTGGGTAGTTCGACGGGTACCACGACGGCACCAGCGCGACGCAGCTCGGTCGCTGCCTGATCGATCAGCGGCGGCATGCCGCGGTATTTCAGCAACGGCGTCTGCAGCAGGCCGATGCGTTTGCCGCGCAGGCCCTGCGGGTCCAGGCGCGCGGTGTAGTCGTAGACCGCACGGCCGGGCATGGTCGCGGTGGCGGGATCGGCGTCATCGCGGCCGGCGATCGCGGTCAGCACGGCAGCAGCATCGGCGACGCTGCGTGTCATCGGTCCGGCGGTGTCCTGGCTGAAGGAGATCGGCACGATGCCATCGCGGCTGACCAGCCCGACAGTCGGCTTCAGGCCAACCACGCCGTTGACCGCGGCCGGGCAGACAATGCTGCCGTCGGTTTCGGTGCCGATCGCCACGCTGGCCAGGTTGGCGGCCACGGCCACCGCGCTGCCGCTGCTGGAGCCGCACGGTGAATGGCTGATGCGGTAGGGGTTGCGGGTCTGGCCGCCGCGCGCGCTCCAGCCGGAGATGGAGTCGTTGCCGCGGAAGTTCGCCCACTCGCTGAGGTTGGTCTTGCCCAGCACCACGGCGCCGGCGTCGCGCAGCCGGCGCACCAGGTAGGCGTCGTCCGGGCGGAAGCCCTGCAGCGCCAGCGAGCCGGCACTGGTGGCCATCGGTGCGGCGTTGATGTTGTCCTTCAGCAGCAGGGGGATGCCATGCAGCGGACCGCGCAGGCGTCCTTCGCGGCGCTCGCGGTCGCGTGCGGCGGCTTCCTTCAGGGCATCGGGGTTGAGCTCGATCACCGCGCGCAGGCGTGGCCCGGTGCGGTCGAGGCTGGCGATGCGCTGCAGGTAGGCCTGGGTCAGGGTGGTGCTGTCCAGCTCACCGGCGGTCATCCGCGCCTGCAGGTCGGCGACATCGGTTTCGGCGTACGGGAACGGCACGTTGCGGCTCGCAGGTTCGGCCGCATGCGCGCTGGGCGTGGCCGGGCTGCAGCCAGCCGAAAGCAGCGCAGGCAGCGCGGCGAGCAGGCAGGTCAGCAGAGGCGGCAAGGACGGGCGCATGGGGCGGCTTGGTCGGCTCCAACCCCCAGTGTAGCCGGTGCTCAGCGGTGGCGCTTGCGCAGGTCGCGGGCGAGGACGTAGACCACGATCAGGTTGATCGCCAGGATTGTCCACGACGGCCAGCCGGGATGGCGGATGATCGCGAAGATGTCGAAAGGCAGGTACAGCGAGGCGGTCAGGCAACCCAGCCAGGAGGCCCAGGCCTTGGCCCGCCACAGGCCCCAGGCTTCGACCAGGTGCAGCAGGCCGTAGCCGATCATTCCCGCCGCGGCCAGGTGGACCGCGTCGGGACTGATCATGTGCAGCAGCGAGGGCAGGGTGCCATGGTCCGGATCCAGGCTGAAACGCCGGATCAGGACCATGATGCCGTGCCGCAGCGGCTGCGGCCCGAGCACTTCCAGCCCGGTAGCGGCCAACAGCGCAAGCATCGCCTTGCTCGCTTCGAGCAGGGCGATGACATGCAGGCCCGGATGCCGGTGTGGATCCGGGTTGTAGCCGCTCTGGTTCACGAGGTGCTGGCTCAGCCGCCGCGCGAAGCCTTCTTGCGGTCGCTTTCGGTCAGGAACTTCTTGCGCAGGCGGATCTCCTTCGGGGTGATCTCGACCAGCTCATCGTCTTCGATGAAGTCCAGGGCCTGTTCCAGCGAGTACTTGATCGCCGGGGTCAGCTGGATCGCATCGTCCTTGCCCGAAGCGCGCATGTTGGTCAGCGGCTTGGTCTTGATCGCGTTGACGGTCAGGTCGTTGTCCTTGGAGTGGATGCCGACCAGCTGACCTTCATACACGTTGTCGCCTTCAGCAGCGAACAGCTTGCCGCGTTCCTGCAGCGGGCCCAGCGAGTAGGCCGGGGTGGTGCCCGGTGCATTGGCGATCATCACGCCGTTGATGCGCTTGGCGATCGCGCCCTGTTCCTTCGGACCGTAATGGTCGAACACGTGGAACAGCAGGCCCGAACCCTGGGTCAGGGTCTTGAACTCGTTCTGGAAGCCGATCAGGCCACGGGCCGGGATCGAGTATTCCAGGCGCACACGGCCCTTGCCGTCCGATTCCATGTTCTTCAGCTGGCCCTTGCGGGTGCCCAGCTTTTCCATCACGCCGCCCTGGTGGATTTCTTCGATGTCCACCACCAGTTGCTCGATCGGCTCCATCATCTGGCCGTCGATTTCCTTGATGATCACTTCCGGACGCGACACGGCAAGCTCGTAGCCTTCGCGGCGCATGTTCTCGATCAGCACCGACAGGTGCAGTTCGCCACGGCCGGAGACCAGGAACTTGTCGGCGTCTTCCAGCTGTTCGACCTTCAGGGCCACGTTGTGGACCTTTTCACGGTCCAGGCGGTCCTTGATCTGGCGGCTGGTCAGGAACTTGCCACCGGACAGGTCCTTGTTGCCGGCGAACGGCGAGTTGTTGACCTGGAAGGTCATCGAGATGGTCGGCTCGTCGACGGTCAGCGCCGGCAGCGCTTCCGGGAAGTCCGGTGCGCAGATGGTGTCGGAGATGGTCAGCTCCTGGATGCCGGAGATGGCCACGATGTCGCCGGCCTCGGCCGAATCCTGCTCGATGCGCTCCAGGCCCATGAAGCCCAGCACCTGCAGCACCTTGCCGTTGCGCTTCTTGCCTTCACGGTCGATGACCGCGACCTGCATGTTCTTCTTCAGGGTGCCGCGCTGGATGCGGCCGATGCCGATCACGCCCACGAAGTTGTTGTAGTCCAGCTGGCTGATGCGCATCTGGAACGGGCCTTCCGGGTCCACTTCCGGGCGCGGCGCGTGCTGCATGATCGCTTCGTACAGCGGGGTCATGTCGCCGTCACGCACGGTGTCTTCCAGGCCGGCATAGCCGTTCAGGCCCGAGGCGTAGACGATCGGGAAGTCCAGCTGCTCGTTGGTGGCGCCGAGCTTGTCGAACAGGTCGAAGACCTGGTCGATCACCCATTCCGGACGGGCGCCCGGACGGTCGACCTTGTTGACCACGACGATCGGCTTGAAGCCCATCGCGAAGGCCTTCTGGGTCACGAAGCGGGTCTGCGGCATCGGGCCGTCCATCGCATCGACCAGGATCAGCACGGTGTCGACCATCGACAGCACGCGCTCGACCTCGCCACCGAAGTCGGCGTGGCCGGGGGTGTCGACGATGTTGATCCGGTTCTTGATGCCGGTCTTCTTGTCTTCCCAGGTGATGGCGGTGTTCTTGGCCAGGATGGTGATGCCGCGTTCCTTTTCCTGGTCGTTGCTGTCCATCACGCGCTCGGCGAGGACGGTACGCTCGGACAGGGTGCCGGACTGCTTCAGCAGCTGGTCGACCAGGGTGGTCTTGCCATGGTCGACGTGGGCGACGATGGCGATGTTGCGAAGATTTTCGATGGACATACGAAAGGGGGCCAGTCGGCGCCGGATTTGGAAAAAGAAGTCCAGCATTATACGTCGAACTTGACGATTCGCGAAAAGGTGGATTTCACACCCGTCACGGGGCCCATTCAGCTGGCTGTCCGCCGCGTGGGCCAGGGCCGCCAGGGCCCGGAGACCGGGCTTCCCATCCGCGGGCTGAAGCCGGGTTCTTCACCGATGGTCGAAGCCGCCGCCGCCACGAGGCAGGTGTAAACTAGGTGGCTAGACGCGTTCCCCTCTGCATCAAGGATCTTCATGTCCCTCATCGCCACTTTCGACACCACCCAGGGCCCGATCAAGGTCGAGCTGTTCGCCGACAAGGCGCCGCTGACCGTGGCCAACTTCGTGAACCTGGTCAAGCACGGCTTCTATGACGGCCTGATCTTCCACCGCGTGATCGCCGACTTCATGATCCAGGGCGGCTGCCCGCAGGGTCGTGGCACCGGCGGCCCGGGCTACAAGTTCGAAGACGAGAAGAATGGCGTGAAGCACGAGGTCGGCTCGCTGTCGATGGCCAACGCCGGCCCGAACACCAACGGCAGCCAGTTCTTCATCACCCACATCAAGACCGACTGGCTGGACGGCCGCCACACCGTCTTCGGCAAGGTCCTGGAAGGCCAGGCCATCGTCGATTCGGTCAAGCAGGGTGACGTGATCCATTCGATCACCCTGGAAGGCGACGTCGACGCCGTGCTGGCCGCCCAGGCCGACCGCGTCGCCGAGTGGAACAAGCACCTCGCCGCCTGATCCCCCTTTGAAACGGCCACCCACGGGTGGCCGTTTCCCTGTTCCCCGCCGCCCGCCAGGCCTGCGTGGCTCCGCCCGCGGCGCCCCATCAAACGCTTGCAAGCAAGAGGAAACCCCCATGAAAGCACCCGTTCGTGTTGCCGTGACCGGCGCCGCCGGCCAGATCGGTTATGCCCTGCTGTTCCGCATCGCCTCCGGCGAAATGCTGGGCAAGGACCAGCCGGTCATCCTGCAGCTGCTGGAACTGCCGGTCGACAAGGCCCAGGCCGCCCTGAAGGGCGTGATGATGGAGCTGGAAGACTGCGCGTTCCCGCTGCTGGCCGGCATGGTCGGCACCGATGACGCCGAAGTCGCGTTCAAGGACGCCGACATCGCCCTGCTGGTCGGCGCGCGTCCGCGCGGTCCGGGCATGGAGCGCAAGGACCTGCTGCTGGAAAACGCCAAGATCTTCACCGCGCAGGGCGCGGCGCTGAACAAGGTCGCCAGCCGTGACGTGAAGGTGCTGGTGGTCGGCAACCCGGCCAACACCAACGCCTACATCGCCATGAAGTCGGCCCCGGACCTGAAGCCGGAAAACTTCACCGCCATGCTGCGCCTGGACCACAACCGCGCGCTGAGCCAGCTGTCGACCAAGCTCGGCAAGCCGGTCGGTGGCATGGAGAAGCTGGTGGTGTGGGGCAACCACAGCCCGACCATGTACCCGGACTACCGTTTCGCCACCGCCGATGGTGCGTCGATCGCCGATGCGATCAACGACCAGGAGTGGAACGCCAACACCTTCATCCCGACCGTCGGCAAGCGCGGCGCGGCGATCATCGAAGCCCGTGGCTCGTCCTCGGCTGCTTCGGCCGCCAACGCCGCCATCGACCACGTGCGTGACTGGGTGCTGGGCAGCAACGGCAAGTGGGTCACCATGGGCGTGCCGTCCGACGGTTCCTACGGCATTCCGGAAGGCGTGATCTTCGGCTTCGCGGTGACCACCGAGAACGGCAAGTACACCCTGGTGAAGGATCTGCCGATCGACGACTTCAGCCAGAAGTACATCGACAAGACCCTGGCCGAGCTGGAAGAAGAGCGCGCCGGCGTCGCCCACCTGCTGGGCTGATGCAGGCGGTACCGGCTCGAGCCGGTACCTCTTCCATCAAGGTGGGTACCGACCGTTGGTCGGTCCGCAGAAAACGGGGAGGCTTCGGCTTCCCCGTTTTTGTTTGGAATTCCTGGAAACGCATGATCCACCTGCATTACATCGATGACGCGCTGCTGGTGGCCGAGAAGCCGGCCGGCCTGCTGTCCGTGCCTGGCCGCAGCGCCGAGAACCAGGACTGTGTGGTCGCGCGCCTGCAGGCGCTGTATCCGGATGCCTTGACCGTGCACCGGCTGGACCAGGTGACTTCCGGCCTGCTGCTGCATGCGCGTGGCAAGGACATGCAGGCGGCGTTGTCGATGCAGTTCGAGCAGCGCCAGGTCGGCAAGTGCTACGAAGCCGTTGTGCAGGGCCTGCTTGAGGGCGATGCCGGCGAAGTGGACCTGCCATTGATCGTGGACTGGCCGAACCGGCCGAAGCAGATGATCGACCATGAGCGCGGCAAGCCGGCGCTGACGCGTTGGCGCGTGCTGGCCCGTGATGCTGAAGCGCAGCGCACGCGCGTGGCGCTGGAACCGATCACTGGCCGCAGCCATCAGCTGCGGCTGCACATGGCCAGCCTCGGCCATCCCATCGTCGGCGACGTGCTGTATGACGCGGCACCGGCGCAACGCGTGCATCTGCATGCGCGCAGCCTGCGGTTTACGCATCCGCTGACGGGCGAGGCGCTCGCGTTCGAGTCCGCGGCTCCGTTCTAGGGGGTCGGCAGGGCTTGCAGCCCTGCACCTGCCGAAGCTTTCAAGCAACAGCAACGGCAACGTCAAAAACCAAAGCGGCATTCCGTGGGGTGGCGGGGCACTGTGGGTGTGCGGGGACGCCGTGAACCCATCCATGGGGGCTTGGTCGCGGCATCCATGCCGCTCACACCCCGCAAACCCACAGTGCCCCGCCTTCGACAGATTCCCGCGGCTGTTGGCAACTGTGGCCGTTTTTCTGCGTGGCTGTTGGCAGGTGTCGACCTTGGTCGACACGATTTTTCTTTCAGATATCGAATGAGTCATCCACGCATGGCGTGGATCTACCGTGTCGACCAAGGTCGACACCTGCCAGCGCAATCCGCCGTTCCGACAGATGGCAGGAAACTGTCGAAGGCGGGGTGGGTCCGGTGGCGGGAGTGTCCGCGGCATGGATGCCGCGGCCAAGCCCCCATGGACGGGTTTACGGCGTCTCCCGCCACCGGACCCACCCCGCCATCCCCCAGTAAGCCGGCTTCTGCTGTTGCTTTGGCTTCGGCTTCTGCGGGTGCAGGGCTGCAAAGCCCTGCAGAACAAACCCACCCCCTACCAAGGTAGGGCGGCCCGCGCGCCAGCGCCGGACTATCCTCGAACCCATGACTTTGTCTGGGAGGGCTGCGTCATGAACTACGAGGAAACCTACCGTCGCTCGATCGACGAGCCGGAGGCCTTCTGGGGCGAGGAAGCCAAGCGCATCCATTGGCACAAACCGCCGCAGCAGGTGCTCGACTACAGCAACCCGCCATTCCGGCGCTGGTTCGTTGGTGGTGAAACCAATCTCTGCTACAACGCCGTCGACCGCCACCTGGCCGAGCGCGCCGACCAGCTTGCGCTTGTCGCCATCTCCACCGAGACCAACAGCACACGCGAGATCACCTATCGCCAGCTGTACCGCGAAGTGAACGATTTCGCCGCAGTGCTCAAGCACCTCGGTGTCGGCCACGGCGACCGCGTGGTGATCTACATGCCGAACATGGCCGAAGCCGTGTTCGCGATGCTGGCCTGCGCGCGCATCGGTGCGGTGCACTCGGTGGTGTTCGGTGGCTTCGCCGCGCACAACCTGGCGCTGCGCATCGACGACGCCAAGCCCAAGCTGCTGATCGCGGCCGATGCAGGCATGCGCGGTCGCAAGCTGATTCCGTACAAGCCGATGGTCGACGCCGCCTGCGCCGAAGCAGCCTCACCACCACCGCACGTGCTGATCGTGTCGCGCGGACTGGACGCAGCCGAACCGCGCGTGCCGGGCCGTGACGTGGAGTACGCCACGCTGCGCGCGCAGCTCGGTGAGGTCGATGTACCGGTGCAGTGGCTGGAAGCGAGCGAGCCGAGCTACCTGCTGTATACCTCCGGCACCACCGGCAAGCCGAAGGGCGTGCAGCGTGATGTCGGTGGCTATGCGGTGGCGATGGCGCAGTCGATGGAAACCGTGTTCGACTGCAAGCCAGGGCAGGTGATGTTTTCCACCTCCGACGTCGGCTGGGCCGTCGGCCATTCCTACAACGTCTACGGCCCGCTGATCGGTGGCTGCACCTCGCTGCTGTACGAAGGGCTGCCGACCAATCCCGATCCGGGCATCTGGTGGGCGCTGTGCGAGCAGTACAACGTGCGTACGATGTTCTCTTCGCCTACCGCCATCCGGGTGCTGAAGAAGCACGACGCGGACTTCATCCACCGGCATGACCTGGGCGCACTGAAGTACCTGTTCCTGGCCGGCGAGCCACTGGACGAACCCACCGCGCACTGGATCAGCGAGGCACTGGGCAAGCCGATCATCGACAACTACTGGCAGACCGAAACCGGCTGGCCGGCGCTGACCCTGCTGCCGGGCCTGGAAATGAAGCCGGTGCGCTTCGGTTCGCCCGGTTTCCCCAATCTCGGTTACCGGATGAAGGTGATCGACGAGAACACCGGCGAGGAGGTCGCGCCGGGGCAGAAGGGCGTGCTGGTGGTGTCGCCACCGTTGCCGCCGGGTTGCATGAGCACCGTGTGGAACGATGACAGCCGCTTCCTGCAGAGCTACTTCAGCCACTTCAAGGAACTGTTGTACAGCTCGCTGGACTGGGCGATCCGCGACGACGATGGCTACACCTTCATCCTGGGGCGCACTGATGATGTGATCAACGTGGCCGGGCATCGCCTCGGCACGCGTGAGATCGAGGAAGCCATTTCCAGCCATCCGCGCGTGGCCGAGGCGGCGGTGATCGGGGTCAAGGACGAGTTGAAGGGGCAGGTGCCGCTGGTGTTCGTCACCCTCAAGCAGGGGCTCAACGGTGAGGATCCGGCGCCGGTGGTGGCGGAGATGATGGCCACGGTGACCACCTCGCTCGGCGCGGTCGCGCGCCCGGCGCATGTGCATGTGGTCAACGCACTGCCCAAGACCCGGTCGGGCAAGTTGTTGCGGCGCTCGCTGCAGGCGCTGGCCGAACAGCGTGATCCGGGCGACCTGTCGACGCTGGATGATCCCAGCGCGCTGGAGGAGATCCGCCGGGCGCTGGGGCGCTGACCTGCTTCTGTAGAGCCGAGCCGATGCTCGGCTCCGCATGCCTCGCCAAAGCAGCCGAGCATGGGCTCGGCTCTACAGAGGAGGGTGTTGCTGCACCGCAGCTTCCTCCCGGCAACCGGTGCGCTAAGCTCGGCCCCAGGGGAGCGCGCCCGCCAGGGCGCGCAGGTGAAGCGCATCAAGGATTGGGGGGATGCAATGGCATTGCTGCACGCCAAGACGGCTGCTGGCCGTCAGGAAATCGAAGACCGTGGCCGGCGCCTGCCGGCAGCACTGCGCTCGATCCTGCTGATGGTCGATGGCCATCGCGACGACACCGAACTGCGCGGCCTGTTCGAAGGCCTGCGCGCACCGGCCGATGCACTGGAGCAGCTGGAAGCGCAGGGCCTGATCGAAGTGATCGGTGGCAATGCCGAGGTGGCACCGGCGCGTGGCATCAGCACCGGCCGCGAACAGGATCCGGCGTTGTACCAGCAGTTGTACGACGCGATGAGCGAGGCGGTGCGGCGCCACCTCGGCCTGAAGGGCTACTTCATGCAGTTGAAGATTGAACGCTGCACCGATGCACTGGCGTTGGAACGCCTGTGCCCGGAGCTGCTGGCCGCGGTGGGAAAGGCGCGCAGCCCGGCGCTGGCGCAGCGCTGGTGGCAGGAAACCCAGGCGGCGGTGGTGAACGCTGGCAATGAGGTCGTGCAGGCCTGACCCACCGCGTAAAGTGATCGGTTCACTTCCCCACAAGGAGTCCCACGTGCAGGACGACCACGACGACACCGATACCCCCGGCTGGGACGCGATCAATGCGGCGCTGGCGCCCCTGTATGCCGGGCAGGAGCCGCGTCATTTCGGCACCGCGCTGCCTTACACGCTCGGTGGCCAGGACCCGCTGGATGGCATCAGCGTGTACTGGGTGGATGCGCCGGTACCGCACTGGCACTACATCACCTACGGCTTCTCCGAGCTGTACACCAAGGAGAGCAGTGATGCCGCCGCCAGCGGCTATGGTTTCGAGCTGACCTTCCGCCTCGCTGCCGAAGCCGGTGAACACGCCGGCAGCACGCCGCCGGTGTGGCCGATGAACCTGCTGCAGAACCTGGCGCGCTACGTGTTTGGCAGCGGCAACGTGTTCGAGGATGGTCACCATCTGAATGCCAACGGCCCGATCGCGCTGGAGACCGACACGCGCCTGTGCCACCTGGCCTTCATTGCCGATCCGCAGTTGCCTGCGCGCGACACCGCCAATGGCCACCTGCAGTTCCTGCAACTGGTCGGCCTGACCGACGAAGAGATGGAGGCGGTCAAGCGCTGGTCGACGCGCGGTGTGCTGCAGGCGCTGCAGCCGGCGATGCCGCTGTGGATCAGTGATCTGCACCGTCGCAACCTGCTGGAGGATCCGGCACTGGCAGCCCAGGTGCAGGCCGGCAGCGAGCGCGAGGGCTCCAGCACCGGCATGCTGTTCATCGAGACGTTGGACTGGAGGCAGGAGGCCGGCGTCACCACCCTGATGCTCGGCGCGGGCCAGGTCGCCAGCGTCTGCGAACTGCTGCCGCTGCGCCTGCGCCACGGAAAGTCGCTGGAACTGGCCAGCCGCGAGCGGCAGTGGGAGTTCATTCCAGCCGGGCGCGGTGACGTGGGCGAAGTGTCGGCCGACCGCGCGCGCTGGGCCCTGGACGAGACGGGGCTGCAGGCCCTGGCAGGCGTGCGTGCCGAACGTGGCATCTACCCGGTGGCGGGAGCGCTGCGCGTCGAAGTAGTGCCAACCTACCTGCGCGACGCCAACGGTGAAGTGATCCGCCAGATCGGCTGAGTGTGACGATGGAGCTGATGGGGTCAGAGCCGCCTGCGGTGCAGGCGGATCCGACCCCGCGTTCTGCGGGCCGCGGGGTCAGATCCGTTCGCCACGCGAACGACCCTGACCCGGGGCATCCTCAGGCCAGGCCTTCGGCCTTCAGCGCGGCCTGCACACCGGCATCGGCGTCCATGCGTGCCTTGTAGGCGGCCAGGTTGTCCAGGCCGGACAGGTCGACCTTGGTGCCGGCGGCCCAGCGCAGGGTGATGTAGAAGTACGGGTCGGCGAAACTGCGGAAGCCGGCCAGCCACGGCTTGTCGGCCAGCTGCTTGTCGGCGGTCTCGAACAGGCCACGCAGGCGCTTGTGTGCGGCGGCGCGGATTGCATCGAACTGGCTTTCGTCGGCGATGAACTTGCCCGGTGCGAACAGCGGCGAGAAGGCCGGGTGCACGTCGGAATTGACGAAGGCCAGCCAGCGGGTGGCTTCGGCACGCTGTCGCGGGCTGCCATCACCGCCGAGGCCGGCCTGCGGATAGGTGTCGGCGATATAGCCCATGATCGCGGCGTTCTGCAGCAGCACGAAGTCGCCATCGACCAGCGCGGGCACCGCGCCGGCCGGATTGATCTTGAGGAATTCCGGACCCTTCAGGGTGTCCTTGTTCAGCAGTTCGACCTCGAACGGCTGGCCGGTCCACTGCAGGGCGATGTGGTCGGCGGTGGAACAGGCACCGGGCTTGCTGTACAGCTTCATGGGAACTCCAGGTGATGCGGGCGGGAAACGCCCACTATCCCAGAGCCTGCCGGCGGGCGGCAACGCTGCCGCCAGCACGGATCGTTACGACTGCCGCGGCTTGAGGTTCTGCACCTTATAGAAGGTGTGATCGCCGATGGTGGCCACCTGGTAGGCGTTGCGCCAGTTCGGGCTGGCGATGGACAACGCGGCGAAGTGGCTGGCACCGGGCACGATCTCGCGGCGCTCGCCGGCCGGCAGCGCCCAGTTGCGCTCGGCGTCGAAGGCCACGTTCATCGCCTCGCTCCAGGCCGCGTCGTTGCCCAGCTGGGTGCCGGGGGAGACGATGGTCGGTGCGAACTGCTTGCGCGCGGTGACCACCTGGCACATCGAGTCGCCCCACAGGCCACTGTCGAGACGGCGCAGGGCGACCTCGGCAACGGCCTGCTGGCCGCGCAGGGTCTGGTCGCGGGCTTCCAGGTAAACGGTGGTGCTCAAACACAATGAATCAGCGGCCGGCTGCGGCAACAACTGCGACAGCCAGAGAATCCAGGCCAGTTTCATATAACTCCTTGCTCCGTATGGGCCGCACTCTCCACTTCCGGTCGCGGGGGCGACAGGACGCGGGGTACGACTTGGCGTCATGGGGAGGCGGCCATCGGGGCCGCCCCGTGGGCGGCCCCAAAAGAAACGATCAGTACCGATCGAGGGGGCCGCACCGGCTCACCGGAAACTGGCTGGTGAGCGGAAGATGGCGCAAGGTAGGGGGGGATAGCCGAACGCATCGTGAACCGCCCGGCTTGACATTCAGGTTCGGGAGGGGTGACGGAAATCACATTCCGTCACCCATTCAGGCACTCATCAGAGCGCGG
This sequence comes from Stenotrophomonas sp. YJH_SMC_8, assembly GCF_059371315.1. Lineage (NCBI taxonomy): Bacteria > Pseudomonadati > Pseudomonadota > Gammaproteobacteria > Lysobacterales > Lysobacteraceae > Stenotrophomonas > Stenotrophomonas sp. YJH_SMC_8. The sequence continues at coordinate 3,062 of NZ_JCAFUL010000027.1, read as the reverse complement.
CGGCGACCCGACTGCCCTGGTCGATGGCCCGTTTTGCATCCAGTTCTGCGGCCACATCGGCGCCACCGATCAGCGTCGCGCTGATGCCAGCGGCCTGCAGCTCCGCCTGCAGCGCACGATTCGGTTCCTGCCCGGCGCAGATCACCACCTGATCGACCGGCAGCAGCTGTTCGCTGCCCTCAACGCGGATGCGCAGGCCTTCATCGTCAACACCCAGGTACTCGACGCCGCCGAGCATGCGCACGCCCTTGGCCTTCAGCGTGGCGCGATGGATCCAGCCGGTGGTCTTGCCCAGCCGCGCACCGGGCTTGCCCGGGCTGCGCTGCAGCAGCCACAGCCGGCGCGGCGAGGCCTCGGCCTGCGCCCGCGCCAGGGATCCGCGGGTCTCGAAGGTACTGTCCACGCCCCATTCGGCCATCCAGCGCTGTGGGTCCAGCGAGGGGGACTCACCGGCGTGGCTGAGGAACTCGCCGACATCGAAGCCGATGCCGCCGGCGCCGATGATCGCTGCATTGGCGCCCACCGTGACCCGGCCCAGCAGCACGTCCAGGTAGCTGACCACCTTGGCGTGGTCGGCACCGGGGAAGTCGACCTTGCGCGGGGTGATGCCGGTGGCCAGCACCACCTCGTCGAAGCCGGCCAGGCTGGCCGCATCCGCTCGCGTGCCAAGGCGCAGCTGCACGCCGGTTTCAGCCAGCTTGTGGCGGAAGTAGCGCAGGGTCTCGTGGAACTCTTCCTTGCCGGGGATGCGCTTGGCCACGTTGAACTGGCCACCGATCTCGTCGTTGGCATCGAACAGGGTGACCTGGTGGCCGCGCTCGGCGGCTACCGTGGCGCAGGCCAGGCCGGCCGGGCCGGCGCCGACCACCGCAACCTTTTTCGGCGTGGCAGCAGGGTGGTAGACCAGCTCGGTCTCGTGTGCGGCCCGCGGATTGACCAGGCAGCTGGCCAGCTTGTTCTCGAACACGTGGTCCAGGCAGGCCTGGTTGCAGGCGATGCAGGTGTTGATCGCCTCGGGGCGGCCGGCTCGGGCCTTGTTCGGCCACTGCGGGTCGGCCAGCAGCGGGCGCGCCAGCGACACCATGTCGGCACCGCCATCGGCCAGGATGCGCTCGGCGACCTCGGGCATGTTGATGCGGTTGGTTGCCACCAGCGGCACCTTCACATGCGGCTTGAGCTTGGCGGTGACGCCGGCAAAGGCCGCGCGCGGCACCGAGGTGGCGATGGTCGGGATGCGCGCCTCGTGCCAGCCGATGCCGGAATTGATGATCGTCGCGCCGGCGGCCTCGATGGCCTGCGCCTGCTGCACGATCTCTTCCCAGTTGCTGCCGTCTTCCACCAGGTCCACCAGCGACAGGCGGTAGATGATGATGAAGTCCGGCCCGCAGGCCTCGCGGATGCGGCGCACGATCTCCACCGCAAAGCGCATGCGTTGGTTGGCGTCGCCACCCCAGCGGTCGGAGCGCTTGTTGGTGCGCGGGGCGATGAACTCGTTGATGAGGTAGCCCTCCGAGCCCATCACTTCGACGCCGTCGTAGCCGGCTTCGCGGGCCAGCTTTGCGCTGCGCGCGTAGTCGGCGATATGCCGCTCGACGCCGCTGGCCGACAGCGCACGCGGGGTGAACGGATTGATCGGCGCCTTCAGCTTCGACGGTGCCACCGACAGGGGGTGGTAGGCATAGCGGCCGGCATGCAGCAACTGCAGGCAGATCTTCGCACCATGCTGGTGTGCGGCGGCGGTGAGTTGCCGGTGCGGGCGTACTTCCCAGGGCCAGGACAGCTTGCCGCCGAATGGCTTCAGCCAGCCCACCACGTTGGGCGCGAAGCCGCCGGTGACGATCAGGCCGACACCGCCCTCGGCGCGCTCGGCGAAATAGGCTGCCAGGCGCGGGAAGTCGCGGGCGCGATCTTCCAGGCCGGTGTGCATCGAACCCATCAGCACGCGATTGCGCAGCTGGGTGAACCCCAGGTCCAGCGGGGCGAACAGATGGGGATAGGCGCTTTCGTTGGCTGGCGACATGGTCGATACGCTTGCGTACGGAAGCGCGAAGCGTGCCGGGAAACGGCGGCCGGGGCAAGGGGCTGGCGAATCGGTAGCGCCGGGCCATGGCCGGCGACGCGGCTACCCGTGGCCGCGCTGCGCGCTCGCCGGGCGTGGCCCGGCGCTGCCCGCCGGCAGCGGCCGGCCAATCCCGAACCAGCCCAGCGTTATCCCGCACATTGGGCCGATCAGCAGGGCGAAGGCGAGGGTGCCGACACCGACGTTGCCGCCGAGCCACCAGCCCAGCAGCAGCACGCTGCCCTCGATCAGGCTGCGTACCTTCCAGATCGGCCAGCCGGTGCGGGCGTGCAGGCCGGTCATCAGGCCGTCGCGCGGGCCGGGCCCCAGCTTGGCGCCGATGTAAAGGCCGGTGGCCAGGGCGACCAGCAGCATGCCGGCGCAGAACATCGCCAGCTGCCAGCCAAGGCCGACCGCCGGGGGGAGAAGCCACAGGCCGAACTGCGCGGACGGGCCGATCAGCATCACGTTGAGCACGGTGCCGACGCCCGGCTTCTGTCGCAATGGCCACCAGAGCAGCAGCACCAGCGCGCCGATCACATTGGTGGCCAGGCCGAACGACAGCGGTGTCTGTGTGGCGATGCCCTGCGACAACACGTCCCACGGGGCCACGCCGATCGCTGCACGGATCATCAGCGAGGCGCCGAAGCCATACAGGAACAGGCCGATGATCAGTTGCAGCAGACGCAGGGGCAGGGCGGTGGGCATGGCGGCGCTCGGGGAGAGGGGGATCTGTTTCCACCGTAATCCCGATTCATCAGTCGCCATAGATACAGATGCCGACCAATCCGCCGCCACAGGCGGAACCTGTAGAGCCGAGCCCATGCTCGGCTGGCGATGCCAGGCAAAGCAGCCGGGCATGGGCTCGGCTCTTATCTCTTCCGACTCTGGCACCTTAGGTGCCGAGAGCCCGGCGCGGACGACCGTTCGGCTCTAGGTCTTTTCGATCGCTCTGTAGCAAGGATCTCCGCGCCGGTTTCTCCCTGATCCGCCCGAACAGTTG
>NZ_JCAFUL010000026.1:0-41625 GCF_059371315.1 Stenotrophomonas sp. YJH_SMC_8 | reverse complement strand
GCGTCTGGCTGAATTTGCGCAATGCCGCAGGCAACTGGTGCAGATGCGGGTCAGTGAGATGCAGCGCTTGCGGCGATTGGTCGATCCGGATCTGATTGCGATGAAGCAACGCCATATAGCTCAGCTATCTGACGACCTGAAACAGTTGGATAAAGCTATTGCCGAGCAGCTTGAGGGACAGCCTGGCTGGAAGAATATCGGCGCGCTCAAAGGCGTCGGCCCCATCCTGATCAGCACACTGGCCTGCGAGTTGCCCGAACTGGGCAGCTTGGGAAGCAAAGCCATAGCATCGCTGGTGGGGTTGGCCCCGATGAACCGCGAAAGTGGCACCTGGCAGGGCCAACGGCGGATCAGTGGTGGGCGCGCGGTGGTACGCGAAGCCCTTTACATGGCGGCCCTGACGGCCATCCGGTACGAGCCAAGGCTGCGCGCGTTTTACGCTGGCCTGAAGGCCAAGGGCAAAGCGAGCAAGGTGGCGCTCGTGGCGGTCATGCGCAAAATGCTGGTGATCCTCAACGCCCGTAAGCGAGACGCCGAGGTGGCCCTCGGCTGCCCCTGACAAGACAGTTGCTACTGAATCCCCATGCACGAGTCTTTGGTAGATCCACGCCATGCGTGGATGCCTTTGCAGAGTCGAGCCACGCTCGACTCATCGCGCATCGCGCGAACAGCAGCCGAGCATGGGCTCGGCTCTACATGGCGCCTGCTCAGCCCAAAGCCGCGAGATGGGCGATGTAACTGGAGCGGGATTCGCCGGCCGCTCTGGCCTGCGCATCCAGCCTCGCCAGGATGCGACGCGGCAGGCTGATGTTGACCCGCTCGATGGTGTCGTCCAGCAGAGACGGATCAATGCAGATGTAGGCAAGAATCCAGGCCGTACCACTGGGAGCCTCGGCGACGATCTTCTGTGGCGCAGAAGGATTCGGAATCGAGCGCCCCTCATCCAGGGCCGCATCGATCCAGGCAAGCGCAGATTCCTCGGCCGCACTGAGTGCATCGTCAAGCGTGTCGGCCGCCGAGAAGCACCCCTGCAGATCGGGAACGATGACACCCCACGCGGTGCGTTCATCGCCCGCCTCAATCAAGACTGGATAGCGCATGGGACCTCCTACGTCAGTCCTGCCAGCTTCCGCAGCGCCAGCACCAGCCCCTTGCCCAGATCTTTTTGGGGTGAGGCACGGTGATGATGTGAGGCCGCTGCGGGTGCACGAATACATGATGGGATCCACGAATCCTGCAACAGGTCCATCCTGCCGCCTCCAGATCCCGGATGAGGTCCCTGCTCTTCATGCAGGGACGATACACATCGTACACACGCACCAACAGAGTTCAAGACGACAGCCGTTCCGGACCAGTAGATCCACGCCATGCGTGGATGGAATCCCTATCGCGCGCCCGGCGCGAAGCGCGCCACCAGGTCCCAGGCATCCCCCAGAAACACCTGCCGCACGCGGGTGATCGGCTGTTCGCCGCGCCAGGTCAGGCGCTCGATCACCAGGCAGGCGGTGCCCGGCTTCACCTCCAGCAGCTTGGCCGTGGCGGTGTCCGCGCCCCAGGCACTGATGCGGTGCTGGGCACGGGTCCACGACACGTTCTGCAGCAGCCAGCTGCCCGGCGCGGTGGTGTTGAAATCGACCTCCAGCACCTCGGGCACGCCCACCGGGCTGATCAGTCGATGCTCAAGTGCCAACGGACGGCCATCGGCCAGATGCAGGCAGCGCATCGCCAGCAGCTGCTGCTGGCCGGCCAGCTCCACCTCACCGGCATTGCTGCTTTCGGCCAGGCGCAGCTCGCGCTGCAGCAGCCGGTAGCCGTACAGGTGGCCGCGTGAGCCGACCTCCATGGCGATATCCGGAATTTCCAGCGCCACCTGCTCCAGGTGCGGCGGCTGCCGCGCTACGAACGAACCCGCACGACGACGGCGCTCGATCATGCCGCTCTCGGCCAGCGCGGTCAGCACCTTGTTCACCGTCATCCGCGAGCAGCCGTACTGTTCCATCAGCTCGTGCTCGTAGGGAATACGGAAGCCCGGCGCCCACTCCCCGCTGAGGATGCGGCTTTCCAGATCGCTGCGGATACGCTGGTTGAGCGTGGCGGACTTGCTGGCCTTCACGTAATGGGGTCCCGGTGGCGGAGGCGATCAGCCCAGCACGCCCTTCAGGGCGGCGGCGAAGGCGGTGGTGATCGCCTCGCGCTGCAGGTGGAGGCCCTCGGCCACGCACTGGCGGCCATGGCGCCAGACCGATCGCAGCGCGCCATTACGTGCGGCGAACACCCAGCTGTCAAGCCATGCGTCATCCTGCCGCGCCTGCAACGCCGGGTGCGCGGCGTCCAGCTCGACCAGGTCGGCGCTGGCGCCGACCTGCAGGCCAGCAGCCACGCCCAGCGCCTGCGCACCACCGTGCAGTGCACCTTCAAACAGGAAGCGACCGGTGCTGCGGCGGGCATCCGGGGCCAGCACGTTGCGCCCGCGCAGGGTCAGGCGCTGGCCGTATTCGAGCAGGCGCAGCTCTTCGGCAGCATCGATCAGCACGTTGGAATCGGAGCCGACGCCGAAGCGCCCGCCCTCGCGCGCAAAGGCCTGCATCGGGAACAGGCCGTCGCCCAGGTTCGCCTCGGTGATCGGGCACAGCCCGGCCACGGCACCGCTGGCCACGATGGCCGCGCGCTCGTCATCGGTGATATGTGTGGCATGCACCAGGCACCAGCGCGCATCCACCGGCACATGGTTGTACAGCCACTGCACCGGGCGCTGGCCGCTCCAGGCCAGGCAGGCCTCGACTTCACGCACCTGCTCGGCGATATGGATGTGCACCGGGCCATCGGTGAGCGGCAGCAGCGCGCCCAGCTCCTCGCCGGTGACCGCGCGCAGGCTGTGCGGGGCAATGCCGAGCACCGCGTCGGGCAGCGCGGCCAACGCCGGCTTGGCCGCGTCCAGCAGCTGCGCGAAGCCTTCGACATCATGGATCAGGCGGCGCTGCGCTGGATTCGGCGGCGCGCCACCGAAATCGGCATGCGCATAGAACACCGGCAGCAGGGTCAGGCCGATGCCGGTCTGCGCGGCGGCGGCAGCGATGCGCGCGCTCATCTCGGCGCGATCGGCATACGGCTGGCCGTCGGCATCGTGGTGCAGGTAATGGAACTCGCCGACGCGGGTGAAGCCGCTTTCCAGCATTTCCATGTAGGCCTGGGCGGCGATGGCCTGCACCGCGTCGGGGCGCAGGTGGGCCAGGAAGCGGTACATCAGTTCGCGCCAGCTCCAGAAGCTGTCACCGTCGCCGCCGCCGATCTCGGTCAGGCCAGCCATGCCGCGCTGGAACGCGTGGCTGTGCAGGTTGGGCAGGCCCGGCACCAGGATGCCGACGCGGGTGTCACCGTCCCGCGCGCCCTGCCCTGTGCTGATCGCGGTGATGCGGCCGTCCTGGACCTGCAGGCGGACATCACGGGCCCAGCCCTGGGCCAGCAGAGCGTGGGTGGCATGGAAACTGAGCTGGGAACGCGAATCGGACATGGCTGGACAACCCGAAATGGACGCCTATATTGTATAGACATATAAGCACAGCCGCGTTGTGGATGCCATGCACGTCGATACCCTCTGGTCCAACGTTCACCTGATCACCCTCGACGGCGAGGGCCTGGGTGTCATCCGCGATGGCGTACTGGCCTGCGCAGACGGGCGCATCGTCCACGTCGGCGCTGCTGGCAGCGATGCGCACCTGCAGCCGACCACCCGCATCGACGGTGAAGGTCGCTGGATCTCGCCGGGCCTGATCGACTGCCACACCCACCTGGTCTACGCCGGCAACCGCGCCAACGAATTCGAGCAGCGGCTGCAGGGCGTCAGCTATGCCGAGATCGCCCGCGCCGGCGGCGGCATCGTCTCCACCGTGCGCGCCACCCGCGCCGCCACGCCCGAGCAGCTGGCCAACGAAAGCCGCCCGCGCCTGCTGGCGATGCGCGCCGAAGGCGTGACCACGATCGAGATCAAGTCCGGCTACGGCCTGACCCTGGCCGACGAGCGCAAGCAGCTGCAGGTGGCGCGCGCACTGGGCGAGGAATGCCGGGTCAATGTGGTCACCACCTTCCTCGGCGCGCACGCGATTCCGCCGGGCCGCGAGGCGCAGGAATACACCGACGAGGTGTGCAGCGTGATGATTCCGGCCATCGCTGCCGAAGGCCTGGCCGAAGCGGTGGATGTGTTCTGCGAGAACATCGCGTTTTCCCCGGCGCAGGCACGGCAGGTCTTCGAGGCAGCGCGTGCGAACGGGCTGGCAGTGAAGATCCATGCCGAACAGCTGAGCAACCAGCACGGCGCAGAACTGGCGGCCGGCTTCGGTGCGCTCTCCGCCGACCATATCGAACATCTGGATGACGCTGGCATCGCTGCGATGGCGGCGGCCGGCACCATGGCCGTGCTGCTGCCGGGCGCCTTCTATTTCACCCGCGATACCACCCTGCCCCCGATCGCTGCATTGCGCGCGGCCGGAGTGCCGCTGGCACTGGCCACCGACAGCAACCCGGGCACCTCGCCGCTGACCAGCCCGCTGCTGGCGATGAACATGGGCGCCACCCTGTTCCGCCTGACCGTGGACGAGTGCATCGCCGGCTTCACCCGTGAAGCGGCGCGCGCGCTTGGCCATGGCGATCGCATCGGCCGCCTCGCTGTCGGCATGGACTGCGACCTGGCGATCTGGGACATCGACGCCCCCGCCGATCTGGTCTATCGCATTGGATTCAACCCGCTGCACGCGCGCGTGGTGCGCGGGCAGTCCGACCTGCCTGCCTCCTGGAGCAACACATGAGCAACACCCTGGTTCTTCGCCCCGGCCATGTCACTCTCGCCCAGTGGCGGCAGGTCTATCGCGGTGCGCCGCTGTCGCTGGACCCGGCCGCGCTGCCGGTGGTGCGCGCCAGCGCCGCAGCCGTTGCTGCCATCGTCGCCAAGGGCGCGCCGGTGTATGGCATCAACACCGGCTTCGGCAAGCTGGCCAGCGTGCGCATCGAGCGCGAGGACCTGGCCACTCTGCAGCGCAATATCGTGCTCTCGCATGCTGCCGGCGTGGGCGAGCCGATGCCGGCCAGCGTGGTTCGGCTGATGATGGCGCTGAAGCTGGTCAGCCTTGCGCAGGGCGCTTCGGGTATCCGCGAGGAAACCCTGCTGCTGCTCGAAGCGATGCTGGTCAAGGGCGTGCTGCCGGTGGTGCCGGCGCAGGGTTCGGTCGGCGCCTCCGGCGACCTCGCGCCGCTCTCGCATCTGGCCAGCGTGATGCTGGGCGTGGGCGAAGCGTTCATTGGTGACCAACGCCTGCCCGCAACCGACGCACTGGCGCGTGCCGGCCTGCAGCCTATCGAACTGGGCGCGAAGGAAGGCCTGGCGCTGCTCAACGGCACCCAGTTCTCCACCGCCTACGCGCTGGCCGGCCTGTTCGAAATCGAAACCGTGTTCCAGGCTGCACTGGTCACCGGCGCGCTGTCGGTGGAAGCGGCCAAGGGTTCTGACACACCGTTCGACCCGCGCATCCACGCCATCCGCGGCCAGCGCGGGCAGATCGCCACCGCCGCCACGCTGCGCACCCTGATGCAGGGCTCGGACATCCGCGAATCGCACCGCGACAACGACGTGCGCGTGCAGGACCCGTACTGCCTGCGCTGCCAGCCGCAGGTGATGGGCGCGGCACTGGACATCCTGCGCCAGGCCGCGACCACGCTGGAAATTGAAGCCAACGGCGTGTCCGACAATCCGCTGGTATTCACCGATACCGGCGAAGCGCTGTCCGGCGGCAACTTCCACGCCGAGCCGGTGGCCTTCGCTGCTGACATGCTGGCGATGGCCGTGTGCGAGATCGGCTCGATCAGCGAGCGCCGCCTGGCGATGCTGGTCGACCCGGCGCTGTCCGGCCTGCCGGCGTTCCTGACCCCGCGCCCCGGCCTGAATTCCGGTTTCATGATTCCGCAGGTGACCGCCGCGGCACTGGTTTCGGAGAACAAGCAGCGCGCCTACCCGGCCAGCGTCGATTCGATCCCGACCTCGGCCAACCAGGAAGACCATGTGTCGATGGCCGCGCACGGCGCACGCCGCTTGATGCAGATGGCCGAGAACGCCGCCAACGTGATCGGCATCGAGCTGCTGGCCGCCGCGCAGGGCTGTGATTTCCATTCCCCGCTGCGTTCCAGCGCCGCGCTGGAAACCGTGCGCAGCACCCTGCGTGCCCAGGTGCCGACGCTGGAAGAAGACCGCTACTTCCACCCGGACATGGTGACTGCCACCAACCTGGTGCGCAGCGGTGCGCTGGCACGTGGCCTGACCGACCTGTTGCCGACCGTGGAACCGCAGGCATGAACGCCCATCCTGAATGGCTGACGGTGCACGAGGGCGATGCCCCGTTGATCGTCAGCTTCCCGCATACCGGCAGCGAACTGCCGCACGACCTGATCGGCGACTACCACTCGCCGTGGCTGGCCCGTCGCGACGCCGACTGGTGGGTGCACGAGCTGTACGACTTCGTGCGCGGCATGGGCGCGACCACGGTGCGCTCGGCGATCTCGCGTTCGGTGATCGACCTCAACCGTGACCCCAGCGGGGTCTCGCTGTACCCGGGCCAGAACACCACCGGCCTGTGCCCGCTGACCACCTTCGACAACCAGCCGCTCTATCACGCTGGACGCGAGCCGGATGACGCCGAGATCGCGCGTCGCCGCGACACGTATTTCCTGCCCTACCACGATGCGCTGGCTTCGCAGATCACCCGCCTGCGTGCACGCCACGGCACCGTGGTGGTGTACGACGCGCACTCGATCCGCTCACACATCCCGCACCTGTTCGAGGGCGAGCTGCCGCAGTTCAACCTGGGCACTGCTGGTCCGTCCGGCGCACCAGACACCTCCTGCGACAACGCCTTGAGCGACGTGGTGGAGAACCTGCTGAAGATCAGCGGCATGAGCCAGGTGCGCAACGGCCGCTTCAAGGGCGGCTGGATCACCCGCCACTACAGCAACGTCGCCGGCGGCGTGCACAGCCTGCAGATGGAGCTGGCCTGTCGCGGCTACATGCACGAGCCGTTGCCCGACCAGGTGGACGAACACAGCTGGCCCACCCCGCTCGACCCCGACCACGCCGCACCGCTGCGCCACACCCTGGCGCAGGTGCTCAATGCCTGCCTTGAATTCGCTACGAACCGGAGCGCCGCATGACCCGCAACGACCCGTCCCGCACCATCGCCGCGCCGACCGGCACCACGCTCAACGCCAAGAGCTGGTTGACCGAAGCGCCGCTGCGCATGCTGATGAACAACCTGCACCCGGACGTGGCCGAGCGGCCGCAGGAACTGGTGGTGTACGGCGGCATCGGCCGCGCCGCGCGCGACTGGGAGAGCTTCGATGCGATCGTCGAAACGCTCAAGCGCCTGGACGACGACCAGACCCTGCTGGTGCAGTCGGGCAAGCCGGTGGGCGTGTTCCGCACCCACGCCGATGCGCCACGCGTGCTGATCGCCAATTCCAACCTGGTGCCGCGCTGGGCCAACTGGGACCACTTCAACGAGCTGGACAAGAAGGGCCTGGCCATGTACGGCCAGATGACCGCCGGCAGTTGGATCTACATCGGCGCGCAGGGCATCGTGCAGGGCACCTACGAGACCTTCGTGGAAATGGGCCGCCAGCACTTCGGCGGCGACCTGACCGGCAAGTGGCTGTTCACCGGCGGCCTCGGCGGCATGGGCGGTGCACAGCCGCTGGCCGCAGTGATGGCCGGCGCCTCCTGCCTGGCGGTCGAATGCCGCAAGAGCAGCATCGACATGCGCCTGCGCACCGGCTACCTCGACACCTGGACCGACAACCTGGACGAAGCGCTGCGCCTGATCGAGGAGTCGTGCAAGGCCGGCACCCCGAAGTCGGTAGGCCTGCTGGGCAATGTGGCCGACGTGCTGGCCGAACTGCTCAAGCGCGGCGTGAAGCCGGACCTGCTGACCGACCAGACCTCCGCGCACGACCCGGTGAACGGCTACCTGCCGCAGGGCTGGACCGTCGAGCAATGGGACGAGAAACGTGTCTCTGCACCGAAGGAAGTGGAAAAGGCAGCGCGCGCTTCGATGGCCAACCACATCCGCGCCATGCTCGGCTTCCACGCACTGGGCGTGCCCACCGTTGATTACGGCAACAACCTGCGGCAGATGGCGCTGGAAGAAGGCGTAGAAAACGCGTTCGACTTCCCCGGTTTCGTGCCGGCCTACATCCGCCCGCTGTTCTGCCGTGGCATCGGCCCGTTCCGCTGGGCGGCACTGAGCGGTGATCCGGAAGACATCGCCAAGACCGATGCCAAGGTGAAGGAGCTCATTCCGGACAACCCGCACCTGCACCGCTGGCTGGACATGGCCGCCGAGAAGATCAAGTTCCAGGGCCTGCCGGCACGCATCTGCTGGGTCGGCCTAGGCGACCGTGATCGACTGGGCCTGGCCTTCAACGAGATGGTCGCCAACGGTGAACTGAAGGCGCCGGTGGTGATCGGCCGCGACCACCTGGACAGCGGCAGCGTCGCCTCGCCGAACCGCGAAACCGAGGCGATGGCCGATGGCTCCGATGCGGTCTCCGACTGGCCGTTGCTGAATGCCCTGCTCAACACCGCCAGCGGCGCGACCTGGGTGTCGCTGCACCACGGTGGCGGCGTCGGCATGGGCTTCTCGCAGCACGCCGGCATGGTGATCGTCTGCGATGGCACCGAAGCAGCGGCGAAGCGGATTGGCCGCGTACTGTGGAACGACCCGGCGACCGGCGTGATGCGCCATGCCGATGCGGGTTATGAGATCGCGGTGGAATGCGCGAAGGAGAAGGGACTGGATCTGCCGGGAATTCTGGGCTAATGCGGGGTTGCCGGCCAGCGGCCGGCACGCACATCATCCGGTGCCATCAGGGCAATGCGCAGCAGTGTCCCCGATCCGCCGGCGTGCATGCCATGGAAGAGGCTTGCGCCAGCTTCAGTGGCATCGCACCTAAAGTTGCGCGGTGCCCTGCCGATGCCGGAGATCAACAAGGAATGTTGCCCTCCGGCCTGTTTACTCGGGCCAGCGCCCCTGTGGGCTCATTCCTTTCTGATGAACTCTTCTGCTGAAAGGAATCCACTGTATGGCTCACGAAATCACCATGGATCTTGCCACCAAGTTCGTACTGCACAAGGACGTCGAACTTGCCGTCAGGAAAGATGGAAAGCTGCTCGGTACCGCCCTGATCAGCAAAGGCAACATCGAATGGGTGCCCGCAGGCAATTCGGTGAACAAGAAGCGGCTGAGCTGGGCTAGGTTTGCCGAGCTGATGCAGGACCAGGGCAAGGATGTGAAGATCAAGTAGATCGATCGCGGATTGCCACATCGCCCTGCGACGGAGTCTCAGTGCCAGGACTTCGTCTGAATCCCGTTCTGCACCATCGAGATGTTCTCTCCAATGAGCGTTCTTCAACGTCTGCTACTTGTCGCCACCTGCATTGCGGTCACCGGGCCTGCGAGCGCAGCAAACCAGATCAGCACAAAGCTCCCATACGAGACCCGGATCAGCCCGCTCGTTATTCTGGATGCGAACAATGAAGGTTCCTGCGCACTGCCCTCGCCGGATGGGCGTCGCCGCACTCCCTACTTCCCTGATCTCAGGCAGCGTTGCAGCATCCTTGCACAAGCCCTGTTTGCGTCACTCATTACCCGCGGCTTCGACGCAAAAATGGAATCTTTTACGCCTGATGCACCCATCGGCTACAAGGAGTATTACGCCGCGTTCGCTGAGTGGAAGCGAGGCGTAATTGAAAAGTACCCCGATCGGTACGTGCTGACTTACCACGGACTGGTGGACGAGAGAAAGCAAAGCTACCTGGTGATGAATCTGTCCGGACCAGGCGACGGCGAACGCCCGCTGCTTGGCACGATTGAGCTCAGCAAGGACCAGATGTGGACCGTTACCAAGCTCGGCGATATGAACTTCATTGGCCCGACCCCGTTGCCGCGCCTCATCGAGCTGCTGAGCAACACCCTGGAGGAGCGCTGTCCGACCCGCGGGTTCATGCGTAACTGCTATGGCCGTGGCTGGCTCATGGACAAGAGCCCCAGGTAAGGCCTCAGCCACAATCGATAGGGTGTCGGCCACCGGCCGGCATCACCGCCATCAGGAAATACAGGAAACCACGCACAGCACGCCTTTCATGACCGCTACGGACCTGCGTGCAACGCTCGACTGCCGCCACGCCTTCTATCCGGGCATACCCGCATGATCCCGTGTGGCACGAAGCCCATCCGCTCATGCATGCGTGATCCATCGAACAGGGCCCGCTTGACCCCACCTGCAGCCGTGACCAACATGCGCCATCTCCGCTGACGGATCACCGCGATGTACCGCACCCTTGCTGCTGCATTGCTCTGCGCCCTGTTCGCTGCTCCACCCGCTTCTGCGCGTGGGCTTCCCGTCGGCCTCTCTTCACAGCTCGAAGCCCAACTGCAGACCAACCGCGAGCGCTACGGCATCGCCGGGCAAGCGGTGCTGGTCGCCCACAACGGCCATGTGCTCTACCAGGGCGCCAGCGGCGAGCGTGACCCGGCCACCCACGCGCCGGCTACCATCGATTCCATTTTCACAGCGCAGTCGATGGCCAAACTGCTGACCAGCACGCTGGTGATGCAGTTGGTCGACCAGGGCAAGGTGGATCTGGATGCACCGGCCAGCCGCTATGTGCCGGACCTGCCGGCTGCCTGGCGGACGATCCCGGTGCGCGACTTCCTCAACCACAGTTCGGGCATCGGCGAGTACTACGACCGTGTCGACAACCGTTGGATCAGCAAGGGCTACAGTGGCGTCGCGCCGGATCTTGCGGCAGCCCTGAAGGTCGCCGCGGCCGCGCCGATGCAGTTCGCCACCGGCAGCCGTGTGCAGTACACGCAGGCCAACTACCTGGCGCTGACGGCGTTGCTGGAAGCGCACTATCGCAAGCCCTTCCCGGCCGTCGCGCGCGAGCGCATCCTGCGGCCGCTGAAGATGGCCAGCACCTCGTGGGGCGTGGCCAGCGTGCCGGCGCAGCGTGCGGCGGTGGCCTACATCGGCAAGGACGGCTCCTTGCAGCCGGCCAACGAAGATCCATGGCCGCACTACGGCTGGGGCCATGCCGACCTGCAGACCACCGTGGGCGACATGAACCGCTTCCTGCAGGCACTGGCCACCGGCAAGCTGCTGCGCACGGCCACCCTGGAAAAGCTCTGGCAGCCGCAGACGCTGAGCGGCGGCGGCCGCAATTACTACTCCACCGGTTGGGATACTGTGCGCAGTGACGGCTACACCCAGGTCGGCCACGATGGCGGCACTCGCGTACGTGCACGGCTGGCCTACAAGGACACCCTGGACAGTGGCTACTGGGTGTTTGTGTACCTGACCAATGGCAGTGCGCGCAATGTGTGGTCGAGCACGCTGGTGGAAAGCACGATGGCGGTGGCCGCGCCGAAGGAATTCCCGCACGCGGTGTTGTCCGAACGCTTGATTGCCTATGCGCTGGATGATGATGCGGGCGCTGCACCAGCCCTGCGCGCATGGTTGCGCGACAGCAGCGGCATTGCGACCGATGAACTGGAGCGCGCGATCAATGCCGATGGCTATGCCATCCGCGAGAGCCTTGGTGCACGCAGGGCGTTGAAGGTGTTCACGCTCAACACCGAGCTGTATCCGGATTCGGCCAACGTCTGGGACAGTCTGGCCGAGTGCCATGCCGCGCTGGGTGATGCCGAGACTGCAAAGGCGCTGTACGCGAAGGCGAAGGCGCTGGCGAAACCGTCTTTGTAGAGCCGAACCGATGCTCGGCTCCGTAAAAAGCAGCCGAGCATGGGCTCGGCTCTACAGGCGCACCAGCCCCCATACGCCGGTGATGGGTGACGTACCGTCCGCGACCTGTTAACTTGCGCGCCACTTTCGTGGTTTACAGCATTCCGTATGTCGCTCCCGTCTCACCGCCCCACCCCGTCCCTGCTGTTCCTGGCTGTTTCCCTCGGCCTGGCTTCCACCGCCGCCGCCGCCCCGCAGGCCACCACCCTCGATGCCGTACGGGTCACCGCTGCCGCCGATGCCAGTGCGCAGGCGCGCGAGGCGCTGAAGCGCGTGCCCGGCGCCAGCAACGTCATCGACGTGGCCAAGGCCGGCAGCCGCCTGTCCAGCAGCGCCGATGTGCTGGCCTACCAGCCCGGTATCAGCGCGCAGTCGCCGGGCAACGAGGGCACCAAGGTGTCCATCCGCGGCTCGGGCATCAATCGCGGGCCGGGTGCGCATGCCTCGGGCATCGCCGTGTCGATCGACGGTCTGCCGCTGACCGGACCCGGCGGCACGCCCTACGAACTGCTGGAACCGCTGTGGCTGTCGCGCGTGGAGGTGCTGCGCGGGGCCAATGGTTTCGAACGTGGCGCGCTGGCACTCGGCGGTGCCATCGATTACGTCAGCCGCAACGGCCGTGATTCTGCCGGCGTGCAATTGCATTACGAGGCCGGCAGCCGTGGCTACCAGAAGCGCGGTCTCAGCTGGGGCGGCGTCAGCGGCGACGTCGATTACTTCCTGGCCTACACCGATACCGAATTCGACGGCTACCAGCGCCATGCGCGCGGCGACGGTAAAGGCGCGATGGCGAACATCGGCTGGCAGATCACGCCCGACCTGCAGACGCGCTTCTTCGTGCGCTATCGCGAAACCAACCACGAAACACCCGGACGCCTGACCCGCGACCAGATCCGCAATGACCCGCACGCGGCGAACGCAGCCAACCTGGCCATCGATGCGCGCCGCCCGCAACCCGGCAGCACCTGGGTGGGCAATGTCACCACGCTGCAGATCGATGAGGACTCCTCATTGCAGGCCGGGCTGGTCTATCACAAGTACCCGATGGACTTGAACGAGAGCCTGTACCGCCAGCAACTGGACTACGCCAACCTCAACGCCACGCTGGACTATCGCCACCGCCACCGGCTGTTCGGGCTGGACAGTGAAACCACGGTCGGCCTGCGCGTCACCCACGACCTGGACGCCGACGTGCGCGAGTCGCTGCGCTTTGCCAGCAACGGCTATGCCGCCGGCACGCGCACGCGTGATTTCCGCCACCACGGCACCAACAGCACGCTGCACGTCAGCAATACCCTCACCTTCAACGACCGCCTGCGCATGCAGACCGGGCTGGCGCTGATCAACACCCGCCGCGACGTGCAGGTGACCTGGCCAAACAGCGGCGGTCGACTGCGCGATCATGACTGGGACTACGCGCCGCGGCTGGGCTTCACCTGGCAGCACAGCGCTCAGACGCAGTGGTTCGGCAACCTCAGCCGCTCGGTGGAAGCACCGCATCCGTGGTCGATGATCTGGGGCTCGAACCAGTACTTCGGGCCGGGCAATGGCCCCTCCACCGGCCGCCAGCGCGCGCCGGTACCGATGCAGAACCAGACCGCCACCACGCTGGAACTGGGTGCGCGCGGCGACGCTGTGCTGGGACGCTGGGAACTGACCGGCTACTACGCGCACATCAACCACGAGCTGCTGAGCGTGGAGCTGCAACCGGTACCGAACCTGTTCATCGCAGAGAACAACGCCAGCCCCACCGTGCACCGTGGCATCGAAGCCGGCTTGGACAGCACGCTGTGGCAGGCCGCGCCGGGGCGCCTGTCCTTGCGCCAAGCGTACACCTTCAGTGATTTCCGTTACCGCCACGACGCGCGCTTCGGCAGCAACCGCCTGCCGGGCCTGCCGCGCCACAGCTACCAGGCCGAGCTGCGTTTCGATCACGCCTCCGGCCTCTATGCTGCACTGAACACCGAATACGCCTCGCGCATCGCAGTGGACTACGCCAACAGCTACTGGGCCGACAGCCATGTGATCTTCGGCAGCCGCATCGGCTACGACGCACCCGGTGGCCGCTGGCAGGCGTGGGCGGAGATGCGCAACATCGGCAACCGCCACTATGCCGCCACGGTCACGCCGGGCTACGACGACGCCGGCAAGGATGTCGCGCGCTCGACGCCAGGCGAAGGCCGTGGCGTCTATGCCGGCGTGCGCTGGCGCTTTGACTGATCGCCTCAGGCGGCGCCGGATGTGATCCGGCGCCGTCATTCCAGGGTCAGCCGATACGCCAGGCCGGCAGGCGTTCGCTGCGCTTCCAGATGGAGGGCGCGAAACCAATCAACACCAGCGCCGCCAGCCACTTCGGTGAGGTATTGAGCAGTGTCGAGGTGAGCGAGCCATCGACGGGGGCGGCCATTTCCTGCCACGGGTTGTAGCCCAGGTAGACGACGCTGCCAGCCCACCACAGCAACGCCGCACCGACACCCACCAGCAGCAGGGACAGCGTGCGGCAGGTCCAGCGCTGCGAGGTGGTGCCCCATTCCCGCGACGCCGCGATCAGAAGGCCCACCACCAGCAGCGACACCAGTGCAACCAGCCCGATATCGACCTTGTGCCCGATACGCTCATAGCTGCAGGCGCGGCATTGGGCCTCCTCCGCGGCGGTAGCGGCTTCGGCGGTATCGGCCTGCCCGGCTGCAGGCTGCGCCAGTGCTGCAAACGGCATCAGTACTGCCAGCAGCGTAACCATGATCCAACGAAACAACGTCCTGTTCCTGCGTGCAGCGACATCCATGCGCTCTTCCTCGTCAGTGGTTGTACGTCCAGGGCCGCAGTACGCGGCCGTCCCATACGCCGCCAAGACCTCGTTCCGGGGGTTCGGCCATCCAGCGTCCTTGTTCGCGATGCAGTACGACAAGCTCCCGGTAGACGAAATCGCCGGAACACGAATCCCAGGCGACCGCGATCATAGCCCACTGCCCATCGACGCTGAAAACGGGCCGGGTCAGATAGGCGAAGTGGTCGTATGTCCGAGTCGGCCCATGCACCGTTGCCCCACATCCCTGCTCCCGCAGCGCTCGAAGCCCCGCGCTGTCCATCCGCTGCGCACCGGCCAGTGCGGCCACAGGCACTGGCGTGGGACGGCGATTGGCGGGAACCAGGTCCGCCTGCAGCTGCAACCGCAGCGCATGGATGTCAGGCTGCCACCGGTCGTCCAGCGGCAGGACCAGATCGTCCACCTCCTGGCAGGTGGAGGCACTGCTGCCCGGCCAGCAATAGGGCAAGGTCTGCTCCATCACGTAGATGTCCTCCGCCACCGGGTCGGTCAACTGCGGCTGCTCCTGCGGGCACCATCGATCGACGCGCGCGGACGACGTCTGCGGTGCGCCGGGCACCGCGCTCAGCGAGGTTGGCAGAACTGGCGTTGGCTGCGGCAATGCGGGTGGAAGGGGGAATGGCGGCCTCTGCCGGATCGCCAGCGCCATCGCCATCGCCTCAGCCTGCATCTGCGCTGTTCACAGGTTGACCGGTGGCGGACCGCTCTCCTGCTGCCACCTCGGGCGCAGGCTGCAGATTCCGGCCATGAGAGCCAAAGCCGACAGCGCCGCCGCCAGCGATGCAATGCGCCGCCAGGCGATCCGTTGTTGGCAGTCACGGTCTGGCTTGAAAGACGTATCTGTCATCACGGCTCCGGCAACGCGGGCCACAGGCCCTGTCCAAACCCCGTATAGCGGACAGGCTCCACTCGAATGCGCTCCCATCCGCCATTCCTGCGGTGCAGAAGGTAGAGGCCGCGCATACCCGTTCCGCCGCTGCACAGATCCGAGGCGATCGATGCCATTGCCCAGTTCCCGTCCAGGCTGAACACAGGACGCTGCAGATAGACAATGCCCAGATCCGGATTGCCCGGTCCGCCCATGCATCCCTCGATACCGCGCGCGCGTCGTTGCTGAAGCTCGTCCCACGTCATCCGCTGCGCCCGCACGTGTGCAAGCTCAAACGCGAGGTCGGGTACCCGTACAGCCCGACGGTTCACAACCTGCAGCATCGACTCCAGATGCTGCTGCAGTTGAAAGGACGCCGCGCTGTCATCATCGCGCCACTGGAAGACGCTGTGACGAACCTGGCAGACAGGGGCGGGATCTCCTTCACCGCAGGTAGGCGCAGTCCATTCCATCACGGCAAATGGCATGTCGGGCTCCCAGCCGCGCGGCTCGAAGTGTGCTGGCTCGACGTCTTCCAGCGGCACCGCCGCGGTCGCGAACCCACTGTTACCGGTCAGCATCGGGAAGGAGACTGCCTTGATTGGAGTCGGTGGTACGGGCGGATTTCCTGGTGGTGTCGGTCGCAGGTCGATGAGCTCTGCCATCACCTCGGCCTGCATCCGTGCCGTTCCCAGATTGATCGGAAGCGGGCCGACATCCTGCCGCCACTGCGGGCGCACGCTGGCCACCAGCGCTAAGACTGCAACCATCGATAGAACGACCGTTGTGGCCAGGACGCGTTTCGGTGCAATGCGCTGTCGCATGAAGATCCTGGAAAAGTGAAGCACAGGGGAAATCGCCCGGAACTGCAGTACTACCCGTCCAGCACTACCGCCATCGGGCAGCGCAGGCGCCGGTCAACGCGACGATCAGGGCCACCTGCGTGCGCGGCCAGCCGCACGCACGACTTCACCGCCACGGCTCCTGGGCAGCTTCAATGCACTGATGGAAAAATGGCGCGAGTTCTTCATGCCGCCACCCGTGGGCGGGCGGCATCGCGGCCAGGGAGCTCAGAAACCTGATACTGCATGCGGACATCCTTGCCGGGCACGCGTAGGCGGTGTTGGGCGGATTCTACCGCGATGGGGCCGCAGGTCCATTACCCATGGGCCGGACTGGCGCCTGCCTTGTACCGCGCGCTGGCGGCTGGACTATGATTCTCCACCAGAAAAATATTTGCCACGGCATGCAGGCCTCCCAGTTCACCCGCGCCACCGCACTTGTGATGTTCGTTCCAATGCTTGGCCTCGCCGGTTGGGGTTCGTGGTTTGGCAGCCGCTGCTTCAGCGATGGCTGCCTCGGCGTCCTGGTGGCATGGCTTGCCGCCGTCGTTGCATTTGTAGTTCAGGCGTTGCTGGTACTCCCGACACATGCCTGGGCCCTCAAGCGGCAGGGAGCGCCCGCCGCTCGCAGCTATTTTCGTTGGTTGGGCGCGTCGGCCGTCGCAGCCTTCCTGCCCATCGTGCTCGGCTGGGGCTATCTGGTGATCTTCCGCTGACCTGCCGCGCGTCTCCCGCACACGAATAGCCGGATCAGGGCGGTGCGGTCGCCTTCAGCAACTGCGCGGCCACCTGGTCGAACGGGGCGATGTCCTGCAGCGCGCGGCACATCGCCACGGCGCCTTCGACGCTAGCGATCACCAGGCTGGCCAGCTCGCCCGCCGCTGCCGGGGCATGCCCTTCAGCGACGAACGCCGAGGCCAGGTGGCCCTGCCAGCGCGCGAAGACCTCGGCGGCAGCCGCGCGGGGTTGGCTGGGCGTCGCCTCCACCGGCTCTTCCACTGCCGCAGCCAGCACCGGGCAGCCTGCGCGGAAGTCGGAACGCAGCAGACGCTCGCGCCACATCGCCAGGAACTGCTGCAGACCCTGCGCCGCTCCCTCCTTCAGCAACTCCACCAGCAGCGCCTCGACCTTGTCGCCGGCCATGTAGGTGGCGCGCGCCAGCAGTTCCTGCTTGCCGCCAGGAAAATGGTGATAGGTCGAGCCCAGCGGCGCCTCGGCCAGCTTGGTCACCTCACGGATGCTGGTGGCATTGAGGCCTACCCGCGCCAGCATCTGTGCTGCGGCATCAATCACCCGTTGCGGGGCATCAGAGGGTCGTGGGCTCACGGCGATCGCCTTGCTAAGACAGTCGTCATAGATTAGCGTACCGGCCGTTCTATAACAGTCGTCATAGCCATGAATCTCTGGTTCCGCCTGCTCCATCTGCTGCTGTGCAGCCTGTTCCGGCCGAAGCTGGACGCCCCGTTCGGGGTTTCGCGGCTGCAGTTCCGGGTACTGCCCAACGACCTGGACAGCAACCTGCACATGACCAACGGCCGCTACTGGAACATCTTCGACCTGGGCCGGCTGGACCTGATCCTGCGCATGGGCCTGGGCCGGGTGGCGCTGCGCGAGAAGTGGGCTCCGATCGTCGGTGCCGGCACCATCCAGTTCCGTCGCGAGCTGAAGCCGTTCCAGCGCTTCACCCTGGAAACGCGCCTGGTGGGCTGGGTCGGCTCGCGCGGCATCATGGAGCAGCGCGTGCTGATCGGGCCCGAGCAGAAGATCGCCACACGTGCGCTGCTGGTCACCGGCATCTACGACCGTCGCGCGCGCCAGTTCCTGGGCATGCCGAAGATGATGGAAGCGATCGGCGTGGTCGCCCCGCCCTCGCCGCCACTCAGTGCGGCCGCCGAGGCGTTGCTGGCGGCCGATGCTGCGTTGAAGCAGGATGACGCCTGAGACGCGTCACCCGACCTTCGGCATGTTCTTGGTCACGCAATGGATGCCACCTCCGCCGCCGGCGATCGCATCGATATCCACCTGTTCGATCACGCGGCCGGGATACAAGTCCTCCAGCAGTTCACGGCAGTAGCCATCGGCTGCGTCGTCACCGAACTGCGGCGCGACCACCGCGCCGTTGATCGGCAGGTAGTTGATGTAGCCCATCGCCAGATCGTCGTTGTCGCGGGTATGCACGCTGTCGCGCCCGTCCAGCGGTGGCGGCAGCGTGTGCACCTGCAGGCGACGACCATCGGCATCGGTGGCCTCGCGCAGGATCTGTAGATGTTCGCGGGTCAGGTCGTGATCGTAGGACTCCGGATCATTGTCCAGGTTGGCGATCACCACGCCCGGACGCACGAAGCGTGCGTAGAAATCCACGTGCGCATCGGTGATGTCCTCGCCAGCAATGCCGGGCAGCCAGATCACCTTGCGCAGGCCGAGGTGGTGCTTCAGCTCGGTCTCGATATCCGCGCGCGACCAGCCGGGATTGCGATTGCGGTTCACCCAGCAGCTTTCGGTGAGGATGGCCGTGCCATGGCCATCGACTTCGATGCCGCCGCCCTCGCCCACCAGATCGCTTTCCAGCAGCGTGGCACCGGTCACCTGCGCCAGCCACGGCGCCACCGCACCATCGTTGCGTGCGCTCTGCTTGCCACCCCAGCCGTTGAAGTTGAAATCAACCAGCCCCAGCCCGCCCCGGTCATTGGTGACGAAGCAACCACCGTAATCACGCACCCAGATGTCATCCAAGGGCACGTCCAGGAACTCGATGCTGTCGCGGCCGCAGCGGTCCTGCGCCTGCTTCAACTGTGCAGGGCGGCACAGCACGCTGACCGGCTGGTAGCGGGCGATGGTACGGGCCAGGCGGGCCACGGCGGTGTTCACCGCGTCGGCCTGCGCACCCCACACCCGTGGTTGCGCGGCAAACGCCAGGAAGACGCGTTCCTGCGGGCCATGCTCATCCGGCATGCGCCAAGTCCCCGCACCTGGCCCCGCCGCGGATACGCGCCCCGGCAGCCCAACCAGGCCCAGAGCGGCCAGGCCACCAAGACCGGCGGCGCCCGCCAGCTGGGTGAGAAAGTGACGACGGTTGCTCATGACAGGCTCCATGGCCGGTGTGGGATGGGCGCCATGCTGCGCTTGCCGACACATAAGAACAAACGATAGATTCAGTCGACAATTGAACAGTTGTACTTATCAGAATGCTCAAGCACTGGCCACCGCTGAACGCCCTGCGGGGTTTCGAGGCTGCCGCCCGGCTCGGCAGCTTCCACCGTGCGGCTGAGGAACTGCACCTGACCCAGTCGGCCATCAGCCAGCAGATCCGGGGCTTGGAAGCTTCGCTGCAGCAACCGCTGTTCTTCCGGCAGGGCCGCAGCGTCACCCTCACTGACGCCGGCGTCGACCTGCTGGAAACCACGCAGTCACTGCTGCGGCAGCTGGCCAGCGGCATCCGCCGACTCGATCAGTACCGCAAGCCGAATCAATTGATCGTCAACACCAGCCCGGCCTTCGCCCGGCATTGGCTGGTACCGCGCCTGGCCGGGTTCCATCGCCTGCATCCCGGCGCCGACCTGTGGCTGCTGACCAGCGAGGACGCGCCGGACATGACCACGCAGACGCTGGACGTGTCGGTACGCGATGACCTCGATTCGCAGGCGCAGTGCCACCATCGCGTGCTGCTGCAGGATCGCCTCTTTCCGGCCTGCCATCCCGACCTGCTGGCCACGCCCACGCATGAACGCCTGACCCTGCATGGCGAGCGCGAAATGGACTGGAGCCAGTGGCAGGTGCAGGGTGGTGCCGATGTCGGACAGCGACGCGAGGGCATGAACTTCTCCGAGCCTGGGCAGCTGCTGGATGCTGCCTGCCAGGGCCTGGGCATCGCCCTGGTCAGCGAGCTGCTGTCGGCACGCGCATGCGAACAGAGCCTGCTGCAGCCGCTGGATGAGGGGCGCGTGCGCGGCCCGCGCTGGAGCTGGCTGGTGCATGAGGACAGCGCAGCCGATCCGCTGGTGATCAGTTTCTGTGAGTGGCTGCTGGCAACAATACCGCTCCAGTAATACCCCGACACCTGCAAGCACAGACTTCACGCGACTTTAGATTGCATCCTTCAGAACACGCTTCAATCTGCGCGAGTGCGATTCAACCGCTTTCCAATTCCAATCCCTCACGGGAGGAAGATCGATTCCACCGCGCTCTCTGGCGAAGGCGCCGCGTTCGGACATGCGATAGATACTTGCCAAGCTACTGGCGTCTTGATTCACCGGCAGAAAAACGTGTATTAGCCCCCATCCTGCAACGCTCGAGCGCATCTTCCCGCGATCTGGCCCCTTGGTCAGCTCAAATTCTCGGATGGTGACGTCACCGTCCATATCGGGATATCTCACTCCGACAAAAACCGCTCCTCCTTTTACCTGCCGGAGCAATTCCGCATAGCTGCATAGATCCTCTGCGCTACCGAATCGCTGGAGAGTCTCGCCCGGCGTGGAGTAGATTTCGGTGACCAGCGACGGTGCGCGCTTGAAAATTGCGCGCGCCACAATCTCTACTACCGTGAGCGAAACAGCGCCCATCGTCCCTCCCGATCCAAATCAGCCATTCTGCAACAAACAAGCGCCAGCCACTGCGGCGTATGCGTCAATGTCTGACGTTCCGGCCTGACTATGGTGCTCCAGCATTCATGTCCTTGAGAGCTCGGCCAATCGCTGCCTCGGCCAACGGCGCCATCACCGCATAG
This sequence comes from Stenotrophomonas sp. YJH_SMC_8, assembly GCF_059371315.1. Classification (NCBI taxonomy): domain Bacteria; kingdom Pseudomonadati; phylum Pseudomonadota; class Gammaproteobacteria; order Lysobacterales; family Lysobacteraceae; genus Stenotrophomonas; species Stenotrophomonas sp. YJH_SMC_8. The sequence goes on along the minus strand of NZ_JCAFUL010000026.1, from coordinate 20,527 downwards.
CCCTTCGCCGTGGGATGCACGCCATCCTCGGCCAGCTGCGGATCGAGTCCTCCGGCGGCATTGGCCATCGGCGTGTAGTAGTCCAGATAGACCAGCTGCTGCGCATCGGCATAGCGCTTCAATGCCGTGTTCAATGCACGCACCTTCGGCGCTGGCGCTGTTCCCGGCAGCCACGGGTAATCGCTGACCGGCAGCACCGATGCCAGCACCACGGCGATGCCATGTGCACGCGCCAGGTCCACCATCGCGTGCAGGTTGTCCTCGATCATCGCCTGCGTGGACGGGCCGGTGTTGCCGGCAATGTCGTTGGTGCCGGCCAGGATCACCACCACCTGTGGCTTCAGTGCCAGCACGTCCTGCGGGAAGCGCACCAGCATCTGCGCCGTGGTCTGGCCACTGATGCCACGGTTGAGCCAGCCCTTGCCGGGGAAGAATCCAGCGCTGCCTTCCGCACCCCAGCCTTCGGTGATCGAGTCGCCGAAGAACACCACGCGCGGCTGGCCCGGCACTGCCGCAGGCAGTTGCGCGTTGGCATCACGATAGCGCTGCAGCTCCGGAAAATCGGCCAGGCGCTGCTGCATGAAGCGAACCTCGTCGGGGCGCAACTGGTCGATGGGCGTCTGCAGCAGCGGATTGACTGCGACGGCTTCGGCGGCACCCAGCGGAGAAGCCAACGCGAGGCCCAACGTCACGACGGTTGCAGCGGCAAGCTCAACAGGTCCACGCATGCGGGTACTCCTGAAATCATCTTGCGCAGTCTAACGCCCTGCCCTGTGCTCAGCGTGCAGCCGTACGCGCCGCCACACCGGTCACCTTGGCCGGCATCCACATGCCCGGCGTCCATCCACTGGCAGCCAGGATTGTCTTGGGGTTGTCCTGCTGGATCAGCGCGCGCACCGCGTCACGCTTGTCCTTGGCCTGCAGGTAATAGGCCTTGGCGATGCGGTAGCCCACCCAGTAGCCCAGGTCGTAGGGTTCCTGCGAGCCCGGCTTGTAGTTGTACAGCCACGGCGACAGATCGGTACTGTCCAGGTCCAGCGCGAACGCGCTTTCGATATGCACTTCCCGTCCGCGGGTCCACGCCGCATGGCGTCCATTGCCGACGTTGCCGGAAATCAGTTCGGTGATGAATTCGGCGATGCCTTCGCCCAGCGACACGCGCAGCACTGTCGCACGCGGGTCCCCCGGCTCGAAGTCGGTCAGGCCGGTCTGCTGGATATGCACGTATTCGTGTGCGATCACATGCACGAAGCGGTCCTGCACATTGGCATTCATGAAGTCGGCCGCGCACAACGCCTCCAGGCCGATGATCACTCCGCTCTTAGAGGTCAGCCCCACAGGACGGCCGCGGCCCACCGCGATGGTCACCGGCGGGAACCGGGTCTGCGGGTAGATGGCCTGCAGGTTGGCGAACACCTGTACCAGGCGCTGCTTCACCGCCGGCAGCTCGGCCAGGCAGCTTCGCCCCTGTGCATACAGCTCGGGTTGACTGGCGATGGACTCGGCAATGCGCTCTGCGGTGACCCGGCGCGCCTTGGCCAGCTCCCCCAGACCAGCCGAGCCTTCGGCCATGTATCCACGCAACTGCGCAACACTGGGTTTACCGCCGGCGCTGTCGTAAAGCGCATAGAAACGACTGACATCCTCGGTGAGGATCTGCGGCCCTGCCGGTACCGCTGCGGAGGCCACGCCTACCGCCCCGGCACAGGCCAGGGCCAACAGGCCGCGCAGGATCATGAACATCGCTCCGTCCTTGGTGGAGTGCATGCGAAGCGCGCAATCTATCACTCCGCCCGGCCCACTGCAGCAGGCGGATGCGGGCGCCCCGGCGCTGTGCCAGACTCGCTTCGGCACCTGCCATGGAAGATGGAGCACCGCACGATGATGATCGTTCCCGCGTACTGGGCCGAAGCCCGCCTGCAGGCCCGTTTCCGTGGCCGGCCGGTGGTCGTGCGCCGCTTCGGCTGGTCAGACGAAGGCCCTGCCGAGGCCCAGGGTCACGCCGACCGCCGTGCCAACGAAGCACTCAACGCCATCCTTGCCGGGCAGGCGCTGCCGCGCCGCGAAGTACGCAGCAATTACGGCGTGGAAGGTGTACCGATCCGCGAGCAGATCGTGGAGCGCGACGGCGATGTCATCATCACCCGCAACAGCTACGGTGCGCTGTGCCTGAACACACCGGACGTGCTGTTCGCCGACATCGACCATGCGCAGCCACCGGCAGGTTGCGTGATGCCTGCAATCATCACGGCAGTGCTGCTGTTCGCCGGCGCCATCATCGGCACCCTGCTCTGGCACTGGCTGGTCGGGCTGGTCCTGGGTATGGCAGCCGTGGTGCTGGTCAACACCGCGATGCTGATGCAACGCAAGCGGCGCCTGGCTGCGGCCGGCGGCGCCGAAGGCGTGGCCCTGCAGCGGGTCGCGGCCTTCAGCGAACAGCATCCGGAGTGGCACCTGCGCACCTACCGTACGCCTGCGGGACTGCGCGTGCTGGCGATGCATGCCACGTTCACGCCCGAGGACGAGCAGCTGCAGGCATTCCTCAAGGCACTGGGCACCGACGCCCTGTACGCGCGCATGTGCCGGTTGCAGCACTGCTTCCGTGCGCGACTGACCCCCAAGCCGTGGCGCGTCGGCTTGAGGTACCGCATCCGTCCGCCGGTCGCCGCGTGGTCAGCCGAGCAGGCCAACAACCCGGATCGCCTGGCCTGGATTGCCGAGTACGAAAAGAAGAGTGCTGGCTTTGCCGCGTGCGCCTATCTGCGCAGTTTCGGTGATACCACACGCATCCATGCCAAGGCCGAGCACGTGCGCGAACTGCACGACCGGCTGGCGCACGCGCAGGACCGCCTGCCGCTAGCGTGAGGGAGGCAGACCTTCAGTCAGCGCCCTGCACGAACGGCTGCCCTGCCAGGGTAGTCCCCAGCCGCACCGCGACCTGCTGTCCGCCCTTCTCGAAGGTCGTCGCGCACTGCTTCCCGCCCTTCTGGCACCCCACTTCCGGAAAGCCCTCCAGTGATTCCGGCGCGCCCTCCACCGGCTTCACCTGCCAACCGGCCGCGTCCAGCAGGCGCTTGGCCTTGGCGTAAGGCATGCCGGCGATGATCCCCAGCTGCGCCAGTTCGGCGGGCAGCGGCTGAGCACCCGCGGTTGAGACCAGGAACAACGACAACGTTGCAGCAAGAAGGATGGCTTTCATTGCACCGACCCGGGACGGACTTACAGGTTCAGCCTAGACCATTTGCATGGCATGCGAATGTGCCGGTAACACGTCGTTACCGAGTCTCCACAGTTGATTGCAGAGCACTTGCAGCTGTTTGCAGGCGAACGGGCAGCCGAGCGTGGGCACGGCGCTACAGCAGGATGCAGGAAGGCCACCCGGAGGTGGCCTTCCTGTTCCCTTACTTGGCGTTCTTCACATAGGTGTCGAACCAGTTCAGCATTTCCGATACCAGCTGCTCGTTCGACTCCAGCGCGGTGTACCAGTGCGGCTCGTTCGGCAGCATCACCAGGCGGGTGGTACCGCCGTTGCCGCGGATCGCCTGGTACAGCTTGCGCGACTGGAACGGCTCGGTACCCGGGTTCGCATCGTCTTCGCCATGCACCAGAAGCAGTGGCAGCTTGATCTTGTCGGCGTAGAAGAACGGCGACGCCTTCAGGTACACGTCCTGCGCCTGCCACACCGAGCGGCGTTCGTTCTGGAAGCCGAACGGGGTGAAGGTCTTGTTGTACGAGCCACTGGTTGCCACGCCGGCCTTGAACAGATTGGTGTGCGCGATCAGGTTGGCGGTCATCAGGCCGCCGTGGCTGTGGCCTGTCACGCCGATGCGGTTGCGGTCGACCACGCCCATGTCGACGGCCTTGTCCACTGCGGCCTTGGCGTCGGCTTCCAGCTGCTCCAGGTAGGTGTCATAGGCGTTCTTCGGGTCGCCCACGATCGGGAACGAGGCGTTGTCGATGATCGCGTAACCGGCCAGCAGCATCAGGCGATACGGCTGCAGGCGGGTGAAGGTCTGCTGCGAACCCGATACCTGGCCCGCCTGTGCGGCGTTGGCGAAGTCGGCCGGGTACGCATACAGGATCGCCGGCACGCGCTGGCCTTCCTTGTAGCCCGGCGGCGTGTACAGGGTGAAGGACAGATCCACGCCGTCGGCGCGCTTGTAGGTCACCAGCTGCTTCTTGATCTGGCGCACTTCCGGGGTCGGGTCGACCAGCCGGGTCAGCGCGGTCGCGGTGGAGGCGAACTGCGCCTCGCCGGTCCTGGCGTCGGCCACCGCCTCACCCTGCTGGCGGATGAAGGCGTTCGGCGGATCGATCACCGACTGGTGCCAGGTCAGGTAGCGGCCGGGCGTGTTGCTGAAGCCGAGGAACTGCTCGTAGGCATCGGCGCTGCTGCGGAACAGGCGCTCGCTCTTCAGCGAACCCAGGTCCAGGCGGTCCAGGAACGGGCGGTCGCCCTGCGGCGAGGCGCCACGGCCGCTGAGGAACACGTGGTTGCCATCGCGACGCACCACCTGCGCACCATTGGGCAGGCGGGTGAAGACCAGGTTGCCGGGGTTGCCGTACAGCTCGTCGCTGGACATGTCCCACAGCAGGCGGCCTTCCTTCTTCGGCTGGTCGACATCGACCACGCGGGTCTGCATCCAGTGGCGGTTCTCGTCGTTCTCGAACTGGAACGCCACGGCCGGATCGGCGGTCCACGCGAAGCCTTCAAAACGCTGCGCGGTACGAGTGACTTCGGTCGGCTTGCCGTTGAACGGCGCCTTCAGCATCAGCACGCGATCGCGGTGCGGCACGTTGACCTTCCAGTCACCCTTGTCCAGTGCTTCGGCATAGACCAGGGTGGCCGGATCGGTGGCACGCCAGTCGAAACCACGCGGGCCTTCCGGCACGCCATGCACCGGCACGCGGTCGGCCAGCGGCAGGCTGGCGATCGGCGTGGACTTGCCGCTGGCGATATCCAGCACGGCCACGTCGTTGGCGAAGCGCTGGTAGGTCACCGCATGCGAATACGGTGCCTTGATCGACTCGGTCAGCACATGCACGCCATCGGGCGCGGCGCTGACGTCGTTGAACAACGCAGGCTGCCCTACCGGGCGCACGCTGCCGGCGGCGGTGTCGACCACGGCCAGCTGCGAGGCACCGTAGTAAGCGAACAGCTTCTCGTCATGCACGCTGGTCAGCGTGTCGCGCGCCTCATAGGTGCTGCTTTCGCCACTGCTGCCCAGCGACTCCTGCGCATCCGGGCCGGTCGGCACGCCACCGTCGGACGGCGCCGGGCCCTGGTTGGCCGGCACCAGCTTCACCAGCAGCTTCTGGCTGCCGCCCAGCCACTGCACGGTGTTGCCAAAGATCGGGTTCAGCTGCACGTTCGGGATCTGCTTCACCTGCCCGGTGGCGGCGTCGCCCACCCACAGCTGCACGCTGGTATCGACCGCATTCTGGAACGCGAAATGGCTGCCATCGGCCGACCACAGCGCGCCGGTGGCGCAACCCTGCGGCAGGTTGACCTTGGTCTCCTTGGCGCTGGCGATATCGACCAGGGTGAAGTCGGCCACGCAGGCCGGAATGCCGTAGCCACCCGGGGTGTCATGGCGGCTGCGGTTCTTCGGCTCCAGGCGCACGCCGGCCAGCTTCAGGTACGGCTGCGCGACGCGGCTGATCGACGGATAGGTCTGCGCGGTGGTCAGCAGCAGGCGCTGGCCGCCCGGGGCCACGTTCGGCGCCGGCGGCGGCGGTGCCTTCAGCACCTTGAGCAGGTGTTCCGGCGGCTTCGCGTAGTCGGCAAGGGCCGGGCCAGCGGCCAGCAGGCCGACGGTGGCAACGGCAACGGCGGCCGCCAGAGAGGTTCGACGGATGAGCATCCTTATCCCCTGGGGTGTGATTGGGCGCCCGAGGACGGGCAAGGGCCCGAATCTAGCACCGCAGGGGTTGTCGTGAATGGGCCGGAAGGGCTAGTGGCCGGATGGGGCAAAGTGGAGGACAACCCCGCACACCACCATTTGGCGCTCAACTATCATGAAGCTCCCCATTCGAGGCGATGACATGGGAACTCCCAAAGTCCCCCCCTATCTTCAATACTGCCGAAGCGCCATCAACTCCCTTGTCGCCCAGTACGAAATGAGCAAGGTGATCGGGCACTCTGCCACTGCAGGAACCGTCCGCGAGAGACTGATCCATGACTTTCTCGAATCTCACATCCCTGAAATGACCAGTGCTGTGAGCGGCGTCATCATTGACTCACAGGGAAGGCGGTCATGCCAGCAAGATATCGTTTTAATGCTGAAGTCCATGCCGAGGCTTCGCTTTAACAGCGGTCACGACATGATTTTCCACGAGGGTGTCGTTGCGACGATCGAAGTAAAAACAAACGTCTCCAAGTCCATTCTACTTGAAGTATCCAAGAACATTTCTAGCGTCAAACTCCTGGATCCCACAAGCCTCGGGGGCGTCCAGCTGGGTGAGCTGGACTGGCCTATGCATCGAATTCTGCATTGTATTGTTGGTTACGGTGGATCAAGCCTTCACGATATATACAATGTCCTCAGCGCTTTTCCTGAAGGAGAGAAACCAGACATCTATCTCGACCTTACTAAAGGAGCGGTTATCCGAAATGAGGGAATCTTCTCAAAGAAAGTTCTTGGAACCGACTATCTAATCTATGACGATCCCGGCGAGGCTCTCGCTCGATTCCTGTCAGCACTCACGGTCGTCACATCCTCATATTCAGTTCGAGATGTAAAGTGGGAGAAGTACATTCAACTACCATCCGGGTGACAGCCCTCGCAACACCAAATCCGCGAGAGGATCCGAACGTGGCCCGACAGGCTAGAGACCGGATGGGGCAAAGTGAGCCGCGCCAAGAGCTGCCGCTGGTGGGGAGCACCTGCCGGGCAGGGCCCGGCGCTACTGCTGGGCGTGCAGGTCCCAGGTGGCCAGATAATCCGGGTCGATCACGATCATGCCGCTGTTGCGCATGCGATACTCGCCGGGCTCGGCCGGCTGGTACTGGTCGAGCATCGGCGGCAGGTAGCGCTCATGGCCGTCGTTCTCATCTGCCAGGACCACGCCTTCGTCGGCGCTTATTCGCAGCACGGTGCCGGCATATTGTTCAAGGCCCTGCACCTGACCGTCCCCCCCATAGCGGGTGACCCCGACCAGCACCAGCTTGCCGATCATTTCCTCGACCTTGGCATCATCCAGGGGTGGCAGCATGGGATTGAATTCGTCGCTCATCGGTGCACCTCCAAAGCCTGCAGGAACATCATGGACAAGGCACATTGAAAGCGGGCGTCCAGCGGAGTCGCGGAGCCGACAGAGAACTGCCGAGGCCCGGATACACGATGGACACGTCTGGACAAGTGGCGCGTACGGCGGCCTCCTTGCCGGTGGAAGGCCCTATCGGGCCAGGGTCAACACCACCCGTTGCATTGCATGCAGGGTGAAGCGTGACGGCTGCGCTGTAGCGGCATGACGGCCTCCTGTTGAAGGTCACACGCGTGTGGACGCTCCTTGGAAACCGATGCTGCCACCGCTGAAGGAAGGACGAAGTGAAGACTGCGCGTCAGTTTCCCTTTGCTGCCGACTTCCCTCGCCCCGATTCGGCTTAACCTCTGCTTCATCCGGCTGGCCCTAGGGTCAGCCTTCAATCTGCAAGGAACGCACATGCCCCGGTACGCATTCATACGACCGTGGACGCTCGCACTATCGGTGACCACGCTCAGCGCCTGCGCACATGCCGCCGACCGCACGCCAACTTCTCAAGGAACCGACACCATGGCCCCATCCGTATCCGAGACCACTTCGCCCTCCCCGCTCAATGCCGAGCAACTGTTGTCGCGCCTGCTGGACCTGATCAAGGCAACGACGTCCACGCGCGAACTGACCGTCGAACGCCTGTCCGCCGCAATGCAGGCACCGGCGCAGACCTTCGGCCCCGGCCACTTCGGCTATGGCGGCACGCTGACGCCGGAATGGGGCTATGGCCTGGAAGTGAAGCAGGATGGTGCAGCCGGCACGCGATTGGACCTGAACTTCATCGATACCAGCAGCGACCGCAAGGCCTCGGCTGCGGCGATCTGCCAGGTCGACTTCAACCACTTCGCCTCGGCACTGGATGCCGCCGGCTTCAAGCACGAGACGGTGCGCGGCGAACACGGCCGGGTGATCTACAACCGCTTCGATCGACCGCAGCTGAGCATCAAGGTCGACACGATGCCCGAGAACCCCCACGCCCTCGGCGACGCCACGCATGCCTGCGTGCGTCTTGTCACCGTGCAGTAAGGGGAGCCATCAATGACGACCCTTTCCGCAGAAACGGAACGCCTGCTGGGCGAGTTCGCCGGCAGGACCGACGTCACCAGCGACCAGGTCGACAACCTGCGCAGCGTCATCGCGGGTTCGCCCGTGCTGGCAAAGCAGGTGGACGCAGCCATCGCGGCAGGCTATCTGGAACGCTTCGAACTGTTGCCCGCCACAAGCAATGCGGGTGGCACCTACGAGACCGGCACGAAATCCATCAACCTGCCCGCCAGCAGCCTGTCGACCCCGGCGACGCCGGACAGGTTCGACGCGGCCGAGGTTGCCTTTGTGCTCGGCCACGAGATCCAGCACGGCTTCAACGATGCAGATGTCGAGCGTGCCTATGTGCAGTTCGACGCCGACGTGGAGCAGATCGCAGGCCGTACCACGAGCCATGATTACACCGAGGCGATCGGTACCCTGCTCGCGGCCAACCGCCGCGATGAGGCCTCTTCGAACATCGCAGGCTGGAATGCGCTGGTCAGCCAGGTACGCGCCAGCAACCCGGACGCTACCCTGCGCGACCTGTATGAAGCCAGCACCCGCTCAACAGACGTCATCCAGTCGCGACCCGGCCCGCCGATCACCTATGCACCGCACCCGGACCTGACCCTCAATACGGACCTGACCATCTCCCCCACCGCAGCCAACATCGAGGGGATGGCCAGGCACTATTACGATCAGGGCGTCAGCACCGGCCTGGGCCATCATGGGAATTCGGACTACCAGAATTTCTACGGCGTCCAGGCGATCGAACTGGTCAGCGCATACGAGGCCGCGAATCCAGCGCCCGACGGTGTCAGCCGGATGGAAGTGAACATGAAGAAGCTGGGCCTGGACGAGCGCCTGCTGGAGCAGAACGGGCTCAACCTCGGCGAGGGCTCGCCCCCACGCCAGCCCTACTTCGATACCAGCACCTCGCCGTCGACGCTGCACTACTTCGACCACACCGAGGGCACACACGTCCATGTGCCCATCACCGCACAGCATGCGGTAGCGGGCGCTGGCGTGCAGATGCCGCTCATGGATGGTCGCGACCGCTCCCTGCACGAGCAGATCCGCAGCAAGGTGGCGGAGCTGGATACTGCCAATGGACGCAGTTTCGATGCCTCCAGCGAACGCCTGAGCGCCAGCCTGCTGGTGCTGGCCCGCGAGAACGGGCTGGACCGTGTCGACCACGTGGTACTCAGCCGTCAAACCGATGCATTGGGCGCTGCGCAGAGCGTCTTTGTTGTGAAGGGGCCACTGGACGATCCCGCCTCGCTGCGCGCGTCATCACCCACCGCCGAGGCTGTGCAACGCCCCGTACAGGACAGCCTGGATACGCTTGTCATGGTCAACCAGCGGCAGGCCGACCAGGCCTCGCAGGAACAATCCCGCACGCAGGCGCAGGAACAGCAGCGTGGTGCGCTGTCACACTGATCGCGCGCTTCCCGCATTCTGCAGGTCGCCGCAGCGAGGGCGACCTGCATTTCCCGGCGCCGGGTACCGTCTGGACGCTTCCGTCAGCGCTTCAACAGCGCATGTGGGGCCCAGTCGAAACCGCTGGCATGCAGCGCGAAATAGCGGGTCGGCAGATTCACGGACACTTCCGCCAGCCCCTTGATGAGGGCGTCATCGCCGATGCCATTGGCGGCCGCATCTTCGTCCGTGGTGTGCAGTTGCTCGCCCTCGCCGTAGACCAGCACGTACTCATGCTCGATCTCTCCGGCCCACATACTGCACGAATAGAACATCACCGCCTGCCCGAGCTGGGCGGCCACCGACTGCAGCCAGCGGCGGAATCCATCAGGCGGGTATTGATCTTCCATGCCCCGTTCGGCCAGATAGGCAAGCAGCCTTGCAGACACGTCCAGATCCAGCGCTGCGGCCTGTTCGGAAATCAATTCATTCCAGGAAACGCCGCCCTTCATTCCATAGCCGCCCGGATGGCCTACGCGCCGAAGCACCAACAAGCCATCCGGGCCTGCATCGTGCATCCATTCCCGCCTGTACCAAGCATCATCCGGCACCTGGCGCACGACATGGGCCAGGTGAGCGAGCGGCGAGGCAGCCGTCCAGTCGACGGCGTGCATGGTGGCGGCAGTGAAGATCGAATGTGCGCCCCAGCTCATGCGTGGCCACCATCGTCGATCTGGGAAAGGTTGTTGCGGGTGCGTGGGTCCATACGGGGATCGTACCGGACGACCGGGCCTACGTCCGCCTGCAACGTTCCGGCACTGCCTATCGCCTGGCCACGCTAGAATGCGTCCATGCGCACCGTCCAAGCCCTCCGCTACATCACCCCCTTGCGGGAAGGTGGCTCCCTGCCCGCCGTGGTCGAGACCGACGACGACGGCATGGCCGTGCTCAAGTTCCGTGGCGCCGGCCAGGGCCCGAAGGCGCTGATCGCCGAGCTGATCGCAGGCGAAATGGCGCGCACGCTCGGCCTGCCGATTCCGGAAATCCTGTTCGTCGAACTGGACCGCGAGTTCGCCCGCACCGAGCCGGACCCGGAGATCCAGGAACTGATCCGTGCCAGCGAAGGCCTGAACCTGGGCCTGGACTACCTGCCGGGCGCAATCAACTACGACCCGGCGGCGATGCCGGTGGATGCCGACCTGGCTTCGCGCATCGTCTGGTTCGATGCGTTCACCAGCAATGTCGATCGCACCACGCGCAACCCCAACCTGATGGTGTGGCACCGCAAGCTGTACCTGATCGACCATGGCGCGGCGATGTACTTCCATCACGATTGGGCCAACGCTGGCGATGCCTGCGAGAAACCGTTCGTGCTGATCCGCGACCATGTGCTGCTGTCGTTCGCCAACCACATCGCCGAGGTGGATGCCGAGCTGGCCGCACGCCTGACCGATGCCGAGATCGAGCGGATCGTCGGCCTGGTGCCGGACAGCTGGCTGGTGAACGAGCCCGCGTTCGACAGCCCGCAGGCTTATCGGCAGGGCTACATCGACTATCTCAAGCACCGCCTGAAGGTGCGTGCGGTATTCGTGCAGGAGGCCATCCGTGCCCACGCTGCACACGTATGACTACGCGATCATCCGCGTGGTGCCGCGGGTGGAACGCGAAGAGTTCATCAACGTCGGGGTGATCGTGTCCTGCCCCGGTGCACGGCACCTGGAAGCAGCCATCGAGATCGATCCGGCGCGCCTGCAGGCGTTCGCGCCGGCACTGGACCAGGACGCGCTGCAACCGTGGCTGGATGCGATCGTGGCGATCTGCCGCGGTGACGCCACGGCCGGACCGATCGCGCAGCTGCCCGCGCGCGCGCGGTTCCACTTCCTCACTGCCAAGCGCAGCTCGATCGTGCAGATGTCGAGCACGCACGTGGGCCGCACCGCCGATCCGGCGGGTGTGGTGGAGCATCTGATGACGAAGATGGTGCGGGTACCGGCACCGACTGGGTGATGTCGACTGGGTAGAGTCGACTGGGTGGCGTCGACTGGGTGGCGTCGACTGGGTAGAGTCGACTGGGTGGCGTCGACTGGGTAGAGTCGACTGGGTGGCGTCGACTGGGTGACGTCGGCTGGGTGGCGTCGACTGGATAACGTCGACTGGGTAGAGTCGACTGTTAGTCGACTGCCGTTTGCGGATGGATCGAAGAGCCCGCGCTTCGCACGATAGTCGATCAACAGTCGACTCTACATCCATCGCCCCCCATGCTCACTGCAACGGCAACCGCCGCGCGATGTAATTGACCACGTTGCCGATCGCATCCGGATCAACATTGGCAAGGCCAACGATCACATAACCCTGCGCAGGCATCACCACGATGGCACTGTTCGACCCCGGCGCACCGCCTTCGTGGCCGTACTGGTGTTCCCTGCCCTCGCCCTGCACCACGAGGCCAAAGCCATACCAGCGCTTGTGGTTCTGCGCCGTGATGGCCTGCTGCAGCAGTGCCGGCGAGACCAGCTTTCCGCCGCGCAATGCCTCGGCGAACTTCAGCATGTCGGCGGCCGTGCTGTAGCCGCCACCGGCGGACATGCCGCGCCAGGGTAGCGACTTCGTTTCACGCACCCATTGCCCGTCCTTCTTCGTGTAGGCGACGGCACGCTGTGGCACCTTCACCGTTTCCGGTTCGAAGCCGGTGCCGGTCATGCCAGCCGGTCGCAGGATGTGCTGCTCCACATAGGCATAGTACGACTGCCCTGAAACGGCCTCGATGATGCGCCCAAGCACGATGAAGCCATAGTTCGAGTAGCTGTCCTGGCTGCCGGGCGTGAACTGCGGTGCATCCTTGGCAAAGCGCTGCACGTAGTCATCCAGCGTCTTCAGCGAGGCCGAGTACTGGTCGAAATCATCGCCGAAAAAATCGCCAAGGCCGCTGGTGTGGGTCAATAGCTGGCGGACGGTCACCTCAGCGGCGACGGCCTTGTTCGGGTAGTCCGGCAGGTGCTTGCCGATCGTATCGTCCAGCCCCAGCTTGGCGGCCTGCACCAACTGCAGGATGGCCACTGAGGTGAACATCTTGTTGGACGACGCCAGCCGGAAGCGCGTATCCGCCCGCACCGGAATACCGCTTTCGCGATCTGCCTGCCCGCCCCGCCAATCCAGCAGCACCTGGCCGTTGCGCGCCACCAGCAGCGCTCCCGACAGCGCGTCCTGTGCGCGCAGCGCGTCCAGCTTCGTCCTGGCGTCAGTCATCAGGGCCGGCAACGCAACACGCTCCGGCTTGTATTTGTCCGGCACTTCGGTGCCTTCGATCTGGAACAGCTTCAGGTGTGCTGGATGGTCCGGGTCCATCTCCGCCGTCACCCACATCGCACGCTCGTTCAGCTGGCCCATCACCAGCAGCTTCGCGTGACCAGGCTTGCCCTCGCGCGTTTCCAGCACGCGCAGCGGGCCGGTACTCTCGCGGAACTCGAGATAGTCCTTGGGAGCACTGCCTTTCTTCTTCGCATACTTGTCGGCGAAAGCCTGCAACGCATCGAGGCTGCCTGCGTTGAAGGCAAAAAGCCAGTCATCGATGGCGTTCTGCGCATGCGGATGTGCAGGCTCGGAGGTGGTTGCGCCAATCGCGGGAAAAACCGGCACGGCCGTCAGAAGCGAACAGGCCAGCGCAGCGCACAGCAGCGGACGTCCAACAGCCTTCATCGCAGTTCCTTTGCACGGATCCCTGCACGCATCCTAGAGCAAGCATCCGCCTGCCGCATCCACGCTACGGGCTCTGCCGCGTCACCTCCACGGTGACGTTGAATGCTTCGATGCGGCGCCACTCGCTGCGCTGATGCGGCAGCGATTCCACGCCCATTCCGATCTGGTACCTCACCGTGTCTGCACCTTCGCGCCAGGTGTACGGCGCGCCATTGCTCCAGCCACAGCAGGTGTAACGCAGCATCGGCATTCCGAATGTCGTGTGCAGATACGCTTCGACCTGCTCGGCGCGTGCGCCGGCGACGCGGTAGTGGGCCTCCATGGGCTTGATGTAGGACGCGTCGTCCTGGCTGCAGCCCACGTACTCCAACCCAGCCGGCTTCCGCCCCATTGCCTGCAGGAAATCCTGGCAGGGGGTGTCCGGTCGCGCCAATCCATCGGCACGCCCATTTGCCTCCCATTCGGCCAGCGCCTGCGCAGGGGGCTGCTCCATGATCCCGCTGCTGCCGGACAATGCCGCCAGCAGCAGGAAGCCAACGGTAAGCTCGGGCAGCAGAAGAGACATCACAGGGCGATCCTTCGCAGACGGTCGAGGAAATGCTAACCGATGCCCGCGCTATCGCCGCGCCATGCTCTGCTCGCTGAAGCGCGCCACGCAGAAATCCAGGAAGCTGCGCAGCTTGGGCGTCAGCTGGCGATCACGCGGGTACAGCAGGTTGATCCAGGTCGACACCGGCACGAATGCCGGCAGCACCTCCACCAGTTCGCCGCGCGCGAGTGCGGCGGCCAGCATCTCGTGCGGCTGCAGGATCAGCCCCAGCCCACCCACTGCGGCAGTCAACAACGGCTCGGCCTGGTTCACCATGAAACGGCTGGACACCGGCACGCTCAACACGCTGCCATCGGCATCACGGAAGCTCCAGCGGGTGCGGATGATCGAATGCGCGAAGCCCAGGCACTCGTGCCGGCTCAGGTCACTCGGGTGGGTAATCGGCGGTCGCGACGCCAGGTAGGCCGGCGATGCGCACAGCACCAGCGGATACGGCCCCAACCGCCGTGCCACCAGTCCGCTGTCGGCCAGGTCGCCGGTGCGGAACACCAGGTCGTAGCCGTCTTCGACGATGTTGACCAGGCTGTTGGACAGATTCAGATCGACCTGCACGTCCGGATATTCCTGCATGTAGGCCACCACCGCTGGGCCCAGCGCATGCACGCCGAAGGTGACCGGTGCGCTGATGCGCAGGCGCCCCATCGGCCGTCCGCGCGCCACCTCGGCCAGCTGCTCGGCGCCCTCCACCTCTTCCAGGATCACCCGCGCCCGCGCCAGGAACGCCTGGCCGAAGTCGGTCAGGCTCTGCTTGCGCGTGGTGCGGTTGAGCAGGCGCACGCCCAGGTGCTGCTCCAGCGCCTGGATGTGCTTGCCAACCAGCTGTGGCGACAGGTCCAAGGCGTCGGCGGCGGCAGCGAAGGAGCCGACCTCGGCCACTTTGGCGAAGGTCCGGAGCGGAACGATAAGGTCCATTGCAAACGAATGTTTTCCAATGAAACGCCAGATTACCCCTTATTCTGGATGCAGACCACGCGCATAGTGGCCGCCACGTCCCCGCCGGCCCGAGCGCCGGCCCTTCCCTGGAGCCCCCCCATGAGTCAGGTTGTCCGCATCCACGAATATGGCAACGCCGATGTGCTGCGCATCGACGAGATCGACATTCCCGCCCCTGCCGCCGACGAGGTGCAGATCCGGGTCAAGGCGATCGGCCTGAACCGCGCCGAGGTGATGTTCCGCAACGGCGCGTACCTGCAGGAAGCGCAATTCCCCAGCCGGCTGGGCTACGAAGCGGCCGGCGTGGTCGCGTCGGTGGGCAGCGCGGTCGACGGATTCGCCGTCGGTGATGCGGTCAGCGTGGTGCCGCCGCTGGATATCGCCCGCTGTGGCACCTACGGCGAGCTGGCCAATGTGCCGGCGCGGCTGGTGGTCAAGCATCCGCGGGCGCTGGATTTTGAAACCGCGGCGGCCGTGTGGATGCAGTACGTCACCGCCTGGGGCGCGCTGCTGGAGCAGGCGCATCTGGCTGCCGGGGATTTCGTCATCATTACCGCCGCCAGCAGCAGCGTCGGCCTGGCCGCCATCCAGATCGCCAATGCCGTGGGCGCCACGCCGATCGCGGTCACCCGCGGCCCGGGCAAGCGCCAGGCCCTGCTCGATGCCGGCGCCGCCCATGTCATCGCCACCCAGGAACAGGATCTGGTCGCCGAAGTGGCCCGCATTACCGGCGGCGCCGGTGCCCGCGTGGTGTTCGATCCGATCGGCGGCCCGCAGTTCAACGCGCTGACCGAAGCGATGGCGCGCGGTGGCATCCTGCTCGAATACGGCGCACTGAGCAGCGAGCCGACCCCGTTCCCGTTGTTCAACGTGCTGGGCAAGTCGCTGACGCTGAAGGGTTACCTGTACTCGGAAATCGTCTCCGACGATGCCGCGCTGGCGCGTGCCAAGGCCTTCATCGTCGACGGGCTGGACAAGGGCGTGCTGATGCCGATGATCGCAAAGGTGTTCCCGTTCGCGCAGATCCAGGACGCGCATCGTTATCTGGAATCAAACGAGCAGATCGGCAAGGTAGTGGTGACCGTGTAACCCGTCAGCAGACCGGCGAGGTAGAGTCGACTGTCAGTCGACTATCGCGCGAAGCGCGGGCTTTCCAGCGCGGGCGAGAAGAGCAGTCGACTAACATTCGACTCTACCCAGTCGGTTCGGCCCAGTCGGCTGTAGAAGCACGCAGTCGCGTGGAATCGCGCGAACCCGTCAGTAGACCGGCGAGGTAGAGTCGACTGCCAGTCGACTATCGCGCGAAGCGCGGGCTTTCCAGCGCGGGCGAGAAGAGCAGTCGACTCTACCCAGCCGGTTCGCCCCGGTCGGCCGTAGAAGCACGCAGTCGCTTGGAATCGCGCGAACCCGTCGGTAAACCGACGAGGGAGAGTCGACTGTCAGTCGACTATCGCGCGAAGCGCGGGCTTTTCAGCGCGGGCGAGAAGTGCAGTCGACTGCAGAAGCACGCAGTCGTCTGGAATCGAGCGAACCCGCCAGTAAACCGACGAGGTAGAGTCGACTGTCAGTCGACTATCGCGCGAAGCGCGGGCTTTCCAGCGTGGGCGAGAAGAGCAGTCGACTGACAGTCGACTCTACCCAGCCGGTTCGCCCCGGTCGGCCGTAGAAGCACGCAGTCGCTTGGAATCGCGCGAACCCGTCGGTAAACCGACGAGGGAGAGTCGACTGTCAGTCGACTATCGCGCGAAGCGCGGGCTTTCCAGCGTGGGCGAGAAGAGCAGTCGACTAACAGTCGACTCTACCCAGTCGGTTCGGCCCGGTCGGCCGTAGAAGCAAGCAGTCGCGTGGAATCGCGCGAACCCGTCAGTAGACCGACGAGGTAGAGTTGGCCGTATCAGAATTCATCCTCGTGGACCGGCTCCAGCTCGCTCAGCGGCCAGCGACACCACCCGTACGGATGGTCACCGACCTGCGCGGCAAGACCCGATCGAACGGGATTTGCCAGAATGTAGCCGGCGTGCCGCTGCAGGGACGCGTCACTGCGGATCGCATGATCGTGATAACCCGCCTGCCATATTGCACCCTGGCTCCCTCGCCGCCGGTTGATCAGAAAACTGCTGCGCGCCTTGAAGCGCTGCACGCAGTAGCCCAGCGAATGGCCACGTAGTTGAGCCAGCCAGTGGATATGATCCGGCATGATCACCCAGGCAAGCGACGCAGTCAGGCCTTCCCGGTCCATCGATTCGAGGAGCTGCATGGCAAGGTCGGCATTGGCAGGGCAATCGAAGACGCGATGGCGGTTCCGGCACACCATGGTGATGGTGTAGACGTTGCCGACGATGGATCGCCGGCCGGCAAGCAGTTGAGGGCTGGGCATGAGTTCGAGAATGCTCGCCAGGATGGATTCCCGACATCGGTTCACTACCAATGTCAGGATCAGAGATCATCTCGATACAGCGTCCGGGGACGTGGAGTCGCACGGGTAGCGTCGACTGCTGGTCGACTGTCGCGCGAAGCGCGGGCTTTCCAGCGCAATCGCGAAGAGCAGTCGACTAACAGTCGACTCTACCCAGTCGGCTCAACCCAGTCGGCTCTACTCTTCAGGCTCTACCTGGGCAGCGCAAACGCCATCACGTAATCACCCTTCGGGGTTTCCATGAAATGATGGCCGCCGGCCATGATCACCACGTACTGGCGGCCGCCCTGTTCGTACACCATGGGGTTGGTCTGCCCGCCCGCCGGCAGCTTGGCGTGCCACAGCTCCTTGCCGGTTTTCAGATCAATCGCGCGTAGCAGATCATCGGTGGCGGCGGCGATGAAGATCAGACCGCTGGCAGTCACCACCGAACCGCCATTGTTTGGTGTGCCGATCTCGATCGGCAGGCCTGAGCGGATGCCGAACGGTCCGTTGCCGCGTGCGCTGCCAAACGGACGATCCCACAGCAGCTTGCCGGTGCGCAGATCGATGGCGCGGATGCCGCCGTAGGGCGGTTGCTTGCACAGCAGGCCGGTGAACGGCAGCCGCCAGCCGGCATTGACCTGGATGCCATACGGCGTGCCCACCTGCGGATCACCTGCACCCTCGCCACCGCCCTTGTCGGCGCGGATCTTCTCGCGCGGCAGCCAGCCCAGCCGGTCGGCCTCGGCACGCGGCACCAGGCGGTTGTAGTTGGGCATGTCGTTGTAGTTGGCCACGATCACGCCACGGCGCGTATCGATGGACACGCTGCCCCAGTCCGATCCGCCGTTGTAACCCGGGTACTCGATGGAGTGGCGGTCACTGCTCGGCGGCGTGTAGAAGCCTTCGTAGTAGGCCTTGCGGAACTGGATGCGGCAGACAAGCTGGTCGATCGGAGTCAGTCCCCACATGTCGCGCTCGGTCAGGTCATGCTCGCGGCGCAGCGTGTGGTACAGCGAGAACAACTGCGTAGGTGAGCGCTGCTCGGGCTCGACACCGCCCACAGGCACCTTGCGCTCTTCGGCCGCACTCAGCAGCTGGCCATTGCGGCGGTCGAGAATGTACAGGTCGCCCTGCTTGGTCGGCAGCAGGATCGCCGGTACCTTGCCCGCCGCGGTCGGGTAGTCGATCAGGCTGGCCTGTGAACCCAGGTCGTAATCCCACACATCCTTGCGCACGGCCTGGAAGTGCCAGGCCGGTTTGCCGGTGGCCACGTCGATCGCCACCAGCGACGTCGAATAGCGGTTCTGGTTTTCCGTGCGCGAGCCGCTCCAGTAATCGCCGGCGGAATTGCCCAGCGGCAGGTAGACCAGGCCCAGCGCTTCATCGCCGGTGGCTGTGGTCCACATGTTCGGCGTGCCACGCGTGTAGGTCTGTTCGCGCGGAGGCAGCCCACTGCGCTCGGGCTGGTCCATGTCCCAGGCCCAACGCAGCTTGCCGGTGACCGCGTCGTAAGCCTGGATCACCCCCGACGGCGCATCGCGGCGCTGGCCATCCAGCACCTGGTGGCCGGTGACGATCACACCGCGCACGATCGCCGGCGGCGAGGTGATCGACACATAGCCCGGCGGCACCTCGCCCATGCCCAGGGTGATGTCGACCTGACCGTTGTTGCCGAAGTTGGCGCAGGGGCGTCCGCTGTCCGCATCCACCGCGATGATGCGACCATCCAGCGTGCCTTCGATGATGCGCGCCCAACAGGCCGGCCGGCTGCCCGGCGCGGCGCTGCGGGTGACCGTGGGCGGCGGCTCGGGCAGCGCCAGGTCGGCAGCGACATCGGCCAGCACTGCATCAGCCACGGTCGGCGTGCTCGATTGCTCGTGGTAGCTCACGCCCCGGCAGGCTGCTGTATAGGGAATCGAAGCGTCCTTCACCTTCGGATCAAACCGCCACAGCTCCCTGCCGCTGCCGGCTTCCAGTGCGATCAAGCGGTTGCGCGCGGTGCACAGGTACAGCCGGTCGCCGATCTTCAGCGGCGTGGTTTCCGCGCCCCAGCGCTTCTTCGGCAGGTCGCCGGTGCGGAACTGCCAGGCCAGCTGCAGGCTGGCAACGTTGGCCGGCGTGATCTGCTGCAGGGGGGAATAGCGGGTGGCGGCATTGCTGCGGCCCCACGCAGGCCAGTCACCGTCGGCAGGCTGGTCGGCGGGCTGCAGACCGGTGGTATCACGCGTGGGTTCCAGTCCGGCGCTAGCCGCGCCTTCCGGGAACGGCTGGTGCCCGTCCACTTCGCCATGCGGCGCAAAGGCGAGGCCGAACGCGGCGACGAACACCAGCATCAGCAGGCCAGCCACGCTGCGCGAGAGGCGTTTGGACACCGGTTCACGCAGGGTCGGTGCCAACAGCGCCATCACGATGCCGAGGGCCGTAACCAGACCCAGGCGCGGCACCCAACGCCAGTAGTCGCTGCCCGATTCCCACCAGGTCCACAGCAGCGTGCCGATGAACACCAGCGCGTACAGCAGCGCGCCACTGCGGCGGTTGCCGAACAGCAGGATGCCGCTGGCCAGCAGGCCGAATCCTGCGATGGCGTAGTACGCCGAACCCCCAAGGCTGAGCAGCCATGCGCCGAGGCCGCCGATGACCAGGCCGAGCACGACCAGCAGCAGCGACAGCACGGTCACCAGCGGATGGCGCGGGGTGCGGACGGCGACAGGAGCGGACTGCGGCGTGGCGGACATCGTCGATCTCCGGGGGCAGCATGCGCCCTTATCCCACCGCACATGTGAAGCGCGCGCGTATTTTCTGGGTGGACCTGACGGGGTGATCTTCGGCTTGGGGATCTTCGACTGGGTGATCGTCGACTGGGTGATCTTCGACTGGGTGATCTTCGACTGGGTGATCTTCGACTGGGTGATCTTCGACTGGGTGATCGTCGACTGGGTGATCGTCGACTGGGTGATCGTCGACTGGGTGATCGTCGACTGGGTGATCGTCGACTGGGTGATCTTCGACTGGGTAGAGTCGGCTGGGTAGAGTCGACTGTTAGTTGTGTAAACCCACCACGTTGTTCAGCGGGATTCTGGAAATAGGCGGTTGGCTGCCGATCCCCATGTGGGGTCGGTGCCAGTTGTAGTGATGCAGCCATTCAGGCAGCACGGCGTCGCGCTGCTCTGACGAAGCGTACTCGC
>NZ_JCAFUL010000025.1:0-43541 GCF_059371315.1 Stenotrophomonas sp. YJH_SMC_8 | reverse complement strand
CAGGTTGGCGGCCTGCTGCTCGGTACGGCGCGACAGGTCGCTGTTGCCGGAGGCGATCTCGCCGGCGGCAAGGGTGATGCTGGAGGCACTGGCCTGGATCTGGCCGACGATCTGGGTCAGCTGCGCGACCGTGGTGTTGGCGTCGTCACGCATGCGCGCGAACACGCCATTGAACTGGCCGTCCATGCGCGCGGTCAGGTCGCCGGCAGCAATGGACTGCAGCAGCTGCGAGAGCTGGCCGAGGTTGCCGTCAGCCACCTGCATCATGGTGTTGAGGTGCTCGATCATCAGTTTGAAGTCGTGCTGGAAACGCTGGGCGTCGCCGCGTTGGCTGAAGTCACCTGCCGCCGCTGCTGCAGCCAGCTGCTGGATCTGCGTATTGATTGCCAGCAGGCTGGCCTTGGCTGCATCCATCGACTCGTGCAGGATCGCGCGGCTGCCGGGCAGGCGGCGTGCATCCGGGGTGAGATTGCCGATGGCGTACTGGTTGAGCACGTCGATGGCGTCTCGGATCGCATCGAGATGCTCGAAGATCACAGTGTTGATGCCGCCGGCCAGCTGGCCGTAGACGCCCGGGAAGTCTTCCGGAATGCGGTGGCTGATGTCCGGGCCGGCATGCATCTGTGCCATCAGCTGGGTCTGCTCGCTGAAGCGGCGCAGCATCGCGGTCATGTCGGCGGTGGCGGCCAGCATCTTGCCGGCTTCGTCCTTGCTGGTGGCCTGGGTGCTGACGCTGAGGTCGCCACGGGCAACCGCCTGGATGGCATGAACTGCCTTGCCCAGGGGACCGGTCACTGCGCGCGAGATGACCGTGGCCAGTGCCGCGGCCACCAGCGAAAGCAGCACGATGCAGGCGATGATGGCGATCATGCTGGTGCGGTGGGTGGCATTGGCATCGGCGATCTTGCTGTCCATCAGGCCGGCGATGTGGGTGCCGAGGGTCTTCATCGCGGCGAACAGGTCGCGGCGTGCCGGGCGCGACTGCTCGTCGGAGATCTGCTGTGCGAGGGCGCCGTCACCAGCGGCCACGGCAGCGCGCATCGCCTTGTTGGCGGCAAAGTAGCGTTCCAGCTGCACGTTCGCCGCGCGATACAGTTCACGTTCCTTGGCCAGCGCCGGCAGTGCCGAGTACGCGGCCAGCTCGTCATGCACGGCCTTGGCCGTGTCGTCCATGCGCTTGTTGTAATCGGTCACCTTGTCCGGCTGGTCGAGCATGCTCAGCAGGGCCAGTTCATAGGTGCGGAACTCACCCAGCTGCGAGCGCGCCTCGCCGAGGTGCTGTACCGAGGGGATATCGTTGCCGGCCATCTCGCCCAGCTGCTTGTTGGCCTCGCTCAGGCGCAACAGGGCGAACGCGCCGAGGATCAGGGTCATCAGCGTGGTGAGGGTGAACCCCACGGCCAGCTTGCGGGCGATGGGCAGATCTTGGAACCACTTCATGCAGGGTGCTCCAGGTGGGCAGGGCGCCGGCGCTGTTGCGTCGGCTGGGGGTGGTTGCAGAGCGAACGGTGGTGCCCGGTGGGGGTTCGGTGACGGCCGTCATTGCGGAATAACGGCGCGACCTGCGCGGACTTTATGGACGCAGATCACATTCGGATGCGTAGGGATGAGGGCGCGAAAGTGGCGTAGCGGCGGGGCTTTCGCTTGAGTGGCGTGGTTGCGCGCGAAACCATCGTGGCGACGAAGTTCACGGAATGGGCGGCGCCGCTTGTCGGGGTCAGATCCCTTTCCGCAGGAAAGGGATCTGACCCCCATGGCAGAACGCGCGCAAACAAAAACCGCCACCCCGGAGGGCGGCGGTTTCATGAACGCATGCAGGATGGATCAGGCGGCCTGCGGCATCCGCAGCGAACGCACCAGCCCACCGATGTCGACGATCAGTGCCACGCGGCCGTCACCAAGGATGGTGGCACCGGACACCCCGCCGATGCGGCGGTAGTTGTTCTCGATGTTCTTCACCACCACCTGCTGCTGGCCGACCAGCTCGTCCACTTCCAGTGCGATCTTCTGGCCATCGCCTTCGACCACGACCACCAGCGATTCGCTGCCCGGTGCACGGTTGCCGTAGCCGTAGTACTCGCTCAGCGAGAGGATGGGCAGGTACTCGCCACGCACGCGCAGCACGCGGCCTTCGCCGGCCATGCTGCGGATGTCCTCGGCCTGCGGCTGCAACGCCTCAAGCACATAGGCCAGTGGCAGGATCAGGGTTTCACCGGCCACCGCCACGGTCATGCCGTCGAGGATGGCCAGGGTGAGTGGCAGGCGGATCAGCGTGCGGGTGCCGGCGCCGAGGCTGCTTTCGATCTGCACCTCGCCACCCAGCGCCTGGATGTTGCGGCGGACCACGTCCATGCCGACGCCACGCCCGGACAGGTCGGTGACCGCATCGGCGGTGGAGAAGCCGGGCTGGAAGATCAGGTCCCAGACCTGCGAATCGGTCGGGTTGTCCGGCACGGCCAGGCCGCGTTCGGTGGCCTTGGCCAGGATCTTGGCGCGATCCAGGCCGCGGCCGTCGTCGCTCACTTCAATGACGATATGACCGCCTTGATGCGAAGCGGCCAGGGTGATCGTGCCGGTCTCGTCCTTGCCCGCGCCGCGGCGCACATCGGGCATTTCCAGGCCGTGGTCGATCGAGTTGCGCACCAGGTGCACCAGCGGATCGGCGATCTTCTCGATCAGGCCCTTGTCCAGCTCGGTGCCTTCGCCGACGGTGCGCAGGCGCACCTGCTTGCCGAGGCGGCTGGACAGGTCGCGGACCAGGCGCGGGAAGCGGCGGAACACCGCATCGACCGGCAGCATGCGCACGCCGATCACTGCTTCCTGCAGGTCGCGGGTGTTGCGTTCCAGCTGGTCAAGCCCGGCGAACAGGCTCTCGGCGTGGACCGGGTCCAGCGCGTGGGAGACCTGCTTGAGCATGGCCTGGGTGATGACCAGTTCGCCGACCAGGTTGATCAGCGCATCGACCTTGTCGACGCTGACGCGGATCGAGGTCTCGGCTTCCTGGCTGGCAGCACCGCCGGCGGTGGGCGCAGCAGGCGCTGCCGGTGCGGCGGCAGCGGGCGTGGAAGGGGCTGCTGCAACGGGTGCCTGGGTGGCCAGGCTCGGCGGCGCTGCCGGACGGATGTCCAGCTCGCAGTCGTCCAGTACCCAGGCGAAGGTGTCTTCGATCTTGCTGCGCGGCACCTTGCCGACCAGGCCCAGGTCCCACGCCAGGTGGGCCTCGAGCGGGTCGAGCTGGGCAAAGCCGGGCAGGCGTTCCATGCGCGCGGCCACCTGCAGCGAACCGAGGTGTTCCAGTTCGCGGATGATGCGCAACGGGTCGTTGCCGCTCATGAACAGCGACGGTGCCGGGGTGAAGCCGATCTGCCAGGCTTCCGGCGTATCGTCCACCTTGGCGGCGGCAGCGGCCGGCGCGCTCGGTGCGGCCTGGCCGGAGAGAACGGCTTCCAGGCGTGCCTTCACCGCAGCGACAGCGGCGGGGTCGGCAGCCTGGCCGTGCTCGGCCTCGCGCAGCAGCGCGCGCAGCACGTCCACCGAGGACAACATGGCATCGACAGCGTGGCCTTCCAGGGCCCGCTTGCCGGCACGCAGCTCATCGAGCAGCGTTTCCAGCACGTGGGTCAGGCCGGCGATGGCATCGAAGCCGAAGGTGCCGGCGCCGCCCTTGATGGAGTGGGCGGCGCGGAACACCGAATTGATGATCTCCGCGTCCTGCTGCCCCGATTCCAGGGCCAGCAGGCCAGCCTCCATCGCGTCGAGGCCTTCGCGGCTCTCCTCGAAGAAGGTGGCGTGGAAGCGTTGCAGGTCCATGCTCATGGCAGTGGTGGTCCGGAAGCGAAGAGGGGGAGCGGTGCGGGGCGATCAGCCCAGCACTTTCTGCACGGTGGCGACCAGCTGTTCCGGATTGAACGGCTTGACCAGCCAGCCGGTGGCGCCGGCGGCCTTGCCTTCGGACTTCTTGTCGGCGGCCGATTCAGTGGTCAGCATCAGCAGCGGGGTGAACTTGTAGTCCGGCAGCTGGCGCAGTTCGCGAATCAGCGCGATGCCGTCCATGTTCGGCATGTTGACGTCGGTGACCACCGCGTTGAAGCGTTGGCCCTTGGCGCGACCGAGCGCGACCGCGCCGTCTTCGGCTTCTTCGACGGCAAAACCGGCCGAGGTGAGGGCGAAGGAAACCATCTGGCGCATCGACGCCGAATCGTCCACCACCAAGATACGTGCGCTCATGCAGCGTTCTCCACAGATTTCAGGTTGTCATGGGTTACGTCCAGGCCCAGGGCCTGGGTGACGCCCAGCAGGCGCGCGGCGTCACGGAAGGTTGCGGTGCAACCGTGGAAGCCGGTGCCCAGGCCTGCCTCGCGGCGGGCCTGCACGAACGCACACAGCACCTGCACGGCGGCCGTGTGGATGCGGGCGACCTGGCTTGCATCCAGGGTCAGCTCGCCTGCCTGCGCCACCAGCGGGGCGAGGCGGTTCTTGAGCTCGGTGCTGCTCTCGATGCCGAGATCCTCACCCAGTTCGACAGTGCTCATCGTTGCTCCGGACAAACGGTTCCGTGATCCATAACGGCACCCCGGCAGGGTTCTTTAGAAGAATCGACGCGGTGCGTCGATGCGGGCGCTGCTGAAAAGGGGACGGAGGGGATTAAGTCGCGAACGCCCCTGCGATCTGCCCGCCTTCAGCCGGGTCGGCGCTTTGCGCCGACACGTTACCTGTCGGGGACGCAAGAAATTGATCCGTTGGATCAACACCTTACGTCCCCACTGCGCGGTCGCCGTTGCTACAGGTAGCCTCGGAGCGGCGCGGGCAATTGCGACTTAATCCCCTCCGTCCCCTTTTTTCGTTCAACTCAACAGACGTGTGGCGTCCAGCAGGATCATCGGGCGCTGGCTGACCCGGGCGACGCCGCGGAACAGATCATTGGAGATCTGGCAGATGCGGGCGGTATCCGGGGGTTCGATCTGCGAATCGGTGAGGTTGGCGACATCTTCCACTGCCGACACACGCAGGCCGATGGTCTCGCCATCCTCTTCCAGCACCACGATGCGGGTCTGGGCGTCGTCTTCCGCCGCCGCGGCACCGAGGTGCAGGCCGAGGTCCATCACCGGCACCACCTGGCCACGCAGGTTCATGATCCCGAGCATCGCCGGTGCGGTGCCGCGCAACGGCAGCAGCGGCACCGGCAACACCACTTCCTGCACTTTCAGCAGTTCGAGCGCATACGCCTGGGTCCCGCAGCGAAGGCGCAGCCAGCGCGAGGTGCGCTCGCCGGCGCGGCGGTTCTGCGGGTGCGGGCTGCTGGCGGGCTGGTGCGCCTGTGCCTGCAGCTCCTGCCACGTGCCGGGACGGCTGGTGGCCGGGGCATCCACGGCAACGCGCGGGGGCGGCGCGGCTGCAGCGCGTGCAGGCGGGGCAGGTACGGGTGCGGGGCGCGGTGCCGGGGGCGCGACCACGGCCGGCGGCGGCGTGGGGACATCCTCGCCGCCGGCGGCGGCTTCGAATGCTGCCTGCAGCCCTGGGCTGTCGGTGTGGGCGAGGTGATGGCTGTCGGCCGCGTCGGTCTCGTAGATCACTTCGTCGGGCAGGTCGTCCCAGGTGGGCTCTGGGGCGGCCTTGGTTGTGACCGGAGCGAGGGCGGGTGCGGTCTCATGAACGACATCATCGGGCAGGTCGTCCCATGTCGGCTCGCGTTCGGCGGCCGCTTCGCTCGCCGGGCGCGGCCCGGCGCTACCGCTGGTGGCGGCCTCGAAAGCGGCCTCCAGCGCGGCCGTGTCCTCGGCTGCGGCGACGGTTCCGGTTTCATGTATCACTTCGGCCGGCAGGTCGTCCCAGGTGGGCTCGCGTTCCGTGTCGGTCACGGTCGCCGGCGTGGAGGCGGCGTCGAAGGCGGCCTCCAGGGCTGCGTCGTCTGCAGCGGGCTGCGCGACGACGGCGTCCGTCTCGTAGATGACTTCGGCGGGCAGGTCGTCCCAGGTCGGCTCACGCTCGGGCGCTACCGCGCTCGTCGGGCAGGGGCCGGCATTGTCGGGTGACGGCGTGGCAGGCGGCGTCGCCACAATCGCTTCGCCCAGCAGTTCGTCCAGGTAGTCGTCCAATACGCCTGTGCTGTTCATGCGGCCTGCTCCAGGGCGCGGGCATCCTCGCCGAGGATCCAGTTCAGTGCACGGCGGTAGGCAGCCAGGCCACGGCCTGGGTAGTCCTCGCCGACGCTGGGCAGGGTCAGGCCTGCGGCATTGCTGATGCGGGTGTCGATCGGAATCGCGTCTTCCCACACCCGGCTGCCATGACGATCCTGCATGGTGCGCAGCGATTCGTTGCCGGCGCGGGTGCGGCGGTCGAACAGGGTCGGCAGGATCGAGATCGGCAGGGGGCGGCGCCGCGAGCGCTCGACCATCTCGCCGGTGCGGACCATGCCATCCAGGCCATGCAGGGCCAGCGGCTCGGCCTGGGTGGGAATGATCAGGCGGTCGGCAGCGGCCAGCGCGTTGATCATCAACAGGCCAAGGGTGGGGGCACAGTCCAGCAGGATGTAGTCGTGCTGGCCCTGGTGGCGTGCCAGTGCATTCTGCAGGGCCAGGCCGAGGCCGGGCTGGTTGGCGCTGCGGCGTTCCAGCGTGGCCAGCGCCGATTGCGCGCAGACATAGTCCAGGCCGTGGATGTTGCTGGCGTGGCACAGGCTGGCGAGGTCGGCCGGTGGGGCGCCGAACAGTTCCAGTACGCCGGCCGGCGGCGGATCCACCGGCACGCCGAAGGCGCGGCTGAGCGAGGCATGCGGATCGAGGTCGATCAGCAGCACGCGATGGCCAAGCGCGGCCAGGCCACGGCCGAGGGCGAGGGTGGTGGTGGTCTTGCCGACTCCGCCCTTCTGGTTGGCGACTGCCCAGATGCGCATCGGTTTACTCCTTCATTGCCGGGGGAACGGCGGCGCCGACACGGCTGCCAGCCGGCACCGGCGGCAACTTCACCGGTGCGATGGGGGAGGTGGGGGCGGTAGCCGGAGTTGCGGCGGCTTGTTCGGTGGCGCTGTTGTCGGCGGCGCCGGTGGCCGCATTGAGGCGCTGGCCAAGTGGATCCACCGAATGCGAGGTGTCGGCCAGGATGATGACCATCACCCGGCGGTTGCGGTTGCGCCCCTGTGCGCTGTCGTTGTCTTCGCGCGGGCGGAACTGGCCATAGCCGACCATCGCCAGCCGCGACGGCTGCACGCCCTGGTCGGCGAACAGGTGCACGACGCTGGCCGCGCGTCCGGCTGACAGCTCCCAGTTGGAGGGGAAGGTGGCGGTGGCGATCGGCACGTTGTCGGTGTGGCCTTCCACGCGCACGCTGTTGGGCACGTCACGCAGCACCTCGGCCAGGCTGGCCAGCGTCTGCCGTGCATGCACGTCCAGCGCGGCCGAGCCGGTGGGGAACAGGATGTCGCTGTTGATCTCCACTTCGATCCACAGCTCGGTGCGGCGCACGCTGATCATGCCGCGGTCGATCAGCGGCGCCAGTGCAGCGGTGAGGCGGTCGGCGATGCTGTTGAGCTGGCGCTCGGCCCGGGCGATCTGTTCCTGGTTGTGCACCGAAACCGGCATGCGCATCTGCGACGCCATCGACGGCAGCAGGGTCGGGTCGTGCGACGGCGCCGGCGCGGAGGGGCCGACCTTGGTGCCGGACTTGATCACCGACGGGCTGTCCCAGCCGCCGCCCTGCACCTGCTTGTTGCCGACCTGCACCGGGTTGATCGTGCGCGGCGCACCACCAAAGGCATCGGTGAGCGCGTCGGCCATGATCCGGTACTTGCCCTCGTTGACCGAAGAGATCGCGTACATGACCACGAAGAAGGCGAGCAGCAGCGTCATCAGGTCGGCATAGGGGATCGCCCATGCTTCATGGTTGGCGTGCTCTTCGTGGTGCTTGCGGCGGGCCATGTCAGTGCAGGAAGCCGGAGAGGTTGGTTTCGATGTTGCGCGGGTTCTCGCCCTGGGCGATCGAGATCAGGCCTTCGATGACCATTTCGCGGTCGCGCGTGTTGTGCGAGATCACACTCTTGAGCTTGGCGGCGATCGGCAGGAACAGCAGGTTGGCCGAGGCGATGCCGTAGATGGTGGCGGTGAACGCGGCAGCGATGCCGTGGCCCAGCTTGCTCGGGTCGGCCAGGTTCTTCATCACCGCGATCAGGCCGAGCACGGCGCCGATGATGCCCAGCGTGGGCGCGTAGATGCCCATCGCCTCGAATACCTTGGCACCGGCCTGGTCCTGGTGTTCCTGGCTGCCCAGTTCGATTTCCAGCATGTGCCGCATCGATTCGGGCTCGACGCCGTCCACCAGTAGCTGTAGGCCCTTGCGCAGGAACGGGTCCTGCTGCGCTTCCACCTGCGATTCCAGGCCCAGCAGGCCCTGGCGACGGGCGATGTTGCTCCACTCGACGATCTGCTGGATCAGTTCGCGGCGATCGCTGTGCGGCGGGCGCACGACCCAGCGCACGATCTTGAACGCATGCTTGAACACCGCCGGCGAGGTGTGCAGCAGGATCGCGGCAACGGTGCCGACGATGACGATCACGAACGCCGCAGGCGACCACAGCGATGCCAGGCCGGCGCCCTTGAGGATGCTGCCACCGACCAGCGAGGCCAGGGCGAGAAAGAGTCCAATGAGGCTGAGTCTATCCATGGTTCCGGTATCGGCTTGTATGAATGGGACTTGAGACACCGGGAGAACGCGTACAGACGGTAGTCACAGTTTTCGGGTCGCCGGGTCATGCCCGGCGGGGTTCAGCGGATGCCGTCCACGTCCAGGATCAGTGCCATGCGACCATCGCCGATCAAGGTTGCACCGGCATAACCGCGCAGGCCGCGCAGCGCTTTCGGCAGTGGCTTGATGACCACTTCCTCGCGCCCGCGCACCTGGTCCACGACCAGTCCGAAGCGCGCTTCACCGGCCTGCAGCACCACGATGGTCAGCAGGGTCGACGCGGCGGGCGTCACATCCAGCCACTGGCGCAGGTCGACCAGCGGCAGGGTGTGCGAGCGGCGGTCGAGCACGGCGCGGCCATCGAACCAGCCCAGCGACGTGCGCGGTGCGTGCAGCACT
Organism: Stenotrophomonas sp. YJH_SMC_8; assembly: GCF_059371315.1. NCBI lineage: Bacteria > Pseudomonadati > Pseudomonadota > Gammaproteobacteria > Lysobacterales > Lysobacteraceae > Stenotrophomonas > Stenotrophomonas sp. YJH_SMC_8. The sequence goes on along the minus strand of NZ_JCAFUL010000025.1, from coordinate 34,466 downwards.
TCCATCACACGCGCCAGCGGTAGCGCGTAGACGTCCTCGCCGGCCTGCACCAGCAGGGTCGGCAGGATCGCCAGGGTGAGCGGCACGCGGATCAGGAAGCGGCTGCCACGCCCCAGTTCCGACTGGATCTGGATCTGGCCGCTCAGTTCGCGGATGCGCGACTGCACCACGTCCATGCCGACGCCGCGGCCGGAAATATCGGTGACCTGCTGCTTGGTCGAGAAGCCGGGCAGGAACACCAGGTGCAGGCATTCCTCGCTGCTCAGGCGAGCGGCGGCTTCCGGATCGATCAGGCCCTTTTCGCGCGCCTTGGCACGCAGCTTTTCCGGGTCGATGCCGGCGCCATCGTCCTGCACCTCGATGCTGACGTAGTCACCTTCCTGTTGCGCCGACAGGCGCACATGGCCCATCCGCGGCTTGCCCTGCGCTTCACGCAGCTCGGGCATTTCCACGCCGTGGTCGATGGCGTTGCGGACCAGGTGCACCAGCGGGTCGGCCAGCGCTTCGACCAGGTTGCGGTCGAGCTCGGTCTCGGCGCCGACCAGCTCGAGGTCCACTTCCTTCTTCAGCGAGCGGGCGACGTCGCGGGCGACCTTTGGGAAGCGCGAGAACACCTTGCCCACCGGCTGCATGCGGGTACGCATCACCGCCGACTGCAGGCGGGCAGTGGCGATGTCCAGCGTCGATACGGCGCGGTCCAGCTCCTCGTCGCGCAGGCGTGCACGCAGGGTCTTCAGGCGGTTGCGTGACAGCACCAGTTCGCCGATCAGGTTGACGATCGCATCCAGGCGCTTGGTGTCCACGCGCACGGTGTGCTCGGCCTCGGCCATCGGCTTGGCTGCCGGCTTGGCTGCGGGCGCCGGGACGGGGGCCGGGCGCGGTGCTGCGGCGGGTGCCGCCGCGACGGCGGCAGCAGGCTTGGCGCCTGGCGCAGCGCCGCCGTGCAGCTGGTCCAGCAGGGCTTCGAACTCGTCTTCGCTGATCAGGCCATCGTCGGCCTTCTTCGCCGGCGCGACCGCGGTCGGCGCGTTGCCGCCGTGCAGCTGGTCGAGCAGGGCCTCGAATTCGTCGTCGGTGATCAGATCGCTGCCGCCTGCCGCAGGCGCGGCCGCAGCGGCCGGCGCGGCAGTGCCACCGTTCATGTCGAACTGCGCGATCAGGTCCGGCGGCGCATAGCCTGGCTCGGTACCGGAGGACACGGCGTCCAGCATCGACTGCAGGTAGTCCAGCGATTGCTGGGCGGCGTCGAAGTGGTGGGCCTGCAGTACCGCCTGCCCGGCACGCGCGATGCCCAGTGCTTCTTCAGCGGCGTGGCACAGCTCGACCATGGCGGTGACGCCAAGGAAGCCGGCGCCGCCCTTGAGCGTGTGGTAGCCGCGGAACACCGCGTTGAGTTGCTCGGTGTCCTGCGGTGCCTGCTCCAGCGACACCAGCTGTTCGCCCAGGCGATCCAGGATTTCCTGGGCCTCGATGATGAAATCGGCAGTGATGTCGTCGGATACCGCGCTCATGCTTACAGCCCCAGATCCGACAACAGGTCGTCGGCGTCGTTCTGCGAGACCGCGTGGCGGTCCAGTCCCTTCAGTGCCGGCCCGGCCAGTTCCGGATCGGTGCGATGCTGTTCCGGCGGCAGGCCGAGTGCGCCAAAGCCCTCGTGCACGCGGCGGACGATGCCGACCACGCGACGGATGATCTGCCCGGTCAGGTCCTGGTAGCTCTGGGTCAGGGCGATCTCGGTCAGGTTGTGGCGGATGCGCTCGAGCTGCGCGTCCTGGCCCGGCTGCAGGCCTTCGGCGCGCAGCTGTTCGGTCAGGCTGCGGCATTCCTCGGCCAGGTCCAGGGTGCGGTGCGTGGCCTGTTCGGTCATCGCAACCACGTGGTCAAGGCGTGCGCAGGCGTCGTCCAGCTCACCGGCCTCGCTGGGCACGGTCGGCAGTTCACCCAGTGCCTGTCCCAGCTCGCGGGCCAGCCGCGAGAGGCCGCTCATCATCGGCTGCGTACGCAGCGCGACCAGTCCGTCGATGCGTTGCCGCCAGGCGGCTTCGTCACCGGACTCCAGTGCGTCCAGGGCTTCCTGCAGGCGCAGGGCGAGGGCGTTCTTGTCGACCGTGGTATCCATCAGGCGCTGGCCGCCAGGCGTTCGAAGATCTTGCCGAGCTTCTCTTCCAGCGTCTGCGCGGTGAATGGCTTGATGATGTAGCCGTTCACGCCGTTCTGGGCGGCTTCGATGATCTGCTCGCGCTTGGCCTCGGCGGTGACCATCAGCACCGGCAGGGTCTTCAGCTTGGCATCGGCGCGGATCGCCTTCAGCAGCTCGATGCCGGTCATCACCGGCATGTTCCAGTCGGTGACCACGAAATCGAACGGCTGGCTCTGCAGCAGCGACAACGCGGCATGCCCGTCCTCGGCTTCGGCGGTGTTGGTGAAGCCTAGATCGCCCAGCAGGTTCTTGACGATTCGACGCATGGTCGAGAAGTCGTCGACGATCAGGATGCGCATGTTCTTGTTCAAAGCAGAGTTCCTTTGTTGTTCATTCCGGGCGGCCGGGGGCAGCCGCCTCGGGCATGTTCATTCTTCCAGGCCGGCGTCCGCCGCCTCGAAAATCTTGAGCCGGCCACGCAGGCGCAGCACCGCCTGGCCGTGGATCTGGCAGACCCGCGACTCGCTCACGCCGAGCACCGCGCCGATCTCCTTCAGGTTCAGTTCCTGCTCGTAATAGAGCGAGAGCACCAGCTGTTCACGCTCGGGCAGGTGGCCGATGGCCTTGCCCAGCTCGCGGCCGAACTCGCCGCGCTCCAGCACCTGCTGCGGGGTTGGGCCGCCCTGGGCGACGGTGTCCAGCTCGCCCTGGTCCTCGATGCGCGATTCCAGGCTCAGTACCTGGCCACGTGCGGCGTCTTCCATCAGCCGCAGGTATTCGGGCAGCGGCATCTCCATCGCGGCGGCCACTTCGGTGGCGCTGGCGGCGCGGCCGCTGCTCTGTTCCAGGCGGCGAATGGTGGCAGCGGCATCGCGGGCACGGCGGTGCACCGAGCGCGGCACCCAGTCGCCACGGCGGATCTCGTCGATCATCGAACCGCGGATGCGGATCGAGGCATAGGTCTCGAACGAGGCGCCCTGGTCGGCGTCGTAGCTGCGCGAGGCTTCGATCAGGCCCATCATGCCGGCCTGGATCAGGTCGTCCACTTCAACGCTGGCCGGCAACCGCGCGGCCAGGTGGTGGGCGATGCGCCGCACCAGGTCCGAGTGCTGGGCGATGACCTCGTTGGCCGCCGAGCGCTGGACCTCCCGGTACTGGGCTGCACCTTTCATGCGGCCACCCCGCGCTGCTTGAGAATGCGTTCGAGGAAGAACTCGACGCCGCCACGCGGTTCGGTCGGCGCCTGCCAGCGTGCGGTGCGACGCGCGATCTCGGTGATCGCCAGCGCCGCCGGGCTGGACGGATAGGCCTTCACCACCGGCTGCTGGCGCTGCACCGACAGGCGCAGCCAGTCATCCTGCGGCACGCAGCCCAGGTAGTTCAGCGAGACATCGGCGAGGAACTTCTCGCAGACGCGGGTCAGCTTCTCGTACAGCACGCGGCCCTCGTTGGGGTCGCGCACCATGTTGGCCACCACCTGGATGCGGTCCACGCCGCGTTCGCGCGAGAGCACCTTGATCAGCGCGTAGGCGTCGGTGATCGAGGCGGGTTCGTCACAGACCACCACCACGGTATCCTGCGCGGCCTGGCAGAAGGTCAGCACGCCGTCGGTGATGCCCGCGGCGGTGTCGACCACCATGATGTCCAGTTCGCGTTCCAGCTCTGAGAACACGTTGACCAGGCCGACGTGCTCGGCCGGGGCCAGCTCGGCCATGTGCCGGCGGCCGGATGCGGCCGGCACCACCAGCACGCCGTTCGGGCCTTCGACGATGACATCTTCCAGCGAGCAGCGGCCGGCGACCAGGTCGGCCAGCGTAAATGTAGGGTTCAGTCCCAGGATCACGTCGATGTTGGCCAGGCCAAGGTCGGCGTCCAGCAGCAGCGTGCGCTTGCCCATGCCGGCCAGTGCCACGGCCAGGTTCGCGGACACATTCGTCTTGCCCACGCCGCCCTTGCCACCGGTCACGGCAATGGTGCGCACAGGGCCGAGCGGCTCGCTGCGGGTGGCCGACAGCGGGAAGGTCTTGGTCAGCTTGGCGTACTCACGCGACGGCATGGTTCAACTCCGGGTTGCAGGGCATATCGGCCGCTCGGCGCAAATCTTCAAGGCGAAGTACAAGATTGGCTGCACTGGCCCGGTGCAGGTCGTCCGGAACATCCTGGCCATCGGTCACCCAGGTGATCGGCAGGGCATGGTCGACGGCCACCGACAGGGCGTTGCCGAAGCGGCCGGTCTCGTCCAGCTTGCTCAGTACCAAGCCCTGCAGGTTGGCGGCGCTGAAGCGGCGGACCACCTCGTCCATGTCGCCGAAGCTGGTGTTGGCCGGCAGCACCAGCAGGGTGCGCACCTGGCGGGCGGCGCGCAGCCACTGCAGCTGGGCGGCCAGTGCGCGGTCGCGCGGGCCCAGCCCGGCGGTATCGATCAGCACCAGCTTGTAGTCCTTCAGGCGTTCCAGCAGCTGGTCCAGGTCGGTGCCGCTGTTGGCCTCGTGCACGGCGATGCCGAGCTGGCGGCCGTAGCCGTACAGCTGCTCGCGGGCGCCGATGCGGGTGGTGTCGGTGGTCACCAGGGCGACGTCACGCGGCGCGTGCTTCTCGGCGAAGCGCGAGGCCAGCTTGGCGATGGTGGTGGTCTTGCCGGCGCCGGTCGGGCCGACCAGGGCGATCACGCCGCCTTCTTCCAGCGGGTCGACCGGGGCGATCGGCAGCTTGCGCGAGATCAGCCCCAGCATCAGGCCGCGGCCACGGTGGGCTTCGGTCTCCAGCGGGATCTGCATGGCCACGTCGCGGGCCAGCCCGGCGTCGAAACCGTACTCGTCCATCAGATCCAGCGCGGTGGCACGCACCGGGCAGCCGCGCAGGCGTTCGTCGGTGAAGCGGTTCATCTCGCGCTCGATCACCTGGCGCATGCCGGCCACTTCCTGGCGCAGCTGGCGGATCTCGGCGTCGTCCTGGGCAACCACGGTCAGCACCGGGGCCGGGGCGAGGGTGGGCTCCGGCGCGGTTTCGACGCTGGCATCGGCCAACGCCGGTTCGCTGGCGGCGACGGCCGGCTGCGGTTCGGCGACGGCCGTGGTCGGCAGCGGCGGCGGCTGCAGCGCCGGCGCCACGCTTTCGTGATGCATGTCGTGCGGCGGGTCGATCTGGAAGCGGGCACGGTTGGCTGGCGCGCTGACGGCCGGTGCCGGTGCGACGATGGCTTCAGCGAACGGAGCGAAGATCTGTTCCGGCAGCGCCGGTTCGTTGACGGCGGCGCGCGCCAGAGTGGCTGCGAAGCCGGTGCTGCCGCGGGTCGGCACGATCTCGTCGGCGCTGTCCAGGGTGCGGCCGGTGGCACCAACGGCCGCACGGGCGAGGGCGGCCACGGCCGAGGTGGTGGCGGCCACCGGCTCCGGCGCCGGGGCAGCGCTGCGGCGGCGGGTCACCGCGGCGATCACCGCGTCTGCGGCGGTGCGCGGCTTGGGTGCCGGCGGAGGGGCGACGTCACGACGCGAGGCTTCCAGTGCGCGCTGCACGGCGCTCTCATCGTAGTTGGCCGCGGCGACGATCTCGATGCCTTCCTCGATCCGGCGGTTGGACAGGATCACGGCGTCAGGACCATGTTCCTTGCGCACCAGGTTCATGGCCGAGCGCATGTCGGCGGCGACGAATCGTTTGATTTTCATGCTGTGGTCACGGGACGAAGACGGCGGGGTGGCGGTCGGAGAACTCGGGTGGTCGGTGGTCTGCACGGTGCGGGTTCCCCTTGGTATCTGTCTGTTGCGTTGGTTCGAAAGTGGTGTCTGTTTTCTGGCGCATCCGAGGGCGGCGTCAGCTGATCGTTCCGACCAGCTTCAGGCGCTTGTCCTCCGGCACCTCGCTGTAGGCCAGGACCGACAGCGACGGAACGCTGTGGCGGACCAGGCGCGCCAGCGCGGCGCGCACCGGGCCCGGTACCAGCACGACCGCCGGCTCGTTTCGCGCTTCCTGCTTGCTGACACATTCGGCCAGGCTCTGGTGCAGTCGCTCTGCGAGTCCGGGTTCCAGCGCGGCGCCGTTGCCCTGCGTGGACTCCTGCAAGACACGTTCCAATTGCGGGTTGAGGGTGAACACCGGAAGCTCCGCCGACATTCCGGCGATCTCCTGCACGATGAAGCGGCCCAGCGCGGTGCGCACGGCAGCGGTCAGCACGGCCGGGTCCTGGCTGCTGGGCGCGTGTTCGACCAGTGCCTCGGCGATCTTGCGCAGCTGGCGGATCGGAATGCGCTCCACCAGCAGGTTCTGCAGCACGCGCACCACCGCCGACAGCGGCAGCGCCTTTGGCGTCAGATCTTCGACGAGCTTGGGCGCGCTCTTGGCCAGGTTGGCCAGCAGGTGCTGCACTTCCTCGTGGCCGAGCAGTTCCGGCGCGTGCTCGCGGATCAGGTGCGAGAGGTGGGTGGCGACCACGGTGGCCGGGTCGACCACGGTGTAGCCCAGCGTTTCGGCCTGGGCACGCTGGTGCGGCTGGATCCAGGTGGCATCCAGGCCGAACGCGGGGTCCTTGCCGGCGATGCCTTCCAGTGCGCCGAGGGCACTGCCGGGGTCCAGCGCCAGTTCGCGGTCCGGATGGATTTCTGCGGTGGCCACCGGCACGCCATGCACCAGCACGCGGTAGCCGTTGGCCGGCAGCTCCAGGTTGTCGCGGATGTGCACCGAGGGAATCAGGAAGCCGACATCCTGGGTCAGCTTGCGGCGCACGCCCTTGATGCGCGCCATCAGTTCACCGCCCTGGTTGCTGTCCACAAGCGGGATCAGCCGGTAGCCGACCTCCAGGCCCAGCGGATCGACCGGGCGCAGCTCGTCCCAGCTCAGTTCGGCGGTCGGTGCCGGTGCGGCCGGGCGGCCCAGTGCATTGAGCGCAGCGGCGTCATTGCCTCCCGCTGCCGGATCGGTGGCGGCGGTCTTCCCCTTGCGGTAGACCTTCCAGGCGATGAAGCCGAGGATCGCGGACAGCGTCAGGAAAGCGACGTTGGGCATGCCCGGCACCAGGCCGACCACGCCGATGATGCCGGCAGTGATCGCCAGCGCACGGTACTGGCCGAACACCTGGCCGGTCATGGCCTGGGCCATGTCCTGCGAACGCGAGGCGCGGGTGACCAGCATCGCGACCGCGCTGGACACCAGCAGCGCCGGCAGCTGCGCCACCAGGCCGTCACCGATGGAGAGCAGGGTGTAGGTGGCGGCGGCGTCGCCGAACGGCATGCCATGCTGCAGCACGCCCACGGCCAGGCCGCCGAGCATGTTGATGAACAGGATCAGGATGCCGGCGATGGCGTCGCCGCGGATGAACTTGCTGGCACCATCCATCGCGCCGTAGAAGTCGGCTTCCTCGCGGACTTCCTCGCGGCGCAGCTTGGCTTCTTCACGCGTCAGCAAACCGGCGTTGAGGTCGGCGTCGATCGCCATCTGCTTGCCGGGCATCGCGTCCAGGATGAAGCGCGCGGTCACTTCGGAGACGCGGCCTGCGCCCTTGGTGATGACCACGAAGTTGATGATGGTGAGGATCGCGAAGACCACGATGCCGACCGCGTAGTTGCCGCCGATCACGAATTCGCCGAAGGCGGCGATGACCTTGCCCGCGGCGTCGTGGCCGTTCTGCCCGTTGAGCAGGATCACGCGGGTGGACGCCACGTTCAGCGCCAGCCGCAGCATGGTGGTGATCAGCAGCACGATCGGGAAGATCGTGAAATCCAGCGGGCGCTTCACGTAGACCACCGCCAGCAGCACCATCAGCGAGATGGCGATGTTGAAGGTGAACAGGGCATCGAGCACCGGCGCGGCGAGCGGCACCACGACCATGGCCAGCAGGGCCAGCACGATCAGCGGTGCGCCAAGACCCTGGCGGATCATTTCCAGGGCGCGGCGGGTGTTGAATCCGGTGGAGGGCTGGGCGCTCACGGGCGGCCTCCCTTGCCGAATTCATCCACCTGGATGTGCGGGGCGTCCGGCATCGGGCCAGTGCGCCAGGCGCGCAGCTGGTAGACGTAGGACAGGACCTGGGCGACGGCCGAATACAGTCTCACGGGGATTTCCTTTCCGAGTTGGCCTTCCCGATACAAGGCGCGTGCCAAAGGCGGGGCAGAGACAATCGCAACCTTGTTGCCGTCGGCCACCTCACGGATGCGGAGGGCAGTCTCGTCCACGCCCAGGGCGACCACGGTGGGGGCGTTCATGGCCCCGCCTTCGTACTTCAGGGCCACCGCGTAGTGGGTGGGGTTGACCACCACCACGTCGGCGGTGGGCACCGCTTCCATCATCCGGCGGTTGGCCATCTGCTGCTGCAGCTGGCGGATGCGGCCCTTCACCTCTGGGCTGCCTTCGCTTTCCTTCATTTCCCGGCGCAGCTCTTCACGGGTCATCTTCAGCTTGCGCATCCAGTTCCAGCGCTGGTACGGCGCGTCGATGGCGGCCAGCACCAGCATGGCGCCGGCGGTGGCCAGCAGCAGGCGCAGGGTGAAGCCGAGGCCGTCGGTGATGGCGGTCTCCAGCGGGTGATGGATCAGCCCACGCAGGGTGTCGAAGCCGGTCCAGACCACCAGGCCGGCGGCGACGCCTACGAAGGCCACGCGCAGCAGCGATTTGGTGAACTCGGCGATGGCCTCCGGGCCATACAGGCGCTTGAGCCCGCTCATCGGGTTCATGCGGTTGAAGTCCGGCAACATCGCTTTCTGCGACCAGCGCAGGCCCCCCATCACCAGCGGTGCGACGAAGCTGGCCAGCAGGCAGACCAGCACCAGCGGTGCGATCACCAGCATGAACTGCAGCAACAGGTCGCCGAAGTGGCCGAACAGCTCCTTCGGATTCTGCCGCAGGCTCTGTTCCGGGCTCAGCGCCTGCTTCATCCAGGCCGCGGCACCGCGGCCGATCGAGCCGCTCATCGCCATCACCGCCAGCACGCCGGCGCCGAACACGGCAGCGGTGCCGAGTTCGCGCGAGCGCGGCAGGTTGCCCTGTTCACGGGCGTCACGCAGGCGTTTTTCGGTCGGTTGTTCGGTCTTTTCGCCGGCGGATTCGTTCTCGGACATCACGGGGCACTACGGCAGGGGATGCCGGGGTGCGTGCAAGAACCGTTCCACGCATGGCGGGTGGCGCATCCACGTATGGCGTGGATCTACCGGATGCCGGTTTGTAGAGCCGAGCGTGGGCTCGGCTCTACAGGAGGGTGCCGCAGGAACCGTTCCGTGATGGCGGGCGGCGGCACGGGTAACGCCGGACCGTGCCCGGCGCAATCATCCGTCCGGCGTCACCGGCTGCAGCGGAATCGACAACATGCTGTCGCTGTGCCAGTCCACCCGCAGCGGTTCGCCCGCATCGGCCACGCTCTCGTCGCTGACATCGCGCCCGGTACCGTGGTTCACCTGGTGCATCGCGTCCTTCAGTACATCCACCTTCACCAGCAGGCGGCTGCCGGCGGCCAGTCGGCGCGCCACCATGCGCGTGCGGTCGAAGGGCAGGCGGGTCCATTGCCCGGGTTGCAGCAGCTGGCGCGTTGTCGGGTCGCGTACATGGCTGGCCCGGCCCATGTAGTAGGACAGCTGCATCCGACGTCCATCGGCGAGCAGCTCGTACAGGGTGACAGTGAAATCGAAATCCCGCTTGTTGATCCTGACCTTCAGGTCGCCGGAGAAGCTGCCAACCATGTCCATGGAACGGGTGAACGGGTCGGAGACGAAGGACAGCGCGGTATCCACCTCGTCCCGCGCGGCGATGATCGGGAACGGGTAATAGCCATGCCGAATTTCATTGCGGTCGGCCATGTCCACGGTCTGCCGTAGCTGGCCCGGTACGGGTGGCTGTTCCTGCAGCCGGTGGTAACCATCGGACGATGCCTGGTCGGCGGAGAGGTGGTAGCGGCGGTGATCGCCTGCGGCCGCCTCCAGCGTTGCCGCATGGCCCCACGTGTTGGCGTCCATCAGCTGATAGTTCACACGGTTGGGCACCAGCGCTGGTCGCGGGGCACCGCGCAGTACATGGTCCAGCCATTGGAAGGTCAATGCGGGCGTGTCGAACTGCGCGACAGGGTCCAGCTCATATCCACGCAGCTGCATCGGCTTGAGCGCCGACTGCGCGCCGCCATGGTCGTAGGGGCCGATCAGCAGGGCATGGTCGGCGTCGGGACGATGCTGCAGGTGGTCCTTGAAGTACTGCAGTGCCGAGATCTGGCCATCGTCGTAGTAGCCCGTGATGGTCAGCACCGGTATGCGGATGTCGTTGAACTGGTCGCCATGCGGGACCATCGCCTGCCAGTAGGCATCGTAGGACGGGTGGGCCAACCAGCGCTGCAACCATGGGTTGGGTGTGCCATCGACCTGGTCGATCTGCCGGTAGGGGCGGCCGGATGCATACCAGCGTCGGCCGAGCTGGGACCAGCGGCGGTTCTGCGCGTAGGTATCCTTGTCCAGCATCGGGCCATTGGCCACGTAGAAGGCCCAGCCATAGTTGGCACTGAGGAACACGTTGTTCTCCATCGGCACGCCCTGGCCGGGGATGGCGGCAACGTAGGGCACGATGGTCTTCAACGCAGGATGGTGGTGGCGCGCCGCAGCCCAGGCGGTGAAGCCCTCGTAGCTGCCGCCGTACATGGCCACTCGGCCGTCGCTCCACGGCTGGCGGCTGGTCCAGTCGATCGCCGCGTTGGCATCTTCGCCATCGTGCTCGTAGGGGGCGATGGTGCCGGTACCCTGGCCCTTGCCACGGGCGTCCACCACGATGCCCGCATAGCCATGCGCGGCCGCCAGCAGCATCTTCAGCCGGTTTTTCGGTGGATCGGTGTAGATGGTGAACAGCATTGCTGTCGGCAGAGGCACCGATGCGGCGCGAGGACGGGCCAGCTGCGCCGACAGTACGACGCCATTGCCGGCGGGGATGCGCAACGCATCGTCGATGGCGAAGCGGCGCTGTTCTTCGGCCGCGACCAGTGGCGGAGCCAAGGCGGCGGCCAGGGTCTGTGCGCGCAGTACTGCGCGCAGGCGCAGCAGTTCCAGGGCGATGGCCTCGGGCAGGGTTGCGGTACCGGCCTGCGCGGCGATGGCCTGCTCCAGCTGCGCGCGCACCGGGGCGGGCTCGACCGAGAGCGCGGCATCGGCCTGCACCGCGGCAACGTCGTCGAGGGCAGCGAAGGTGCTGTGGAAGGCGCGCGCATACCCCGCTGCGTCCTGCTCACCGGCGGTGGCGAGCAGCAGCATCGGCACCCAGCGTTGCGCTGCCGCGGTATCACCGTCGCTTGCCAGCGATGCGCGTGCCTGCTGGATCGATCGCCGCGCTTCGGCCGTCTGGCCCATCGCCAGCAATGCGTGGCCGCGCTGTGCATCGGTCAGGCTGGGGGACTTCAGCACGCCCTTGCCAAGGGCCTGCAGGGCAGCGTCGACCTGGGCCGGGGAAGCATCGGCTGGCAATGACCACGGCAGATCAGCGGCAGTGGCGTGGCCAACAGCAAGGGCCAGCAACAGGCCAGCAAGGGTGGTGCGTAGGGCCACGGACGCTTCCTTGGATGACAGTGGAACGGCGCATCCACGCATGGCGTGGATCTACCGAAGGCCAACCAATGGTAGCGCCGGGCCGTGCCCGGCGGGAGCCGAGCACAGTCTCGGCACTACAGGGGCGCGTTGTCGCTGGGCGGCGGACTCTGCGCCAGTTCCACCCGCGGCCGCGGCAGGTCGTGCAGCTGCATGAAGCGCGCCGCATCGACCGGCCGGCCCAGCAGGTAGCCCTGCAGGTAGTCGCAGCCCAGACGCTCCAGGTAGGCGCGTTGGGCGGCGGTTTCCACGCCTTCGGCGACGATGTCCATGTCCAGCGCATGGCCCAGCGCCACGATCGCCGAGACGATCACCACGTCCTCGGCGCTGTGCTCCAGGTCGCGCACGAACGCGTGGTCGATCTTGATCTCGGTGGCCGGCAGCCGCTTCAGGTACAGCAGGCTGGAATAGCCGGTGCCGAAGTCGTCGATGGAAATGCCTACGCCCAGTGCCGACAGTGCCTGCAGCAGGCGCAGGCTGGTGTCGGTATCGCGCATCACCGTGCTTTCGGTGATTTCCAGCACCAGGTGCCGTGGCGCGATGTTGTAGCGCTCGATCACCGTGCGCACGTCCTGCAGCAGGTGCGGCGAGCTGAACTGCACCGGCGACAGGTTCACCGACATCGACCAGCCTTCATGACCGGCATCGTGCCATCGCCGCAGCTGCTGGCAGGCCTGGTCCAGCGCCCAGCGCCCGATGTCGTTGATCGCGCCGCTGCGCTCGGCCAGGCGGATGAATCGATCGGGCGGAATCAGGCCATGTTCCGGATGCCGCCAGCGGATCAACGCCTCGGCGCCGGCCACCTTCTGCGTCGCCACGCGGATCTTGGGCTGGAAGTTCAGGAACAACTGGTCGCTGCCGATCGCCCGGCGCAGGTCGGCCAGCAGCCGGAACTGCTGCTCGGCACTGTCGTTCATCCAGTCCGCGAACAGTACGAAGGCGTTGCGTCCGGATTCCTTGGCCTGGTACATCGCCGCGTCGGCAAACGCCATCAGCTGCCGCTCGCTGGCGGCGTGGTCGGGGCAGATCGCCACGCCGATGCTGGCGGTTACCTGCAGTTCGTTGTCCGGCAGCAGCGGTCCGCTGCCGACCGCCTGCAGGATGCGCCGGGCGAGGGTAGGCAGATCCTCGTCGTGCTCGATGCGCACCACCAGCACGAACTCATCGCCGCCGAGGCGGGCCAGCATGTCATGGGGGCGCAGCAGCTGGCGGGTGCGCTCGGCCACCGCCACCAGCAGCGCGTCGCCGGCCTGGTGGCCATAGGCATCGTTGACCTGCTTGAAGCCGTCAAGATCCATGAACATCACGGCGAAACGGCTGCCGCCCTGTTCGGCCTCGGCCAGCGCCTGCACGATGCGCCGCTGCAGCAGCAGGCGGTTCGGCAGGCGGGTGAGCGGATCATGCAGTGCAGCCTGGGTCAGCTCCTGCTGCGCGTCGGTCAGCGAGGTGCTCAACATCGAGTTGCGCAGGCGCAGCAGCTGGGCCTCGACCCGCTGGTCCAGCCACGACACCACCAGCACCACGGCCAGGATTGCGACGGTCAGCAGCACCACCAGCATGGCCAGCCATTCGCTCTGCAGGCCATCGCCGACCGCCGCGCCGCAGATGCTGCCTTCCGGAAAGCGTGCGGCGGCCATGCCGGTGTAGTGCATGCCGACGATGGCCAGCCCGAGCAGGCCGGCGGCCGCGAGCCGGTCGCCGACACGGGTGCGCTGCGCGCGCAGGCGGAATGCCACATACAGCGCAGTCCACGAGGCGGCGACCGCCACCATCAGCGAGAACAGCAGCCAGCCCGGGTCATAGTCGATGCCGGGTTGCATGCGCATGGCGGCCATGCCGACGTAATGCATGCCGGCGATGCCGGTACCCATCAGCAATGCCCCGCCGGCCAGGCGGGGATGCGGCAGGGTGCGCAGTGACACCAGCCACAGCGCGAACACCGACGAGGCGATCGCCAACGCCAGCGAGAGCAGGGTGATGGGCAGGTCGTAGCCCAGTGGAATGGGCAGGTCGAAGGCGAGCATGCCGATGAAGTGCATCGACCAGATGCCCAGGCCCATGGCGAAGCCGCCCCCCAGGCGCCACCACCACGCCGCGCCCTTGCCTGGTGCGGTGACGGTGCGCCCGGCCATCGCCAGCGCGGTGTAGGAAGCCATCACGGCGACCAGCAACGAGATCGCCACCAGCCACGGATTGTACGTGCCTACCAGCATTCGTCAGTCTCCCGGACCTGCCTGTCGACGGAAACCACGGTGGGGCATGCATGAGGCAGGTCGACGCAGTGCGCCGACCAGACGCGGCGTCCCCCCGGTTGCCGCGCATTCACTCTAGCGCGCAGACCCGGGGGAAGGGCAAGCAGCAAAACGTGAAATTGCGCCCCTGTAGAGCCGAGCCCATGCTCGGCTGCCGCTCCTGCCGAAGACAGCCGAGCATGGGCTCGGCTCTACAGAAACAAAGGCATGGCAAGCAGTAAAACGTGATGATCGGGTCAGTGTGTGACCGCGTCCGCAGCCTGGAAGGCGGCATCAAACAGGCGCTGTACCGGCGGGCCCATTTCCCCGGCCAGCAGCGCCAGCAGGAACAGGCCGAGCAGCAGCGAGACCGGCAGGCCGAGCTGGATCGGGTTCAGCGCCGGCGCGGCGCGGGCCAGTACGCCGAACGCCAGGTTGACCGCCAGCATCGCCACCGTCAGCGGGATGGCCAGGGTCAGTGCGCCGCGCAGTACGGTCAGCAGGAAGGTCGGGGCAATGCTGAAGAACGCGTGTGGGTCGGGCAGCGGGGCGCCGATCGGCAGTGCCCGGTAACTGTCCACCACCAGCGAGATCAGCGCCAGGTGGCCATTGGCGGTGAAGAACAGCAGGCCGAACATCAGGTAGAACCACTGCCCGATCACGCCGGAGGTGCCGCCGCGCAGTGGGTCGCTCATCTGCGCGAAGGCCAGGCCGGTGCCCTGGGCGATCAGTTCGCCGGCCAGCGCACCGGCTTCGAACACCAGGCGCAGCAGGAAGCCGATGGACACGCCGATGGCCAGTTCCCGCGCGATGGTCAGCACGGTGGCGGCATCGAAGCCGGTCCAGTCCGGTACCGGCGGCAGCAGCGGTGCCAACGCGATGGCAAGGGTGCCGGCCAGGATCACGCGGATCCGCGCCGGCACCGCGCGGGTGCCGACCATGGGCATGGCCATGGCCACCGCACCGATGCGCAGCATGGTCCACAGTACGGTGCCGATCATGCCGAAGGCCTGCAGGCCGTCGGCAGCCATCTGGGTGGCGGCGTCCATCGAAGCGTGTGTCCTAGCCGATCAGGTGCGGGATGCGCTGGAACAACAGCGTGGTGAATTCAACCAGGTGGCCGATCAGCAGGCTGCCCAGCGCGAACAGCACCGCGGTCAGCGCCGCCGCCTTGGCGACGAAGGCGATGGTCGGTTCGTTGAGCTGGGTCGCGGCCTGCACGACGCCGACCACCACGCCCACCACCAGCACGGTGAGCAGCAACGGGCCGGCCACCCACAACACGGTGATCAGGCCGCCACGCAGTTCGGTCAGGGCAAGTTCGGGAGACATGGTCTTTCCATCGGTAGCGCCGGGCCGTGCCCGGCGGCGCTCATGTAGCGTCGAGCCATGCTCGACGGCCGTTACGGGGTTGGATCAAGCCGGATTGAAGCTCGCCGCCAGCGTGCCCACGGTCAGCACCCAGCCATCGACCAGCACGAACAGCAGGATCTTGAACGGCGCCGACACCAGCATCGGCGACAGCATCATCATGCCCATCGACATCAGCACGCTGGCCACCACCAGATCGATGATCACGAACGGGATGAAGATCAGGAAGCCGATCTCGAAGGCGGTCTTCAGCTCGCTGGTGACGAACGAGGCGACCAGCACCGGGAACGGGATCGCATCGGGGCTGGCGTAGGTGCCGTGCCCGGCGATGCCGGCGAAGGTCATCAGGTCGGTCTCGCGGATCTGCGCCAGCATGAAGGCGCGCAGCGGCGTGGTGGTCAGCGTCCAGGCGGTCTGGAAGTCGATGTCGCCGTTGAGGTAGGGCGCCATGCCGGTGCTCCAGGCCTTGTCCCAGGTCGGCAGCATGATCATCGCGGTAAGGAACAGGGCCAGGCCCAGCAGCACCTGGTTGGACGGTGTCTGGCCGGTGCCCAATGCCTGGCGCAGCAGGCCCAGCACGATGATGATGCGGGTGAACGAGGTCAGCACCAGCAGCATCGACGGGATCAGGGTGATCGCCGTCATCAGCAGCAGGGTCTGCAGCGGCAGGCTGACCGGTGCACCGCCGATCTTGCCGACGTTGATGTCCGGCAGCGGCGTGGTCGGTGCGCCGGGCGCGGCGAACGCCAGTGCCGGCAACAGGCACAGGGCAAGCAACAGCAGCCACGGCATCAGGGTGGCAAGTCGGGTACGGGTGACACGCATGTCAGGGGTCCTTGCGCAGCCGCTGCTGCAGCAGCTGGGCGAAATTCGGCAGGTTCTTGAAGTCCGGCACGCGTACCGGCGCCGGTGGCGGCAACGGTTCGGGCAGGGTATGCAGGGTATTGATGCCGCCGGCGGTGACGCCCAGCAGCAGCTGCTGGCCGTTGACCTCGACCACCACCACGCGTTCCTTGGCGCCGACACTGAGGCTGGCCACCAGCTTCATGCCTTCGGCAGGGCGGAAGCCGCTGCCGGGCATGCGCTTGAGCAGCCAGCCCAGGCCGATGACCAGGGCCAGCACCGCCAGCAGCGCCAGCACCGCACCGAACAGGCTGGGTGCGGCGGCCGCATGCTGGCCGACCTGCGGGCCAACCGGGGCGGCGGCCTTGCCGACCGCCAGCAGGGTGGAGGCCAGCAGGCTCAACGCAGTCTCCGGATCCGCTCGCTCGGGCTGACCACGTCGGTCAGGCGCACGCCGAAGCGGTCATTGATCACCACCACTTCGCCGTGGGCGATCAGGGTGCCGTTGACGAACACATCCAGCGATTCGCCGGCGCCGCGTTCCAGCTCCACCACCGAGCCCTGGTTGAGCTGCAGCAGGTTGCGGATCGGCAGGCGCGCGCGACCGACTTCCAGCGACAGCGTCACCGGCACGTCCAGGATCACGTCCAGGTTCAGGTCCGGGCCGTTCGCCTCGTCGGCCTGCAGGCTGCTGAACTGGGCCGGGGTGGGTTCGAGGGCGTCGATATCGTTCATTGCGGGTCTTCCTGGATGACGGGTACGCGCGGGCGGGTGCCCGGCGGATGGGTAGCGGTGATCTTCACGGCGTTCATGCCGTTGGCGATGCCGAACTCGCCGGTGAACACCGGGATGTTCTCCACGCACAACGGCACCTGCGGACTGAGGTCGATGGGCAGGATGTCGCCGACCTTCAGCTGGGTCAGGTCACGCAGCGTCATGCGCTTGCTGGCCAGGACGCTGGACAGGGTCACCTCGGCGATGTTGAGCTGCTCGCGCAGGGTCTGGCCCCAGCTCTCGTCGCGGTCGTTGCGGTCGCTCTGGATGCCGGCGTCGAGCAGCTCGCGGATCGGCTCCAGCATCGAGTAGGGCAGGGTCACGTGGATGTCGCCGCCACCGCCATCGAGCTCGACGTGCAGGCGGCACACCACCACGTACTCGCGCGGCGTCACGATGTTGGCGAAGTGCGGGTTGATCTCCGAGTTGATGTACTCGAAGTCGACATCCATCACCGGTGCCCAGGCCTCGCGCAGGTCGGCGAAGGTCTGCTTCAGCAGCAGGTGGATCACCCGCATTTCGGTGGCGGTGAACTCGCGGCCTTCGATGCGGGTCGGGTAGCGCCCGTCGCCACCGAAGAAGTTGTCGACGATGGCGAACACAAGGGTCGGCTCGAACACGATCAGGCCGGTGCCGCGCAGCGGCTTGAAGCGGATCAGGTTCAGGTTGGTCGGCACATACAGCGAGTGCATGTAGTCGTTGAACTTGATCAGCTCGATGCCGCGCACCGACAGCTCGGCCGAGCGGCGGATCAGGTTGAACAGGCCGATCCGCCACAGGCGTGCGAAGCGCTCGTGGACCATTTCCAGGGTCGGCATGCGACCGCGGATGATGCGGTCCTGGCTGGCGAAGTCGTACGAGCGTGCTTCGCCGGACGGCGGTTCCGGATCTGTCTCGACCGCGCCACTGTCCACGCCGTGGAGCAGGGCATCGATCTCGTCCTGGGACAGCAGGTCATTCATCGGGGGGCCCTTACTGGGTCACGAAGCTGGTGAACAGCAGATCGTCGGCGCCGTTGCTGCCGGTCTCGGCCTTGAGCACCTTCTGCACTTCGGCCAGCGAGGCGGCCTGCAGCTTCTGCTTGCCGGCGACATCGGCGATCTGGTCGGGGCTGACCTGCGAGAACAGCATCAGCAGGCGCGCACGGATGGCCGGCGCGTGGGTCTTGATCGCTTCCAGTGCGGCCGGGTCGCGCGTCATCAGCTGCACTTCCAGCTGCAGGTAACGCGGGCCATCGACCGGGCCGTTGAGATTGACCACGAAGGCCGGATCCAGCGCGAAGTACTGGGCCGGAGCCGGCGTCGCTGCTTTCTTCGGCGCCTGTGCGGCCTTTTCCTCGTGCTTGGACTGGGTGAAGAACCAGACGCCGCCACCGGCGGCTGCGGCGGCCAGTACGGCCACCAGGGCAGTGATCAGGATCGGACTGCGCGGCTTGGCGGCCTTGTCCTTCTCGGCGGTCTTCTTGGTTTTGTCAGCGGCTGCGGCCACGGGGTGAAGCTCCTGAGGGTTGCTTCACCGGGATATGCAAGGGGTGTGCCGAAGATGGGGCCGAGGGGGTGACGGAATTCCGTCGGGATGCCGGCGTTCCGCCGGGCATGGCCCGGCGCTACCCTGTCCTGATGGGGGCCGACCTTGGCCGGCATGGCTCTGGTGGGTGCCAACCTTGGTTGGCACACCTGTCAGGCGTACGCGTCCAACAACCCGCGCTGGCGGATCAACTGCGCGGACGACACGCTGGTGTCGCCCGGCGACGGTTCTCCGTCACCGGCCATGCCGCCGGCGCCGGATTGCCCCGACGCATTGCCGTCACCGCCGGGGGCCTGGTGGCCGACATCAGCGTGTGCCAGCTGGAAGCCCTGTTCGCCCAGCAGCTCGCGCAGGCGCGGCAGGCTGCTTTCCAGTGCCTGCCGCACGTCCACATGCGGGCTGCTGAAGCTGGCATGCACCTTGTCGCCGTTCAACTGCAGGCGAACATCCACCGGGCCCATGTCGTCCGGACTCAGGCGGATGTGGGCGTGACCGATCTTCTGGTCGGCCAGCCAGCCCAGGCGTGCGCCGATGGCCTGGTCGAAGCCGTCGTCGCCGAGCACCGGCTTCGGCGTCGGTTCGCCGTTGAAGACTGCATTGCCGGCGGTGAGCGCGGCCTTGAGGTCCTGCAGTGCTGCCGGAGCAGGGGCGTGCAGGAGCGGGGCAGCGCCACGGTCGCCGATCGTGGCCGGGTCGCTGCCCTCGCCGCGGTCGCCGCGCTTGCCGCCGGGCAGGATCATCTCCGGCAGTGGCAGGGTCGTGGCATCGTCGGTGCTGGCGGCCGACGGTTTGTTGTCAGCCGCTGCTGTGGCGACGGTTGCCGGGGCGGTGGCGGGCAGTGCTGCTCCGGTCGTGGCGGGCAGCGCCGTGCCGTCACTGGCGAGCGCCGGCGCCGGCGCAGCCGCTGCCGCGGCCGCGGGCAGAGCCGCCGCCGGGTCGGTGGGGGTGGGCATGGCCAACACCAGGCCCGCCAGGCCCAGCGGGGGCCACGGCGCGTCCTCTGCTGCGTTGGGCTTGTCCTTGTCGGTACCGGGGGCACCGGCCATCGACGGCAGCGGCGGCAGGGCGGGGGCTTCGCCAGGGGGAGCGTCTGCATCCACGCTGTGCTCTTCCGGCGCCTGGCCATTGCCGTCGGCGGTCGATGGCGGGCTCGATGTGGACGTGCCTGGCGACGCTGGCGTGGCCGGTGCCGGTGAGGCAGGCGTGCCGCCCTGCAGCAGCTGGCTGAATTCCTTGTTGCCCTCACTGCGCGGCGCACGCGTTGCACCGCCGCCGGCATTCTGGGTCTGCGCGCTGGCGCTGCTGGCGAGTGGGGAGGGCATCACGAGCGGCCTCCCTGCTCGGTGCCGTCCTGGTCTTCGGCCTGCACCAGGCGCGCGCGGCGCGCACCGATGTCGTCCATCTCGCGCTGGTCGCGGCGGTCGGTCACCACTTTCTCCTGCGCGCGGTAGCTGGCGGCAAGCTGTTCCAGCACGGCCTTGTCACGGCTGGCCAGGATCAGGCGGGCACGTTCGGCCTCCACTTTCTCGCGGTTGCCGTTGACCGTGGCCTGCTGCTGCTCGACGGCACTGTCCAGGCGGTCCAGGAAAGCGCGCCGGTTCAACAGCTGCGCCGGGCTGGTCGCTGCCATCTGCGCGTTTGCATACTCCTCGGCATAACGTCGCAGTTCGTCCAGTCGCGATAGATGGGTGTCGAGCACGCGCTGGCGCTCGGCCAGGTCGCGGGCGACCGCGTCCTCGTGTTCCTGGGCCCGCTTGAGCAGGGGGTCGATGCGCTTGGACTGGTTCATGGCTTAACTCTCTTGTTCCACCAGGCGCTGCAGTGCCGCCTGGCTGTGCGGGAGATCTGCGGCCCTGGCAACGTCCTGGCCGAGGAACTCCATGATTTCCGGCCAACGTTCCAGGGCTTCGTCGGTGGCCGCGTCGTTGCCACGCTGGTAGGCACCGATGGCGATCAGGTCGCGGTTGGCCGAGTAGGCCGAGACCAGCCGCTTCAGCTTGCGGATGCGCAGGCGCCACGGCTCGTCGGCGATTTCCGTGACCACGCGGCTGACTGACGATTCAACGTCGATGGCCGGGTACAGGCCGCTGTCGGCCACGCGCCGCGAGAGAAGGATGTGACCATCGAGGATCGCGCGTGCCGCATCGGCGATCGGGTCCTGCGGATCGTCGCCCTCGGTCAGCACGGTGTAGAACGCCGTGATCGAGCCACGCCCCTTGGCGCCGTTGCCGGCGCGTTCGACCAGCGCCGGCAGCTTGGCGAACACCGACGGCGGGTAGCCGCGGGTGGTCGGCGGCTCGCCGACCGACAGGCCGATCTCACGCTGTGCCTGGGCAAAGCGGGTCAGCGAATCCATCAGCAGCAGCACGTTCAGTCCCTGGTCGCGGAACCATTCGGCGATGGCGGTGGCACGGTAGGCGCCGTGCAGGCGCGCCAGTGGCGGCCGGTCGGCCGGGCTGGCCACCACCACAGCGCGGCGCAGGCCTTCCTCGCCCAGCGTGGTTTCGACGAAATCACGTACTTCGCGGCCACGTTCACCGATCAGGCCGACCACGATCACGTCGGCGGCGGTGTAGCGGGTCATCATGCCGAGCAGCGTGGACTTGCCGACGCCGGAACCGGCGAACAGGCCGACACGCTGGCCGCGGCCGATCGGCAGCAGCGCGTTGATCGCGCGCACGCCCACGTCCAGCGGCTGGGTGATCGGTTCACGTGCCAGCGGATTGATCGAGACACCGGCCATGCCGACGTGGCCCTCGGCGCGGATCGGCCCCTTGCCGTCCAGGGGCACGCCATCGCTGTCGATGACCCGGCCGAGCAGGCCTTCGCCCACTTCCACGCCACCACGGCGTGCCGAAGGCACCACGCGGGCGTTGGGCAGCAGGCCGTGCAGCTCGGCACTGGGCATCAGGTAGGTGCGCTCGCCGGCGAAGCCGACCACTTCGGCATCGACCCAGCCGCCGTCGACCACTTCCACTTTGCAGCTGGCGCCCAGCGGCGCCTCGCAGCCAACCGCTTCCAGGGTCAGCCCGACCGCGCGGCGCAGCACGCCCTCGCGGATCAGGCCGCGACCATGCGCGGTATCCACGCGCAGGCCGTCGAGGCGACGGGCCAGGCGCAGGTTGCGGGCCATGGCCCAGTCGGCGGGCGGTGGTGTCGGCTGCGATTCGAGCGTCATGCGCCTGCTCCGGTCTGGCGGATCACCGCATCCAGCGCGCCACGCAGGCGGGCTTCCAGGGTGCCGTCGATGCGCACGGCTTCGGCGTGCACACGCAGGTCGCCGCGGCTGAGGCTGGTGTCGGGCACCAGTCGTTGCTGCGGCGACAGGTTCAGCAAGGGGGCGAGGGCCGCGATGTCGTCGGGGTGCAGGCGCACTTCGACTTCGCGGGTGCTGCCGCCGACCGCGTCGATGGCCTCGCCGACCAGCTGCGCCAACAGCGCAGGGTCGGCCTCGTAGGCACGCCCGACCAGGGCACCGGCAATGCGCACGGCCAACTCGCCGAGTGCACCGACCACTTCATTTTCCAGCCGCACCAGCGGTCGGCTGAAATTGTCCAGGATGCCTTCGATCTGCGCGGCAAGGCGCCGCACCTCGGCCTGGCCCTGGCCGTAGCCGTCGGCATGGCCGTGCTGGAAGCCTTCCTTCTCCGCGCTGTCCTGGATCGCCTGGATCTCCTCCAGGGTCGGCAGGTGAAGCGGCGGCTCGGGTTCGTGTTCCGGGTCCGGCTCGGTGAGTTCGAACGCATCCTCCTGCGCCAGCGCCGGTTCGGGCTGGGCCAGCAGGTCCGGGGCAAGCCAGCGCACGACGTTGCTCACAGCATGGCCTCCGCGCTGCCACCGATGGTGACGGTGCCTTCATCGGCCATGCGCTTGACGATGGCCAGGATCTCGCGCTGCGCGCCTTCCACGTCGGACAGGCGCACCGGGCCACGGGCTTCCATGTCTTCCAGCAGGATCTCGGCCGCGCGCTGCGACATGTTGCGGGTGATCTTGTCGCGCACCTTGATGTCGGCACCGCGCAGGGCCAGGCCCAGGCGCTCGCCGCTCACTTCGCGCAGTACCAGCTGCATTTCGCGATCGTCCAGATCGACCAGATCGTCGAACACGAACATCAGGTCCTGGATGCGGTTGCTCAGTGGCGCATCGATGCGTGCGATCTCGCCCAGGATGGCCTGGTCCTGGCCGCTGTCCATGAAGTTCAGGATGTTGGCCGCACACTGCACGCCGCCGATGTTGGACGACTTGAGGTTCTGGTTGCCGGCGAACTGGCGCTCCATGATCTCGTTGAGTTCATTCAGCGCGTTCGGCGGAATGCCGTCGAGGGTGGCGATGCGCAGCAGTACGTCGACGCGGGTGCGGTCGGGCAGCAGCTTCAGCGCGTCGGCGGCCTGGTCGGTTTCCAGGTGCGCCATCACGATGGCGATGATCTGCGGGTGCTCGTTGCGCACCAGGTCGGCCACCGCGCGCGGGTCCATCCACTTCAGCGCGTCCAGGCCGGTGGTGTTGCGGCCGAGCAGGATGCGGTCGATCAGGTTGCCGGCCTTCTCGCTGCCCAGCGCCTGCACCAGCATGTTGCGGATGTAGTCGTCCGAGCCCACGCCCAGCGAGGTCTTCGAGCCCAGCTCCTGGCCGAACTGGTCCATCACCCGTTCCACCTGCTCGCGGGTGATGTCGGTCATGGTGGCCATGGCGATGCCGATCTTCTGCACCTCCTTGGGTTCCATGTGGCGCAGCACCTCGGCCGCGTCCAGCTCACCCAGGGACAGCAGCAGCACCGCCGCGCGCTGCACACCGGTCAATTGCGGCTCAGTCATTGGCCACCCAGCCCTTGACCACCTGGGCCACGCGCTTGGAGTCGGTCTTCACGGCTTCACGCGCCATCCGCAGTCGTTCCTCATATGAATCCACCGGCAGGGCCAGTGCATCCGGCCCGCCCAGGCTTGCCCGGTCGGCGCCCAGCGCCGGCAGCGGGGTGCCATCGTCATCGACCAGCTGCACGTCCGCGGTATGCGGTTCCAGTGCGTGCTCGTCGTTCTTCTTGTTCTGGCCGGTGATCGCACGCAGCGCCGGGCGCAGCACGCCGAACAGCAGCGCCAGCACCACCACTGCGCCGAGCAGCATGCGGCCGGCATCGTGCACCCACGGCAGTTCCCACCAGGCCGGGCCTTCGACCGGCGTGGTATCCCGCACGAACGGGGCATTCATCACCGACACGGTGTCGCCACGCTCGGCGTTGAAGCCGACAGCCTGCTTCACCAGCGCCTCGACGCGGGTCAGTTCGGCGGCCGACAGCGGCTGCGGCGCAACCTTGCCATTGGCGCCAGCACGCGGAACGTTGTCGACCAGCACCGCTACCGAGACGCGCTTGATGCGGCCGGCCGGCTGGCGGGTGTGCTGCAGGGTGCGGTCCAGCTCGTAATTGCGGGTGGCGTTCTTGCTGCTTTCGGTCGGGGCCTGTGCGGTGGCCGGTGCGGCCTGCTGGCCCGGCGGGCTGTTGCTGGTCGCACCCGGCACACCCTGCGGGCCCGGGGTACTGGTGGTGTTCTCGCTCATCTGCTCGCTGCGCAGCTTCTGCGGCTCGCCGTTATAGAGCTCGCGGGCTTCCTCGGTCACCGAGAAATCCATGTCCACGCTCACTTCCGGGTTGACGCGGCCGGGGCCGGTCATCGGTTCAAGCAGCTCGCGGATGCGCTGGTTGAACGAGGTTTCCTGGCGGCGCACCTGTTCGAACTGTGCAGCGTTGACTGCCGCCTCGCTGTTGGGGTCGGTGATGCTGAGCATGCGCCCGCTCTGGTCGACCACGGTCACCCGTTCCGGGGCGAGATCCGGGATGCTGGCCGCGACCATGTGCACGATGGCGTCCACCTGGCTGCGTTCCAGCTGCTGGCCGCCGCGCAGTTCCAGGGTCACCGAAGCGCTGGCGACATCGCGCTGGCGGGTGAAGGCGCTGGGCTTGGGAATGGCCAAGTGCACGCGCGAATCACGCACCGGGCGCAGCGTGTTGATGGTGCGCGACAGCTCGGTTTCCAGCGCGTGCTGGTAGCGCGCGCTTTCCACGAACTGGCTGACGCCGAAGCCGGGGTCGCGCTCCATCAGCTCGAAGCCGAGCTTGCCGCTGTCGGTCAGGCCGGAGCCGGCCAGCTTCAGGCGGGCGTCGTGCAGGTTCTTTTCCGGCACGGTGATGCCGCCGGTGGCGGGATCGAGCGCGAACGGAATCTGCGCGGCGCGCAGCAGGTCGGTCGCTTCAGCAGTCGCCTTCTGGTCCAGGCCGGTATACAGCGGGACCATGCCCGGCTTCTGTGACCAGAAGAACACGGACAGGCCTGCCGCCACCGCCACCGCGATCATCGCCATCAGCCCCAGCCGACGGGTGATCTGCAGACTCTGCAGGCGGTCGAACCATTGCCCGGCCTTCTCGGCGTTCAGGCTGTCCTTGGAGAGCGTCAGTGCCATGCGTCAATGTTCCTTACAGCGGCATGTTCATCACGTCCTGGTAAGCCTGGACGAGACGGTTGCGGACTTCCACGGTGGCGCGGAAGGCGATCTGGGACTGCTGCGAGGCGACCATCACCTTGGCCAGGTCGGCGCTGGGGTCGCCCATTTCGAAGGCCTTGGCCAGCGCGCCGGATTTCTGTTGCGCATCGTTGACGCCGGCAATCGCACCACGCAGGGTTTCGGTGAAGCTGGCCGGCTGGACCTGCGGTGCGTCCAGCACCGTGCCCGGCAGGGCGTTGCTGCGCGGCGTTTCGCCCAGCGGGTTGAGCGCCGGCTGTCCCATCTGGGTCTGATAGGAGCGGATCTGCGAAAGGATCGAAGTGACGGAGTGGGACATCTGCAACGGTTCCAGAAACAGGGATGGGGTTGTCTGCTGGAGCCAGTGCAAGTGCCGTGCCGAAACCGCTTTTCGATTCAGTGAGATGAGGGTTGGGGGTTTGCTGGCAGGGCTGCGCCCTGCACCCGCCGAAGCAACAGCAGCGTCAACGTCAAAAGGCGGGCTGTCCGTGGGATGGCGGGGTGGGTCCGGTTGCGGGGGACGCCGTAAACCCGTCCTTGGGGGCTTGGCCGCGGCATCCATGCCGCGGACACCCCCGCAACCGGACCCACCCCGCCTTCGACAGTTTCACGCTGCTGTTGGTCGGCATGCTGCTCCTGGTGGGTGTCGACCTTGGTCGACACGCTTGAGCCACGGCATGGATGGATGGCGCGTTTCTGGGCTGTGACGCGTCATTTCACCGGCGTCGGTTTTTTGGCCTGGGATTGCAGGGGCCAACGGCCGGCGTTCTGGCGCTGTAGACGCGCGGGGATCTGCCCCGGGTTCTGGAAACACGAACGCCTGGGCAAGCCCAGGCGTTCGTGCCCCCTTCATGCTGGTGACGCGGTTCAGCCGGCCAGTTCGGCCTGCTCGCGTTCGATGCCGTACTTGCGCAGCTTTTCCACCAGGGTGGTGCGGCGCAGGCCAAGCAGCTGGGCGGCGTGGGCGACCACGCCCTGGGTGCGTTCCAGTGCTTCGTTGATCAGGCCCAGTTCGATGCTGGCCATGTGGTTGCGCAGGTCCATGCCTTCGTCGGGAAGTGCGGCCGGTGCCGCCGGGCGATTGACGGCGATGCCGTGCTCCAGCGCCGGCTGGTTGCCGCTGCCGGGTGTGTGGAACGAGAAGCTGCGCAGGTCCAGTCGCTCTTCGCTGGCGGCGGGCGGTGCCGGCGCCGGTGTAGCGATGGCGGCCAGTGCCGCATCGCCACGATAGCGGGCCGGCAGGTCCTGTACGCGCACCGAGCCACCCGGATGCAGCACGGCCAGTCGTTCGACCAGATTGGTCAGCTCGCGCACGTTGCCCGGCCATTCGTAGCCGGCCAGTGCCTGCAAGGCTTCCGGGGTGAAGCGCACTTCGCCACGGCCGGTGCGGGCCAGCTGTGCGGCGATGGTTTCCACCAGTGCCGGCAGGTCCTCGCGACGCTCGCGCAGCGCGGGTACTTCAATCGGGAACACGTTCAGTCGGTAGAACAGATCCTCGCGGAACTTGCCCTCGGCAATACGTGTTTCAAGGTCGCGATGGGTCGCCGCCACCACGCGCACGTTGCAGCGGATGGTCTGGTTGCCACCCACGCGCTCGAAACTGCGCTCCTGCAGCACGCGCAGCAGCTTCACCTGCATCGGCAGGCTCATGTCGCCGATTTCATCCAGCAGCAGGGTGCCGCCTTCGGCCATTTCGAAACGACCCTTGCGGGCGGTCAGTGCGCCGGTGAAGGCACCTTTTTCGTGGCCGAACAGCTCGCTTTCCAGCAGGTCCGCCGGAATGGCGCCACAGTTGATCGCAACGAACGGGCCGTCACGACGCGGCGAGCGCTGATGGATCGCGCGCGACACCACTTCCTTGCCGGTACCGGATTCACCCAGCACCAGCACGGTGGTATCGAACGCGGCCACCTGCTCGATCATGGTGCGCAGTGCGGTCACCGCCGGGCCGTTACCGGTCGGTCCCTGGTCCTGCGCGGCACCGGCCTGGTGCTCGGCGTCCAGGCGCTTGAGGCTGGCGCGGCGCAGAAGGGCTTCCATCTGCGCGTGGCGCAGCGGCGTTTCAAGCGGCCAGATATTGGCTTCGTGCAGGCCGTGCTGCTGTGCGAATGCAGAGGCATCACCATCGGCCAGCAGCACCGGCGGTGGCAGGCTGCTGCCGCCAAGCCAGTTGTAGAGCGCAGTGCTGGCCGCGTTGTCGTCCAGGCTGCCGACGATCACCGCCATCCAATCGTTCTGGCGCTGCCGGCCCAGATCGAAGTCGGCCGCGTCGGAGACCCAGCGCGGGTTGAAGTCCATGAATTCCAGCAGGGCAACGGTGCGCTCTGCACGCACGGCGTCGTTGTCCAGCACCAGGATGCGCGATTCGCTCACGACTGTTCCTCCCTGAGGCCTTCCAGGATCGGCATGACTTCCTGGATGTAGGACAGCTTGCTGACGAAATTGTCGGCGCCGGCACGCAGCGCGTGCTCGCGATGCTCGGCGTCGTCGAAGTGGCTGGCGATCACGATGTACGGTGCATCGTCCTGCGACTTGATCAGTCGGGTGGCCTGCAGGCCACCCATCTCCGGCATTGCCAGATCCATCAATACAACCTGCGGGCGCAGCGTTTCCGAACGCTCGATCGCTTCCAGGCCGTTGCCGGCGCTGCCGACGATCTGCAGCCAGTCGATCTTGCGGAAGTGGCGCATCGCCGCATTGATGAAGCCCTCGTGGTCATCGACCAGCAGGACCGTGAGCTTGTTCATGTCCAACATCCTTTTCAGCCCACCCGGGCCAACAGCGGTTGCCTGGCGCCGAGCCGGCGCCGTTCACGGGCCGGGGCGATGTCCAGTTGTTCTCGGTATTTTGCGACGGTTCGACGGGCAATGTTCACCCCCTGGCGCGACAGCAGGCCCGCAATGGCCTCGTCGGCCAGCGGGCGACCGGCCGGTTCGGCGTCGATCAGGCGGCGCACCATGGCCTTCACGGCCTGGCCGGAGACGCTGGCGCCCTCCAGGCGCACGGCGAAGAAGTGCTTCAGTTCGAAGGTGCCGCGCGGGGTCTGCAGGAACTTGCCGGTGGTGATGCGCGAAACGGTGGATTCGTGCATGCCGATTTCTTCGGCCACTTCCTTCAGGGTCAACGGCGCCATGGCTTCCTCGCCACGCACCAGGAACGCTGCCTGGCGCTCGACGATCACCCGCGCGGTGCGCAGCAGGGTGTCGTAGCGCATCGACAGGCCGCGGCTGAACCAGCGTGCTTCCTGCAGCATTTCGCGCAGTGCCGGTGCGGCCTCGCTGTTCTCTGCCAGCGCCTGTTCGTACTGGCTGTTGATGGAGACGCGGCGGCTGGTGGTCGGGTTCAATGCCACCTTCCACTGGCCATCGGCGTGCCAGGCGACCACGTCCGGAACCACAACGGCATTGCGTTCCGGCAGCAGGCTGTCGCCCGGGCGTGGCTGCAGCGACAGGATCAGGCGTACCGCTTCGCGGACGTCGTCGATTTCGGCGTCGTGCTGGCGGGCAAGGGCGGGGTAATCATGTGCGGCCAGCGCATCGAGCGCGCCGTCCAGGATGCGCGTGGCCAGGTGGCGGGCAGGCACCACGCCGTGCAGGCTGCGCAGCTGCGCCTGCAGGCCCTCGCGCAGGTCCTGCGCGGCCATGCCGGCCGGTTCACCGTGCAGCAGCTGCTGGCGGATGGCTTCGACGCCGTCCGCAGCGATGTCGAACTGTGCGCTGGCCAGCAGCTGCAGCTGGTCCAGCGGGGCCTGCAGATAGCCGGCCTCGTCGCAGTGGTCCAGCCAGAATGCGGCCACTGCCAGCTGGCGATCATCCATGTCGAGCGACAGGCGCTGCAGCACGCGCAGCTGCGGGTCGGTCGATTCGCCGGCGGCGATGCGCGCCATGCGATCGTCGTCACCGTCCTGCCAGCTGGTACCGGCCACGTCCCACATCGAGGACTCTGGCAGCTCATCGAACGCGGCGGTTTCCAGCGTCGTGGCGGCAACCTCGGTGGCGTCGGCGGCCGGTGCTTCAGGTTCTTCGATTTCCAGCAGGGGATTGGAGTCCAGCAGGCGCTGGATTTCCTGTTCCAGGTGCAGGCCATCGAGCTGCAGCAGCCGGATCGACTGCAGCAGCTGCGGGGTAAGGTGAAGTTGTTGGCCCAGCTGGGTCGAGAGTGCAGCCTTCATCGTGGTTCCCCGGCACCGCTCCCCGGCGCCTTGTGGAACGCATCTTGCTTTTGATCCGGCGGGGGCGGAATCAGGGGGTTCCTGAGGCGTCTCGTGGATATCCTGACGGGATGTAGGGAAAACCCCTACATGGACGCGGGATATTGACGATGGGCGAGGCTAAGATATTGATTTGTAGTGCCGGATCCACCGTGTCCGTCGTCCGTCGTGTACGTATTCCTGTCAGGGAGTGTCGGGATGACGGGATTTCGTCGCCGATGCGGGATGCCGCGGGTTGGTAGTAGAGTCGACTGTTAGTCGACTGCTCTGTTAGTCGACTGCTCTCCGATCAGACTCTGGGAAAGTCCCGCGCTCCGCGCGCAAGTCGACTAACAGTCGACTCTACCGGCAATCGCGACTCTACCGGCAATCGACTCTACCGGGCATTTTCCCGCCGACCGCCGCGGGCGCGGATCACTCCAGCTCGTGCTGGTGGCGCGCGGCCAGCAGCAGGAGATCGTTGGCGCGACGGCAGCCCAGTGATTCCATCATGCGTGCGCGGTGGGTTTCCACCGTCTTGACGCTGATGCCGAGGTCGGCGGCGATTTCCTTGTTGCTTTCGCCCTTGCCGATGCGGCGCAGGATCTCGCGCTGGCGTGGCGACAGCGCGGCGATGCCGGTGGGTTTCTCGCGGCCGAGCATCGGTGCCAGCATCTTGGCGGAGATCTGCGGGCTCAGGAACACCTGGCCGGCATGCGCCGCACGAAGCGCCAGTTCCAGTTCCTGCGGCGCCGCATCCTTGACCACGAACCCGACCGCGCCGCGGTCAAGCGCATCGCGCACGTGCGCGGCATCGTCATGCATGGTCATCATCACAACCCGGGTACCGGGCGCGCGCAGCCGGATATCGCTGAGCGCTTCCAGGCCTGTGCGGCCCGGCAGTGACAGATCCATCAGCACCACGTCCGGTGCGTGCTGCAGGGCCAGCTGCAGCGCCTGTTCGGCGTTGCTGGCCTCCGCCACCAGCTGCACGTCGGCAAACCCCTGCAGAAGCCGCGCCAGGCCGGCGCGGACCAGGGTGTGATCGTCGACGATGAGAACTCGCACAGGCACGCAGCAGGTCCGTGTAGGGGAGTCCACCTTAACTTAGCTGAACGGGCGCGCCAAGGCTTGCCCGCCAAGCGTGATGGTGGCAGGTTTCAGCGCGCCCGGCGTGCCTCGGCCACCTGGCGTCGGTGCAGGCGGAACAGGTGGCGCTCCATGGCCATTTCCAGGCCATCGCCAAGGCGCTGGAAGCGCAGCCACAGATAGTGGCCGCCGCCGCCATCGGCCGCTTCGGCAATCACTTCCACCGGCAGGTCGATATGGTCGGGCAGCCAATCGCTGGGCTGCAGGCGCACCAGGCCCGCCTGGCCGGGGCTGGCGCCACTGCGCGGGCCCAGCTGCAGGCGTATCCCGCGACGCGACCAGCGCACCGGGCGCAGGGTCAGTTCCTGGCCCTGCTGGCGGACCAGGCGGCCAAGCAACACCATCGCCAGATCCAGCTTCGCCTCCAGCCGCTGCAATTGCAGGCTGGCTTCATTGCGATCGTCATGCTCGTCAACGCGGCTGTCTTCAACCAGTGCCAGGCTGCGCAGCAGGCCTTCGGCGCTGCCGGTACGGCCGGCGCCACTGCCTGCCTGGAACTCGGCAGGTAGCGCCAGCTCGCAGCTGAGCGTTTCGTCGAACAGCTCGCTTTCGGCAGGATGGTGCAGCGACGTTGTCGGCAGTTGGGTCATGCCAGCGATTCTGCCTGCAGGTAGGCATGCGCCGCGCGAAGAGAGCGCTGCCCGTCATTCATCAGTGCAGCCACTGCATCGCGGCGCTGGCGCAGCAGGCCCAGCAGGTTCTGCTGGCGCTCGAACAGAGCGCTGAGTGGTGCGTGGTCGTCCATGGTCAGCGGCTGGCTGAGCAGGGCATGCAGCGTGCTGTCGTGGCCGTCGAGCAGGCTGTCGGCCTGATCGAGCGCATCTTCGCCCAGGGCCTTTTCGAAGGCGTCCAGTTGCGCGTGCAGTTCGTGCAGGCTCATGGCGCCACCGCGGCCGGGCGGCGCTGTTCCATCGGGATCGCATTCCAGGCGCTGTCGATCTCGCCCAGCAGCTGCAGGGATTCGTCGAGGGCGGCACGGTCGTTGTGCAGGTTGGCCTCGGTCAGGCGCTGCAGCACGTAGTCGTAGAGTGCCGACAGATTTCCGGCGATTTCACCGCCGGCCTCATGATCCAGCGAGCCATTGAGGTGGCCGACGATTGCGCAGACCTCACCGATCGCCTTGCCCTTGCCGGCCTGGTCGCCACGCTCGAGGCTGGCCAGTGCGCGCCGCACGCGCTCCAGCGCGCCGGCCAGCAGCATCGCCACCAGCTTGTGCGGATCTGCGTCGGCAACCGCACTGGTCACTCCCACCTGGCGGTACTGCTCGGCATATTGACGGCTGGAACCGTACATTCGTGATTCTC
This sequence comes from Stenotrophomonas sp. YJH_SMC_8, assembly GCF_059371315.1. NCBI lineage: Bacteria > Pseudomonadati > Pseudomonadota > Gammaproteobacteria > Lysobacterales > Lysobacteraceae > Stenotrophomonas > Stenotrophomonas sp. YJH_SMC_8. The sequence goes on along the minus strand of NZ_JCAFUL010000025.1, from coordinate 2,889 downwards.
CTTGCGCTGGGTGCCGCCGGCAGGTCGTGGGGACCGTTGCCGGCGGTGCGGCGTTGATTGCTGTTGCGTCCGTTATCGGTGCGTTACACGCCAAACTTGAGCGTTGCACGCCGTCCTTTAGCGGTTCAGCTGTGCCAGCTGCTGCTGCAGCGACGTATTGCTCTGCTGCAGCTTGCCCATCAGGCTGTCCAGCGCGATGAACTGCTTCTTGTAGCGCTCCTCCACGTTCTTCATGCGCGTGTCGAGATCCTTGCGGCGCTTGTCGATGTTGTCCAGCGTGGTGTTGAGGCCCTTGGTGCGAGCGACGAAGGCACCTTCCTTGCCGACCGTGGTGCTGACGTAGCCGTCGACCATGGTGTAGAGCGTGCCGGCACCGCCGGTGTCGCCGGTGATTGCCGAGCGGATCTTCTCGGGCTGGCTGGCCAGCGCGGCGGCAAACTTGGTGGCGTCCAGCACCAGGCTGCCGTCGGCGTTGGGATAGCCGCGCGTCTGCAGCCCCAGCGTCTTCGGGTCCAGGCCATCGGCGGACAGTTCCTTCAACACGCCCGACATCACCGAGCGCAACTGGCTGGAGGCACCGCGCATCTGCGCGTCGCCGGTCAGCGTGGCGGCTTCCTTGGTCTTGGCGTCGTACTTGGTCTCGGTGTTGATCGCCGCGATTGCTGCGTTGTAGGCGGTCACGAACTCCTGCATCACCTTGGTGGCTGCAGTGGTATCGGTGCTGATAACGACGGTGCTCTTGCCCTTGACCTTGAGGTTCAGGGTCAGGCCCGGCACAGCATCGGCCACGGTGTTGCTGGCGCTGACCACCGTGACGCCATCGATGGTCAGCTCGGCATCGGCTGCCGCGGTGTTTTCCTGGAGGCTGCCAACCAGTGCGCTCAGTTTCGGGTCGCTGCCGCCGTACTCGAGCTTGATGGCATTGGCGGCGCCGGTCTTTTCCTGGGCGATCGAGAGGTACTGGTTGTCGCCCGAGGCGATCAGGGTCGCCTGCACGCCTTCCTTCCGGCCTGCGGCGTCGATCTTGTTGCGCACGGTGGTCAGCGTATCGCCGGCTTCCACCTCGACCTTCATCGTCTTTGCCTTGTCGCCCACACCAACGGTCAGCGTCAAGGTTCCGGCGCCGAAGGTGTCGGTCTTCCCCACCGAGGTATTGGCAATCAGCTTGTGCGCGGTGGCAAGGGATTTCACCTCCACCTGATGCGTGCCATTGGAGGCCGCTGCCTTGGTCGTGCCCAGGTCGTACAGTGCCACCGAGGCCGTCAGTACGTCGTCGGTGTTGGCGGGCTGCGCCTTGCCGGTGGCGGTCACCGTGCGGGTATCGAAGGCCGTGGTGGCCTTCAGTGCGGTCAGTGCGGTCTTCAGCTTGTCGAAGGCCGAAGTGACGGTGCCGATCGACGACAGCTGCATCTTGGCCTTGGACTGCTGCAGGTTCAGCGCATTGTCGGCGGGCTTGCGGTCGGCCGCGACCAGCTGGTTGACGATGTCCGAGATGTTGAGCCCCGAGCCAATGCCACCGTATCCAAAGCTTGCCATGTGATTCTCCTGGTATCCGGGCCTGGCCGCCGTGCGGTGGCCCGTCGTCAACGAAAATAGCGGCCTGCGCCGCTGGGTCTTGAGGACTTCGATGATGCATGCGCCGTGCCAGTTGTCTGGCGGCGGATCTGGCACGCGGTTTGCAGGAGGGTTGGGGCAGGGTGCGGGTGGAATCACCGCAGGCTGCCGGGAGTCTGCAAAAAACCCTCCCCCAAGGCAGGGGAGGGATCAGGCTACTGACAATCGGGGGGAGACGAAGCCGCCCGGTACGTACAGTCAAAGGTACAGCGCTGAAAGAGAGGTCCGCAGGAGCGGGCGATGCCAGGCCGGTTCGGGAGTGATCCCGGGCCGGGCATGGCCCGCGCCTTCGTGCACCGTGGCTTCCGGGTTGCCGCTACCGTCGGTTCGATCCGACGGTAGCGGCGCCTTCTTGCCGTGGATCAGCGCAGCAGGCTGAGCACGCCCTGCGGCACCTGGTTGGCCTGGGCCAGCATGGCCGTACCGGCCTGCTGCAGGATCTGGGTGCGGGTCAGCTCTGCGGTTTCCTTGGCAAAGTCGGTGTCCTTGATGCGGCTGCGCGACGCCGACAGGTTTTCCGAGGAGGTCTGCAGGTTGGCCACGACCGAGGTGAAGCGGTTCTGGATCGCACCGAGGTCGGCGCGGGTGCTGTTGATGGCACCCAGGGCCTTGTCGACCACTTCCATCGCCTGCTGTGCACCCTTCACGGTGGACACGTCGATCTTGTCGGCGAAGCTCTTGCCCACTGCAGTGGTGCTGGCGGCGATGTCGGTCGGGCCGGCGGCGATGCCGGTCCAGGTGCCGGTTTCCACGGCGATGCCGAGGAAGGCGCCATTCTTGTCGACGCTGTCCTTGACCGAGCTCAGGTTGATCTTGCCACCACCGGCAGCGTCGACCTCGGCCAGGACGCCGGTTTCACCGATCTTGGCATTGATCGCAGCGACCATGGCCTTGGTGGCGGCGTCCTGGGTCTTGGTGCCATCGGCACCGCCCTGGGCGGCCACGTCGATGTCGGCGATGCTGATTGCCGAACCTGCGCCATTGGTGATGCTCATGCCGGTCATCTTCACGCCGGTCGTGGCGTCTGCCGGAGCGGCGATGGTGAAGCTGACCGAATCGAACATCGCACCGCCCAGGGCATTGGCCTTGGCGTCGATGGTCTTGTCGATGGCGATGGCCTGGCCGGCGTTGGCACCGACCTGGAACAGCTGGCTGGAGAACGAACCGTCCAGCAGCTTGGTGCCGTTGAAGTCCGACTGCTTGGCGACGCGGTCGATTTCCGAGACCAGCTGGGTCACTTCGGCCTGCAGGGCCTTGCGGTCGCTGGCCGAGTTG
>NZ_JCAFUL010000024.1:0-47691 GCF_059371315.1 Stenotrophomonas sp. YJH_SMC_8 | reverse complement strand
TTACGCTGGCCTGAAGGCCAAGGGCAAAGCAAGCAAGGTGGCGCTCGTGGCGGTCATGCGCAAAATGCTGGTGATCCTCAACGCCCGTAAGCGAGACGCCGAGGTGGCCCTCGGCTGCCCCTGACAAGACAGTTGCTACCGCGCGCATCAGTAGATCCACGCCATGCGTGGATAGCGCAGGCCCTCAGACCAGGCGCCACAAAAAAGCGGCCCCGCACAGCGGGGCCGCCAGGGTGGGCCGGGATGGGGGAGGGGATCCCGGCCCGCGTTCAGCGCCTCGACGAGGAGAGAGCGGCGCCGAACGCTGGAACGCTTATGCAGCGGCGGCTTCAGCCGCTTCGTGCGACGGCAGGGCCGCCAGCGCGCCGGCGATGGCGTCTTCACGGTGCTGCGGCGAGTAGGCGATGCCCTCGGCGCGCACGAACTCGATGTCGTTGATGCCCCAGAAGGCGAACGTCTGGCGCAGGAACGGCTCCTGGAAGTCGGCCGGCGAATCGGTATAGATGCCGCCGCGGCTGCTGACCACGATCACGCGCTTGCCGCCGGCCAGGCCGACCGGGCCGTTCTCGGTGTACTTGAAGGTGCGCCCGGCCACGGCTACGCGGTCGATCCAGGCCTTCAGGGTGGACGGAATGCTGAAGTTGTACATCGGCGCGCCGATCACCACGATGTCCGCAGCAAGGAACTGTTCCAGCACCTGTTCAGCATCGGCGGCTTCGGCCGCGTCGGCCTTGGCCAGCGAGCTGCTGCGCAGATGCGGTACCGGATTGGCGTCAAGATCGCGATAATCGACCTGCAGGCCGTCGACCTGCTGCTTGAACCGGGCCACCACGGCGGCGGTCAGGTGGCGGGAGACGGAGTTCTCGCCAAGCACGCTGGCGTCGAGATGCAGAAGCTTCATGGCAGTCACCTATGTTCTGGAAGGAAGAAGCGGGTAGGCCCCGCCGACGGAGAGAACGATAGGTTGTTGCAAAGGCGGGATAAAGGTGATTGAATGCCACGTATTGTTCTAGATATGGAACTCGGGCATGCATGACCTGAATGATCTGTACTACTTTGCGATGGTGGTCGACCACGGTGGATTTGCCGCCGCCGAGCGCGCGCTGGGCATCCCCAAGTCGCGCCTGAGCCGCCGCATCAGCCAGCTGGAGACCGACCTGGGCGTGCGCCTGCTGCAGCGCTCCACGCGCCGCTTCGCGGTCACCGACGTCGGCACCAGCGTGCATCGCCACGCGCAGACGATGCTGGCCGAGGCGCAGGCCGCCCGCGAAGTGGTCGACCGACTCAGTGCGGAACCGCGTGGCGTGGTGCGTGCCAGCGTACCGGTGTCGCTGGCGCAGATGCAGCTGCCCAAGCTGCTGCCCAAGTTCCTCGAGCAGTACCCGAAGGTGCGCCTGCAGCTGAACATCAGCAACCGCCGCGTGGACATCATCAATGAAGGCTACGACGTGGCCCTGCGCGTGCGTTCGCGCCTGGACGACGACGGCAGCCTGGTGATGCGCAGCTTCGGCCAGGTGCAGGAACTGCTGGTGGCCAGCCCGAAGTACCTGGACCGTGCCGGACGCCCCAAGGATCCGGAAGAACTGACCCAGCACGTCACCCTCAGCATCAGCGAAGACGAAGCACGCCAGCGCTGGGAACTGCATGGTCCGGAAGGCGAAGTGCGCCGGGTCGACCTGCAGCCGCGCGTAGCCGGTTTCGACTTCCCGCTGCTGCAGAGCATGGTGAAGGACGGCTTCGGCATCACCATGCTGCCGGAAACCGTATGCGCCGACGCCGTGCGCAATGGCGAACTGGAAGTGGTGCTGCCGGACTGGTCGCTGCCGCAGGGCGTGTGCCATGCCGTGTTCGCCTCGCGCCGTGGCCTGCTGCCGGCGGTGCGCGTGTTCATCGACTTCCTGGCCGAACATCTGCCGCCGCAGCTGGAGGCCTCGCGCCTGCATTGCGATGGTGCCTGCGAGAAGGCCAAGGAGCGGATCAAGGCCAGTGCACTGGGTGCGCTGGCGGTGGATGCGGGCTGAGAGAGCTGAACGGTAGCGCCGGGCCATGCCCGGCGTTGCTGTTTCCGGGGTCGATCACTTCCGCCCGAACAACCGGTCCCAGAAGCTGCGCTGCGGTGCCGGCATCGGCGTGGGGGCGGCAGCCACCACCGGCGCTTCCAGTACTGCCATCAGCTCCGCGCTGCGCGGCTTCTTCAGGAAGCGCGCATAGTCCAAGTAGCTGGTCACTTTGCTCATGTGCAGGCGCTCCGGCATCGCTGGCAACGCGCCGCCCTGCAGCAGCACGCGCAACGCCTCTGGGCGGTCCAGCCTGATCGCCTCGAACACCGCGGTGCCGCCGCAGCCCGGTTCAATCTGATTGGCGCGCTGCGGCGCATCCTTCAACAGGGCGCGCAGCGCATCCGCGTCGTCGCGCTCCACCGCGGCCACCAGTCGTGCCAGTGCCTCGGATTCCGCCGCGGGCAGGCTGTCGCGATAGGCCTGGTCGGCGATCTCGCGCTCGTCGCGCCCGTCACCGCCCTGGATGCACAGGAAATCAGTCACCAGGGCAACTGGAATGCCGGAGGTATCCAGCGCCCAGTAGCTCGGATACACACCGTCGCCCCAGCCGCTGGTGAATACGACCAGGCCGTGTGGCGAGTCCTCGCCCCACGGACGGTACTCGGCGCCTTCATCCAGACCGTCGTGGTCGATCAGCGCATCGGACCACGCGCTGTCTTCGTCGCCATTGGCCTGTTCGATCAGGGCCAGCAATGCCTGCTGGGTATCGGTGTCCATGAAACAGCCGATGCCGGCGTCGACCGGATAGCCGATGAAGCTGTCCTCATCCAGGCCGGTCAGGTCCTGCGTGGTCCAGCGCGCCATCTGCCAGTGCAGGGCAGATGCCGTGAGGGCTTCGCGGGGCTTGAACCAGACCACGGCCAGTGCCGGGCGGCCGCTGTGCACGATGATCTCCACCGGATGGCGGCCCAGCGGGGCGGTGTAGTCGGCCAGCGCAGGTGCCTCGGCCTGGACCAGCGGATCACAGACCACCAGATGCCCGCTGCTGACCGGCAGGTGGCCGGCGAAGGTGCGGTGCAGGGCCACTGCGGCCAGCTGGGTGTCGTCCAGCAGGGTGGTGCGCAGGTTGGCCAGATCGAGGTGGGCCATGGGGGATCCGATTGCAGTGGAGGCCCTACCGTGCCGGATGGGAAGGGCGGGAGCAAGGTGGTCTTGGGCAAATGCCCTTCACGTGCGAGAATACGGCGCTGCCCGGGCGACCGGGACCCGATTGGAGAGATGGCCGAGCGGTTTAAGGCACCGGTCTTGAAAACCGGCGAAGGGTTAAACCTTCCGTGGGTTCGAATCCCACTCTCTCCGCCAAGAAGTACAGATGAGCCCCTGGAAGCAGGGGCTTTTTTGTTTTTCCGAGCAGTGCGAGACGGATCCCTCGGGCGAATGCCGTCAGTTGAGGGCTCGTGTCATCAGTCTGACTCCGGTTGTGCTGGATGTTGCTGCACGAAACTGGTGGGTCGATCTCGTTCGGCTATGCCCAGATTCGCCGCTAATTGTCTCAGTTGACGCTTATGGGCAATGTCATTGATGCGGCGATAGTGTAGGTTTCCTTCGATGTTGTTTGTCCCCTTCTGCGATCGGGTATCACGATTGAGAGCGGGGGGGGGGGGCGGACTGTAGCGTGACGAGGCGGGAGCTCAACTCGATCTATTCAATTGGCTTCATCACGTGCGCTGCTTTTGTACGGCCTGCGCATGATGTTGTGGTCGAGGAGAGCTGATCCCAATTTCATGGAGGAAGTGCAGTGTTAGATATCGAACGAACGATGGATTCACGCATGCGGTCATGGTGCCGCAGCAGGACGTCAGATGCCATCCTGCACAGGGTGCTGATCCTCTTTCTGCTGGTAGCTGGATGTGCCTCAGCATCTAGTGCATTGGCTGAAACAACAATGCATCAGGCGATGTCTTGGTGTGAGTCCGCGCGCGCCCGTCTTTCAGAGCCAAGCTACTGCACTCCCGGCTTCGGAGTTATTAGGCAAGGTTATCCGCCAGAGTCGGGAATCTTCTTGCGCCCTGTAGGCCAGCCGTCACAATACTATGCCTCTTGGCGTTTTGGCTGCCTCGCCGGGGAACGGTGGAGCAGGCGTGCAGGGCGATGCGTTCAAAATGACGGCCCACCCGAGTATCCGCTTCCCGGTCTCGAGGATCCTGAAACTGGCGAGTACGGCTCACCGAAATGCGACAGCAATTGTCTCATTGCGGGAGGCAACGGAAGCAATCCCATTGACAGCGCCACCGGCAACAAGCGGCAGCATGAAGTCGACTTTATTGGTGCGGGCGTCTTCCCTCTGAGCCTGGAGAGGACATACAACAGCGGTCGCGCGCTTGAAGGTGATCCTCTGCCGATGGGGGCGGGTTGGACGCATTCGTACTCAGCACGCCTTTATCCGGTGACGGATGGCAACTATGTGATGTATCGGATCATTGCACGGCGCTCAAATGGAGCGCGGCAGAGCTTCACCCGCGTTGGCGATGAGTGGCTGAGCGATGCAGATGTTGCAGGTAGGATCAGTGTTTTCATGAGTGGAGGGGCACTCAGCTCGTTCACCTATTCGCGCGGCGATGGCGCTGTAGAAACCTATGATCGTGATGGTCTGCTCACCTCGATCACCGATCTTGGCGGTCATCGACAGGTACTGTCCAATACCTATGCGGATGGGATCAAGCGACTGGAGAAGGTAACTGACCCCGAAGGGCGAAGTCTGGTCTTCTCGTACAAGGATCGAATGGTCGCATCGGTCACGTTGCCAACCGGGCGTGTTATCCGATATGGCTACGCCGATGGGGATCTGGTCAGCGTTTCCTATCCGGAAGCGCCAGCCGGTGAGTCCGTCCGTCGCTACCACTACAACGAATTGGATCAGACGACTGGTGTTTCCCAGCCCCACACGTTGACGGGCATCACCGATGAAAGTGGTCAGCGCTACGCGAGCTGGGGTTACGATGGCTATCGGCGTGGTGTTTTGAGTGTCCACGGTGACTACGCGACGGGTACCGTCGATAGAACCTTGCTGGCGTTCAATGACGATGGCACGACGACTGTCACCGACAGCTTGGGGAAGGTGCGCCACTATGGCTTCGATGTGAAACATCGTGTCGCCCGGCTCGCGTCCCTCGATGAGCTGTGTCTGGGGTGCAGTAACACCGCCAGGGCCAAGACCTATGATGGAAATGGCATGGTGCAGTCATCGGTGGACTTTGCCGGTAACGAGACAACATTCAGTCACAACGCGCGGCTGCTCGAGGTCCAGCGTGTCGAAGCTGCCAACGATGCAACGGGTCTGCGGCGAACCGTGCAGACCGACTGGCATCCCAGTTTGAGGGTGCCGGTCGAGCGCCGCATTCTTGATGCGGCGAACGTATTGGTATCCAGGTCCACCTGGACCTATAACGCACGCGGGCAAGCGCTGGCTGCCACGCAGATCGATCCGGCGACGGGCGAGACGCGAACCACGACGAGCACCTACTGCGAAGCGGATGATGTGGCGGCAGGGCGGTGCCCATTGCTTGGTCTGCTTACTCAGGTCGACGGCCCCCGATTGGATGTCACTGACACGACCTCCTATGTCTACTATCCCAGCAGCGATGCGGGCTGCGCTGCGGGCTCCGGCTCATGCCTCTACAGGAAAGGCGACCTGTGGAAAGTAGTCAACGCAGCGGGTCACATCTCCGAGGTGCTTGCCTATGACGGGGTCGGGCGGCCGACATCTGTCAAAGACCCCAATGGCGTCGTTACCGAGGTTGCTTATCATCCGCGTGGTTGGCCAACCATCTTCAGATTTGATTCCGCGTCCGGCGCCGACGCACGCACCACCCGCCTCGACTACTGGCCCACAGGCCTCGTCAAGCGGGTAACGCAGCCAGATGGATCCTCTATTTCCTACTCCTACGACGTAGCTCACCGATTGACGGCGATTTCCGATAGCCAAGGAAACTCAATCACCTTCATCCTGGACAATGCGGGGAATCGCGTCGCGGAAGAGACGCGGGATGTAAATGGCGAACTGAAGCGAGCGCTCAGCCGGATCTACAACCAGTTCGGGCAATTGACGACAGAGGCGGATGCCGGCGCCAATCCCACTGATTTCTCCTACGATGCCAACGGTAACATCGCTTCCACGACCGATGCTCTGGGCCGCAAGAACCGACAGCAATACGATCCATTGAATCGCCTTGTGCTGTCCCTTCAGGATGTCGGTGGTTTGAATGTGGAAGTCCGTACGCACTACAACGCCATGGATCAGGTGACCCGGGTAACTGATCCCAAGGGGCTGTCTACAACCTATTCCTACAACGGCTTCGGCGACCTGACTGGGCAAGTCAGTCCAGACAGCGGTGCCAGTCTGTACACGGTTGACTCCGGTGGTAACCGTCGGACGTTCACCGATGCCCGTGGTGTTACTGCTTCGTATCGGTACGATGCTCTGGATCGGGTGATTGGAATTGCCTACCCGGATACCAGTCTTGACGTGAGCTACAGCTATGACCTGGCGCCAGAGTCGTGCCCTGCCGACGAGCGGTTTGCAAAGGGGAGGCTCGGCGAGGTGCAGCATGCTGGCGGCAGCACGCTGTATTGCTACGGTCGGCTTGGCCAGATCACCCGGAAGGTGCAGACGATCAATGGTCTGACACGGACAGTGCGATACTCCTACAGTCCATCCGGAAACCTTGCGACATTGGTGTACCCGGACGGGAGCATTGTCGACTACGTCCGGGATGGCTTTGATCGTGTGAATCAAATTGGCCTGACCCGGCTTGGTCAGGCCCGGCAGGTCGTGGTGAAGGACGTAGCCTACGCCGCCTTCGGTCCGGCGATCGGCTGGACGTATGGCAATGGTCGGCGGCTGGATCGTTCTCTGGATCTCGACTATCGCGCACAGGCTGTGAATGATCCGACTCCCGGGGGGCTCTCCCAGAGCTACAGCTACGATCCCGTTGGCTCCATCGTTGCGCTGAAGAATGGCAGTGGCTCGCAGGTGATGGCCCGCTATGCCTATGATGCCTTGGGGCGCCTCACGCAGACTCAGGATGGGCTCACCGCAACGCCCATCGAAACCTATGCATACGATTCCACTGGTAACCGCACGTCGCTGAAGACCGCGGGTGGCACCTCGCTCTACACCTATCCCGCGACGAGCCATCACCTGACGGCTGTGGATGGTGTGGGGCGCGATCATGATGCCTCCGGCAACACCGTTCGCGTGGAAGGCAAGGAATACGTGTACAACGACGCCAATCGCATGGCAGCGGTGAAGCAGGACGGGAATGTGCTTGAGGGCTACGCATACAATCACCTAGGGGAACGCATTCTTCGCGTTCCGTTCGGCGGTGATAAGCAGATCACCCTCTATGACGAAGCCGGGCAATGGCTGGGCGACCACTTTGAATCAGGTCGGTCGCAGCAGGCGATCTGGCTTGATGACTATCCAGTGGCATTGATCAGCTCTGCAGACGCTAGTTCTCCGGAGTTGGTCTACATCCAGCCCGATCACCTCGGAACGCCGCGCGTCGTGGTCGATCCTGTCCGCAACACTGCCATATGGGAATGGAGCAGCAAGAGCGAAGTATTCGGCAATCAGATGCCGAATATGGATCCAGATGGAGACGGCGTGGCATTCGACCTTCCACTTCGTTTCCCCGGGCAGCAGGCGACGGAAGCGACCGGCTTGTTCTACAACTATCAACGTGAGTATGACCCAGCAGTGGGGCGCTACTCCCAAAGCGATCCGATTGGGCTTGCTGGGGGCGTTTCCACATACGGCTATGTTGGTGGAGCGCCGACGTCGTTCATCGATAGATTTGGTCAGCAACGGGTTAGGGTGCTGGGCAACTACCACGCGAACGGAGCTTCAGGGTTTGCTGGCAACGAATTTCAGGGTGGATACTACTCGCCTGGTGGGGCATCGACGTCTGACACGTTGAGTACGTTGGCGGGAATGGGGCAGTTGGCAAATCCCGCTGGTTGGGTGAACCCTAATGGCGTTAATCAAGCTGTCGCGGGCGCGCTTCTTAATCAGGCCTTCTCCTCGTCATCCACAGACGGGCGTTCGGTCCCTTGGCCAGAAAGAAAAAGAGGGGGGTATGCTTGCGTCTGTCGCGCGAATAGGGATGGGCGTAGTGAGGGCAATTGCTCAATTGATGACAAAGAGTTCGCGTTTGGGTACGGTTTTGGGAGGAGCGTATCTGAGGCGAAAAGGATGGCTGAAAAAGATGCGAAGGACAATCTTGGGGCAAAATCGACTCACCATGTTCAATGTAGATGTGTAAGCCCAACTGGAGATAGGATTATTCCGCATGGCTAATTTGCCGACTTTGCTGACGACCGAGTTTGATTCACTGGTTGAGATTGGTGATCTGGCTGGGGCTGCATTGGCTATTGCTGAGGGGGTGAGGGCGGGGCTGGCAGAGGCGCTGTTTCTTTCTTCGACCATAAGCAGCTCTGCCGAGCCCTTGTCGGACTTCGAGAAGCGTAGTCTGGAGCAGGTTTGTAAATCTGCCTCATTGGGATATGCGCCTGCACAATTTAGACTTGGTTGCTATCTGCGGTTTGGAGACTTTCTTGACAAGGATGTTGTGAGGGCGGTGGATCTATTCAGGAAATCTGCGATAACCGGCTTTCCTCCAGCAATGTATGAGTATGGATTGGCGCTCCTTCATGGTGAAGGCGCTGAGCGTGAACCCGCGGAGGGTATGCGCTGGATCAGGCGATCAGCTGAGGAAGGAGATGCTGCCGCAGTTGAATTCTTGGCCGGTATTGCATAAAGGTTTTTTTTATTTGTCGATACTCGCTGTTTATTGATGGATGATTTCACATATTTTTGGCTATCGGCTCGATGTCGGAAGCTTGTATTTGCGGGTAACTCGGCTTGGTGTGCGCCACGAGGCGGGTGGTCAAGAGGCGGAAATCTGAAGAGGGTGGTTGATTGTTGCGTGAATTATTTTCTTTTGCGCAAATTTCGTGATCTTGGAGGGGCGATGCAATGGAGATTGGGTTCAGTCAAATTGGTTGTTCGGGAAGATTGAGAGCGCCAAAGTCGTATTGAGAGAGGCGTCGCGACGATGGCACTTTGAATCTCCCAATGTGGGCGTTCTGGTTGAACTTGACAGGCTGAATCAGGTGCAGCTACACATCTCGATTGTGGCAGCGCGTGTATTCTTCATTTCTGCAGAATTTCTTTTACTTTGTTGGACTGTTGATGTAGCGGCGTCCTGTTCCATCTCGGGGGCACCCTAGCCCGCGCCGAGCTAAACGTCGCGAAGTGCGTGGTGTGCGTACGCACTCATCTCCGCTGCCCACCCTTCGGTTTGTTATGGCACAACGGGTAACTGGAGCACGACCGGAAGGCTCCATGTGGCCCATTGCGGTCCACGAACACACCCACCTTGCATACCGGGCAGCGTTCTTCGTGAATGGCTGCGCCTGAAATCGCGGTCACTTCCATTGCACCGTCCTTCACCAGCTCATCCAGGAACGGCGAGTGCTTGCCCTGCAGGGTGAACATCGCAACCGACCGTCGCGCTCGCGTCAGCGCCACATAGAACAACCGCCGCTCTTCGCTCAGTGGATGGGTGTCGCCATCCGGCATCGCCAGCGAAAGCACCGGGTCGTCCGACCGCAGGCTCGGGAAGCCTCGGTGGATCATCCCCGGCAGGATCACGTAGTCCGCTTCGCGTCCCTTCGATCGATGGGCCGTAAGGAACTCTATATCCATCGTGCTGCCGAAGGCTGTCTTCCAATCCGGTGGCACCGCGCTGCGATCGGCGCGGTAGCGCCCCAGGATGAAGACCGTCACGCGTCCGTTGCGTCCTTGCGGCACCGCCCCGGACGACAACTGCTGATGCAGCCTGGCGAGGTACTGGCGAACACCATCCTGCACCTCCTCACGCCGGTTCATCTGGAACGCCTGCAGCACCGGGCCCATTGCCGGCGCAGCAGAGCGAACTTCTTTGGTGATCTGCGCTGGATTCCGGCTGATGAAGCGGCTGGACGCATCGCAGAGCGCCTGCGGGCAGCGGAATGTCTGCTCCAGTTTCAACACCTGGCCTTGCCCCATCCATTCGCGGAACCCCGTCATCACTGAAACGTCGGCGCCGGCGAAGCGATTGATCGACTGCCAGTCATCGCCTACCGCAAACAGGTAGCGCCCTGGTTTTCTGACCAATGCTCGGCAGAGACGGGCGCGGGCGCGCGAGGCATCCTGGAATTCGTCGGCCATCACCAGTTCGTAGGGCGATTCATAGCGGCCCTGTTCCAGCAGTCCGGCCGCCATGTTGAGCATGTCTTCGAAATCGATGCCGTGCTCGTCAGCCAGTGCGTTGTCCCAAGCCTGGAAAACAGGGCTGGCAATCTCCAGGAAGCGCCGATGCCGTTCCTTGAACTGATCTTCGGGCATCTGCCGCAGGCGCTCGGCCATGTCATCCAGCGTCAGGCAATTGCTCTTGGCGTGGGCAATGAACGTGCGCATCAGCCCGATCAGGTCCGCGTCCGGCATGGGCTTTGCGCCCTGTTCGGGTAGCTCGCGGTCGGGGTTGGGGTCGAGTTCGACACCGGACCCGTCAAGCCTCTCCGCAAGATCCTGCAACGCATGTCCACTGCGAAGGCCGAACGAGGTGGTCTCGACAAGGGCGGTGCCGCGTGCCGCGTGCTGCTGGCGCTTCCAGTGCATACCTTCGGCGTAATGGGCGAAGTGCGCCGGCGGTTGGCCATCGGCATCCAGCGCAAAGTGCTCGTGATACAGCCCGGCATCCGGGTAATAGAAGTTGGGGCGATACTGGCGATGGGTGTCGGTGGCCGTATCGAATTCGTAGCGCCGCTCGTAGTCGTACGTCACGCCGTTGTAGAAGAGCCAGTCGGCGATGACGCACTCCTCCAGGCTCTTCACCCGCTCACCCTGCAGGGCGCTGATGTAGGGCGTGCCATCGCGGTCGTAGCCGTCGGCCTCCATTTCCGCGCCGAATGCCGGCAGGTCGCGCCCGAACACCAGGCGGAACATGTCCCATTGGGTGCGGAAGTGGGTCGAGCGGTCCTTCAGGTCGTCCACCAGTTCGGCCAGCTTGTTGAAGCCCAATGTGGCGTCAGTGGCCCATTCCGGGATATCGGGCTTGCGCCCTGTGGCTTTGGCGATGATGGCCAGGCCCAGGGCGTGGAAGGTCCGCGACTCAACCACGGTGTCGCCCATGCCGAGCCGATCGAAGGATCGCTGCGCGCGCTCCTCCAGCTCCTTGGCAGCGTCCTTGTTGAAGGCGAGCATCACGATGCGTTCGGGTTCGACAAAGCCCCGATCAATGGCATAAGCGGCCTTGGCGACCATGGTGGAGGTCTTGCCGGAACCGGCCGCGGCCACGACCTGGACCCGGTTGTCGAAGCAGATGACGGCGCGGGCCTGTTCCTCGGTCAGCGGCTTGCTCTCGACCCGGTCCAGGAAGGCCTTGGCCAACACCAGCTCACGCCGGGTCATGGCCTCGTTGGCTTCGGCCCAGGCAGCGGACCAATCCAGGTTCCAGTCGCGCAGGACGTCCAGCGCTGCGCGATGGCTGTCCGCATGCAGAGCTTCATGCACGTCTTCATCGCGGAACAGCTGCTCCAGCTCCGGCGGCTGCAGGGGCAGGGCGGAGCGCTTCGCCAGCAGCGTCTGCTGCTGTTCGTGAGTGATCCAGCGGCGGCCGGCACTGCCACGATCGATGAGGGCATCCGCGTCGCTCAACCAGGACTGGATCTGCTCCAGAATCGTGTCGAACAGGGCCTTGCGTCCACGCGTGGTTCGCGCAAAGAGCAGGTGCTGCAGGGCCCCCGCAAGCCGGGACGCTGGTCCGTTGGGGAGCCCGTCCACGCACAGCCCGGCAGCATCGCCGGTCTGCAGTTCGACCCGTGACCAGAAGACCCCTCGATGGACCTGCACCTGCTGATCATCATCCACGCGCAGCCGGTACTGCTGGCCGGAGACACTGAGTTCAACGTACTCGCCATCAAGCCGCAGCGACCAATGGGGCGAACGGGTCACGCGTCGGCCCCAGCCCGAGGGGCGCCATTCCATAGACATCCAGATACTGCCTTGCAAGCGTCAATAGGGCTTATTGAGCCCCTAAGCCCACATGATAAGGGGCTTGGAAGCCGCCTGTGGTCATCAGCTCGCGGATTGACCTCGGTAAGGGCTTCGCATACGCAGGAAGTGGTCTGTGGAGTCGCGGGGTGTCGCGCTTATCGCGTGCGTCCCGGATGTGCGCTCCGTACGTGCCACTATGCACCTGTGCAGTGGTGTGCCACCATCCGGCGGCTCACTGCATGTTGAGTGGAAGCGGTGCTTGGAGAGAGGCTTGGGAGGGAATGCCCCCGATGAATGCAGTGGATCCGGAATTGAAGAAGTTGCTGGCAAGGTTCGATGAGTGCCACACCTTCGAAGGCTGCCAGTTGACCAGTCCGGAAAGCCATGGGATCGACGACGATACGCCACTGCATATAGCGGCGTTCAATAACGAAGTGGATCTACTCAAAGAGTTGATGCCGTTCGTCACCAATATCGACGTACTCGGGGATATTGGATTGACCCCGATGGCGAACGCGGTGATTAGTGAAAGCCTCGAGGCCGTTGTCTACCTTCTCTCCTGTGGTGCGGACCCCATGATCCTGGATGAAGTGGGCGATTCGGTGCTGGAGATCATGAAGAGGAGACCCGTCTTCAATCAGTTGGTTGAGCAGATCGAGAGCGAGCTCCCGGGGGCGGTTTGAGGCGGGCGAGGTGTGGGTGTTGGAGCGCGCTCGTGGCTCCGCAACCTGGGGCAGGCCGAGAAGATCACGGTGCTAGGATCGCGTGCCATCACTCGTAGGCGCGATCCTGCTTCGTCGGCGGGACTTCGACCACATTACCGCGCCGGATCAGCTCATCCAGATCCACCGCCGAAGCGGCCAGGGCATCCTGCGCATCGAAATCCCACTTGTCCTTGTACTCGCGTGCCAGCAGATCGCAGACCGCCTTGGCGCGCGAATAGGCATCGTCCTTGCCCTCGTTCTGCTTCAATGCATCACGATGGATCTGGCACAGCGTGAGCTGGTGCGCATCCTCGGCGCGCTCGCGCTCCCAGGTGATGTCGGGCAGGCCCGAAAGCGCAGCGGCAAGCGCGAATGCGGTCATTGGCATGTCAGGTGTCCAGGCGGCGATGGGATTCCGAGCGTATGCGAGCGGCGTTGGCTTGAGGCCACCGCCGCCCGCGTCGTTTCACTGCGTGTTCACCATTCGCCACAGCATGGGAGCTGCTTCAGCGGCAGTTGATCCTGATGATCCGCTCACGCATTCACATCCACGACAATGCGTCCACGCACCTTGCCGGGAATGATCTGGTCATAGACCTTCAGCACCTCGGCAAGCCCAATCAGCTGCACGGTGCTTTCCAGCTTCTGCGGGTCCAGGTCGGTGGCAAGTCGGTCCCACGCGCGCTGGCGGACGTCCTGCGGCGCATTCACCGAATCCACGCCGGCAAGCGTCACGTTGCGAAGAATGAAGGGCAGCACCGAGCCATGCAGCTCATCACTCTGCGCGAGCCCGCAGGCGGCCACTGCGCCGCGGTATTTCGTCTCGGCAATGGCGTTGACGAGGGTGGGGCCACCCGCCACATCGACCACGCCGGCCCAGCGCTCGGCACTCACCGGCCGCTCGCGCGGTTCTGAAAGCTGCGCGCGGTCGATGATCTCGGCGGCGCCCAGGCTGTGCAGATACTCGGCGTGTTCAGGTCGCCCGGTGGCAGCCACCACGCGATAGCCAAGCTTGGACAGGATCGCCACCGCAATCGAGCCGACCCCGCCGTTGGCGCCGGTGACCAGTACATCGCCCTTCCCGGGCGTTACGCCGGCATCTTCCAATGCCAGCACGCACAGCATCGCGGTGTAGCCGGCGGTGCCGATGGCCATGGCGTCGCGAGTACTCAGGTTGCCGGGAATCCTGTTGAGCCATTCGCCGCGAACACGGGCACGCTGGGCGAGGCCGCCGTGGTGGCCCATGCTGAGATCCCAGCCATTGAGCACAACGCGGTCACCGGGCTTGAAGTCGACGCTGCTGGAGTCCAGCACCACGCCAGCCAGATCGATGCCAGGGATCAACGGGAACGTCCGGATCACCGGGCGCGTGCCGGTGAGGGCCAGCGCGTCCTTGTAGTTCAGCGTGGAGTACTCGACCTGCACCAGCACGTCGCCATCCATCAGGTCGGCTTCATCGAAATCGACCAGCTCCGTGGAAACGCCGTCGTGGGTCTTGCGGGTCAGCAGTGCCTTGAAACTCATGGTGCGGTCTCACGTTCAGTGGATGAGCCCATGCTAGGCTCGCACCGTTATCGCAACAAGAACGATGATTTTCCGTAGGTACTATGGTTTTCCGGAGTATGCATGCGTAGCAGGCGTTGGGACGGCAAGAGCGGTTGCGCGGTGGAAGTCACGCTGTCGGTGATGGGCGGTGTGTGGAAGCCGATCATTCTGTTTCACCTGATGACAGGCAAGCGACGCTTCATGGAGCTGACGCGGCGTGTGCCCAACGCCACCCAGTCCATGCTGACCAGCCAGCTGCGGGAGCTGGAGGCTGACGGCGTGGTGATCCGCCACGTGTACCCGGAAGTGCCGCCGAAGGTGGAGTACGAACTGTCCGAATTCGGGCGCACGCTGGTGCCGGTACTGCTTGCCATGCGCGAGTGGGGTGAAACCTATCGCGGCCATAAGAGCGCGGACGCCAACCGCTGAAGGATGAAGGGGCCGCGTACGTGCTTTCGCTGCGCGCGCACTCCGGTCTCGCCAGCGGCCGCTGTCACCACTGGGCAGCGTGTTTCTCGGTGCACGTGTCGCATGTGGCTGGATAGGGTGTCCGGGTAGTGCACGCCAGCCGGGCACGTCTGTTGGCGAAGTGCATCAGTCGATGGATAACCCGCCATGCCGTGACGCTACCGGCGTAAGACCGCGTCAGCGCGGATTTTCCTACTTCCCAGTGCAGATTCAGTGCGGCACTCATGGCCGCGCCAAGGCACTCGCCCTGGCCGGGATTGGCGTCCCGAACTTACGTAGTACACGGCATCGTGCTTGCAACTGATGTTGCGGTCACGACAATGCATCTTCTGCCTGTTCATGGCGGACGGTGCGTGGGGGTCTTAGGGCCCGTCGGCTTTCGTACTACGTATCCGGCACGCCAACCCGCACCGTCCGCCACCTTGCATCTGCAGGTGGCCACACCGTGAGGTTGCCGCCATGCCTGACCGTACTCCCGACGTTCCCCGCCTGCGCGAGCTGCTCGGCACTGCAGTGCGCGATCTGCCCGCGGCCCTGGCCGAGAAGCTCGAAGGCGCTCTCTGTAGATCTGCGGAGTCCGTCGTGCCCTCAGCGTTCTTCGCGCACCTTCAAGGGCATGGCGGCAATCTGCGCGCCGACGGCCAGCCCTGGACCGAAACCCGGCTCAGCCGAGGCCGAGCCTTCGATCTGGCCCTGGCCACCCGCAGCGCGTCGGGCATCACTGCGCTTATCGCCTTGCTGCATGCCGCGCATGTGGCGCGGGAGAGCGACGATCCCGCGTGCTACCCGTCCGCAGCGCTGGTCGACGGCCTGTTCAACGCCTGCCGGGCCCTGTCGCTGCAGGTGGAGCGCTGCCTGGTTCCGTGAAAGACCGCGATGCGGTTCCTGTTCCGTTGACACCCACTTCCCTATAGTGGCGCCGGAGCCCTGCAATGGAATGCCCATGCACGTGATGTCCCCCCGCCGTTGCCTGGCGCTGGCACTTGCCGTCGTAATGAGTGCCGGCGCGTGTGCACGGCCACCGTCCACCGAAAACGAAAGGAATCCCGCCATGTCCGGCGCAACCCAGACCGGCCGCACGATCAACGGCCACACCTATACCGATGCGCCTGTGGACGTGAAGCTCGGGCCGAATACCTTCCGCATTCCGGCCAATTATCTGGACAGCCAGATCGCGCCGTGGCCCGGAGAAGGTGTGACCCTGGTCATTGAGTGGCCGGACATGAAGCCGACGCCGCCGGGCGCCCGGGCCAATCCGCGTACGAATGATTTCCGGAAGGAGATTCCCATTCGGATCAACTACGTTGATCGGGTTCCCGTCGAAACACTGCTCTCAAGGCTGTCGTCAAATGAAGCCATCACGGAGGAGGGCTCTGTGGAAAGGGAGGATCCCAGGGACCGTCTCGATCAACGCGTTGCACAGCCGGAGACCTTGGGTCTGACGCCCTATGCAATCGATGAAGCGAAGATGGTGGTGTACGCGAAGAAGCATGAGGCGCGGTACGGGAAGCCGCCTGTCCGCAATCCGGCCTATGAGAGAGACTGGTACATCGCACGCCAGGGCGATGGCCGGATCAGCTCGTTCATCAAATGTGACGGCGAGGAATTCCGACGCGATGGCGTGCGGTTGGAGGGGGGCGAGGTGATCAGCGAGCCGGGAGAAGTGGCAGCGGGCTGCGTTCACTATTTCGTGGACATCGACAACAGGCTGTCCATCAGCCTGGACTACAAGAGAGCGTTTCTGAAGGACTGGAAGCGTATGGAAGAGGCCGTCAGGGATGTCATCGCGCGCACCCGGTCCAAGTGATCGGTGGTTCAGGGAAGAGAAGGGGTAAGGCATGAGTGGATTGACCGAACACGATCTCAGAATCCTTGGCAGCTATGCCAGAGATGGCAACCGCGAGCTTTACTGGAACTACCTTTCGCAGCTGCCGGGCGCCGATGGGTACGGGACACTGGCGCTGGGTGTTGTACGCAATGACAGCCTGCCGGGGCGCGTAGCGAACAGCTATGCACAGAGCTACGCGAAGACCCAGCAGGAAGAGGGATCCCGTTTCTCGAATGCACAGTTGACCGAGCGGCAATGGGAGTCCTTCGGGCAGACCCTGCTCGAAAGAGATCTTGAACTGCGGCGGCAGTGGATGAACGAACGCCGCCCAGACCTGGCACTGAATCTTCCCGGCAAGGATGTGATGCTGGCGCACGACCGTGCGTTTGAACGGCATGAACTGGACCCCAATTGCTGGACCCCGCGCGTGCTGCTGGAAGCGGCCGAACAGAAGAGCGGTCCCGAGAAGCTGGAACAGATCTGGACCAACATGCTCAACAACGACTATGCCGGGGGCCCCCGCGTAGGCAACACCAGCGTCGATGCCATCAGCCAGATGGGATGGACGAAGGGTGGCCAGTACCTGACCCGGTTGAGCGTGCTGGAAGCCACCCAGGCATTGGAAGGCCGCTCAGCGGTCGATCCGAATGTCATTGGTGGCAACAGCTACTACGCCATGTACTTCGAGGCGGACAGGAAATGGGCCAGCGTCAGTTCCGGCGGCGGCCACATGTCGATGCGCGAGATCACCGACCCCACCCGCATCGCCGAACTCAACGACGCACGCGAGGTTCGCCTTGAACGACAGGAAAAACGTACCCGGTTCCACCCGGACGACCCGTATCGGACCATAACCCGCAGCCCCCTTACCGCAGCAGTGGACGACATGCCTGATCCCTCACTGGCGCCGACTCGCCTGGCCGACATCCGTCCAGGCCACCGTGAGTACGCACTGATGCAGCAGGTACGCGAAGGCGTGGCCGCGATCGATGCCAGCGCCGGGCGTACCCATGATGAGGACAGCGAGCGTCTTGTGGCGAGCGTGATGGCGTTGGCCCGCCGCAACCAGCTTGAACGTGCCGACCATGTGCTGCTGAGCGCCCAGACCGCCGACAGCCCCGCAGGGCGGAACGTGTTCGTGGTGCAGGGCGGGATGAACGATCCCGCGCACCTGCGCGTCTCGATGCCCACTGACGTGGCGGTGCAGACCCCGGTTGCGCAGTCGCTGCAGCAGATCGAGGCCGCCAGCCTGGACCGCCAACCGGCGGCTGTGCAGCGCCAGCAGGACATTGACGTGCAGGCTCGCGAGAGCCCTGGGATGCGGATGGGGTGAAATCACAGCGCCGGGCCGCCAATGCCAGCCCCCGGATGGGGGCCGGCACGCATCACGGCAACGCGTGACTTACGGGATGGTGCAGCCGCTGTTTCTCAGGCAACGTGCAAACGCCGGGTAGCAGACGTTCTCACCATTGCCCGCCGCCAGACAAGCATCGTAGGCGGTGTAGCACGGGGTACAGCGGGACTGCGCGGAGGCACTGCCGATTCCCAGGGTCAGTGCAGCAGCCGCAATAGCAACAGACAGCTTGAATCCAATCTTCATGCTTCACTCCGTTGATAGCCCTCCTTGGGCACCTCGGAGGCTATCGTGGGAAGAGGGTGTATTCAACCCGCAGTGCGTCCGGATGGGCATCCATCCTCAGCGCCCCGCCCCGGATTTACCTTGTTGGCGCGTCTGAAGTCTGTGCGGCCACCATGGCCTGCTGCATTTCCTTCAGCGACAGATAGCCATCACCATCGGCGTCCAGGCCCGCAAAGTACTTCGCGATCTCCGGCACCACGGTGGCCTCCTCTTTGCTGATCCTTCCGTCCTTGTTGGTGTCCATGGCAGTGAACGCAGCGTCGATCGAATCCGCCTGCTTGCTGAAGCGTCCCTGCTGGAACTTCGTGTACTCGGCCTTGTCGACGCGTCCATCCTTGTTGGCATCCATGGCGGTGAACGTGGAATCGATGTAGGCCTGTTTCGGGTCGGCCGGTGCGGCCCCGGCAAGCAATGGGGTAGCGCACAGGGCAATCAACAGAGCAGTTCTGGTCATGGGGTGTTTGTCCTTGTTGAGGGTCAATCAGCGGCAGGGATAGGTGTAGCCGTCGGCGCCGCGATAGGTATCGTTGCGGCGGTCATAGTTGCCGTAGCGGTTCATGCAGTAGTCGGCGCGTTCGCGGGTCTCGCGTTCACGCTTGGCGGCTGCGGCGATCACGCCGGCCACCACCGCCGCACCCACCACGCCCACCACCACGCCGGTGGCTTTGGCGTCGTGCCGGCGCTCGCGTTCCCGCTCACGTTCGCGTTCACGTTCACGACGCTCCCAGGCATCACGATCGCGATCACGGTAGTCCTGGTTCCACTGCGGGGCGTAGCGATCGCCTCGTTGCGCATGGGCGTCGCTGGAGTAGGGCAACAGCACAAGCAGTTGTACGGTTGCTGCCAGCAGTAGTGCGGTTCTTCCTGGTTTCAGAAACATCGTCCAGCTCCTGTGCGGACATTGTTGGTAGCTGCAGTACACATCGCAGACATTGCGCGAACCTGCCGTCACTGCTGGCAGATGCCGTGGCTATCGAACCAGTGCTTCCACTGGGTCCAGCTGGGCAGCGCGGCGTGCGGGCAGGAAGCCGAAGCCAATACCAATCAAGCTGGAACAGGCGAATGCGGCCAGAATCGAATGGACGGAGAACACCAGGCTGAAACCCGCGTCGGCCAGTTCCAGGGCCGCGCCCAGTGCCAGGGCCACGCCGATGCCGAGCACGCCACCGAGCAGGCAGACCAGCACCGATTCGATCAGGAACTGCTGCAGGATGTCGCTGCGGCGCGCGCCCACCGCCATGCGCACGCCTATCTCGCGGGTGCGCTCGGTTACCGATACCAGCATGATGTTCATCACGCCGATCCCACCGACCACCAATGCGATGGCCGCGATGGAGCTGATCATCATGGTCAGGATGCCGGTGGTCTGTTCGATGGATTCACGGATCTGCGCGTTGTTGCTCATGTAGAAGTCGGTGCTGCCATGGCGCCGCGTCAGCAATCGTGCGATGGCCTGCTCGGCCGCTTCCATGCTGATCGCATCGGAAACGCGTACGGTGATGCTGGACACGTGGCTCTGCCCCAGCATGCGTGCCATGGCGGTGGTGTAGGGCAGCCATACCCGCAGCAGTGACGCATCGCCGGCAGCACCGGCATCCTTCTTCACCACGGCCACGATACGCACAGGCATGTTGCCCAGCAGCAGGGTCTGGCCGATGGGATTGTCCGCAGCAGCGAAAAAGCGGGCGCGGGTATTGGCGTCGATCACCACGACCTGCTGGTAGCCGCTCACACCCGGTGGGCCGAAGAAGGCGCCTTCGCCAAGCTTCAGGCCATGCACGCGGAAGTACTGCTCGCTTACGCCCTGCACCTGTACGCTGGCCGAGCGGTTGCCGCGCAACGCGGTGCCGGTGGTGGCAACGCCGGGCGTGGCGCTGTCGACGAACGGCTGCCGGGCCAGGGCCACGCTGTCGCCGGGGGTGAGCGTTTCCACGCGCGCCGAGTGCAGGTCGCCAAAGCCGGATCCGGGATAGATCTCGACGGTGTTGGTGCCCAGGGAGGCGATGTTGGACAGGATGGCCTGCCGTGCGCCGGTGCCCAGCGCTACCACCGACACGACCGATGCAATGCCGATGATGATGCCGAGCATGGTCAGGAAGGTGCGCATGCGATGCGCATTCATTGCGCGCAGGGCCATGCGGAAGGCTTCAGCGAACCGGTCCCGCCAGACCTGCCAGCCGCCCGTCGTGCGCTGGGGCACGGCGGGCGTCGCCACGCCCGCTGCCGAATCAGTACCGGTTGCACGATCATCCACAATCCGACCATCGCGTATCTCGATGATGCGCTGCGCATGTTCAGCTACGGCCATGTCATGCGTTACCAGCACCACGGTATGGCCCTCGGCATGCAGTTCGCCGAGGATCTTCATCACTTCCTTGCCCGAATGTGTATCCAGCGCACCTGTGGGTTCGTCAGCGAAGATCACCGCGCCGCCATTCATCAGTGCGCGCGCAATCGAGACGCGCTGCTGCTGGCCACCTGACAGTTCACCAGGAAGATGCTGCATGCGCTCGCCCAGGCCAAGCCGCGACAGCAGCGTGGCCGCGCGCGCATGGCGTGCCTCGGCAGGCATGCCGGCGTAGATCGCGGGCACTTCCACATTGCCCAGTGCAGTCAGGTCGGTCAGCAGGTGATAGCGCTGGAAGATGAAGCCGAAATGCTCCCGGCGCAGCTCGGCCAGTTCATCGGGCGACATCTGCGCAGTCTCGCGCCCGTCGATCTGATAGATGCCAGTAGAAGGGCGATCCAGGCAGCCCAGTATGTTCATCAGCGTGGACTTGCCCGAGCCGGACTGGCCGACGATGGCCACCAGTTCACCTGCATGGATGTCCAGGTCGATGCCGTCGAGTACCACCAATGTCTGCTCGCCTGCAGCAAACTCGCGGCGTACGCCGCGAACGCGCAGCAGTGGCTCGGTCGTGGTCGTACTCATTTCGGCTGCACGGGTGCGATGGTGGCTTCGTCGCTGGCCTGCGCCAGCACGACCTGTTCGCCTTCCTTCAGCCCGCTGCGCACTTCTACCTGGATCTGATCGTCCAACCCGGTGGTGATGCGCCGGGTGCTGGCATGGCCGTCGGCGCCACGTACCAGCACGCTGTAGCTGCCATCGGCGGCGCGCGCGCCCAATGCGGCCGAAGGAATGGTCAGTACGTCGTTGGCGCGGCCCAGCACGATGCGAACCTGCGCGGTCATGTAGCTGCGCAGGCGTCCGTCGGCGTTGTTCACGTCGAACTGGCCGTTGTAGTACATGGCCGCGCGGCTGCCGCCCGACGCTGCCGGTGAAGCCAGGCTGGAGCTGTCTTCATTGGTGATCGATTCCGGGGCTGGTGCGATATCGCGCAACGTGCTGCTGTAGCGGCGGCCGGCATCACCCAGGATGGTGAAGAATGCTTCCTGGCCAACCGAGGTGTGAACGACGTCGGCCTCGGAGATTTCCGCGTATACCGTCATCACGTCCTGGTTGCCCAGCATCACGATGGTCGGTGCACTCTGTACTGCGTTCACGGTCTGCCCCTGGCGCGCGACCACGGCCAGCACGGTGCCGTCGGTGGGAGCGGTGATGCGGGTGTACTCCAGATTGGTTTGTGCGATATCCACATCGGTCTGTCGCCGCACAACCTCACCGTCCAGGGCAGCAATCTGTTCCCGGGTGGCATCGACCTTGGCCTTGGCTGCATCGAAGTCGGCGCGGGCCACCAGTTGCGAGGCCACCAGTTGCTGCTGCCGATGCAGTGCCAGCTCGAACTGGCGCAGGTCGGTGGCCAGCGCATCGCGGTTGGCGCGGGCAGTGCGCTGTGCGGCCTGCGCGCTCAGCAATGCATTGCGCTGGGTACGTGAGTCGATATCGGCGATGGGATCGCCTGCTTTCACCTTGTCTCCCAGCTTTACGTGCAGGGTATCGATGCGGCCGGAAACCTGGGCGCCAACGCTTACCAGTCGTGAGGGCTTCAATGTTCCGGTGGCTTCCACCACCTGTTCGATGTTGCCGCGACCGACCGGCGCAACCTGAAGTTGCGGTGGTGGCGCGGGCCGCAACCATGCAAACAGAATCAGTGCGCTGCACAGCAGGGTGGCAGCAACGATGAGCGCACGGCGACGCTTGCGCGGTACGGCGCTCATCGGAGCAGCATCCAGAAGAGACGGTTCATTGGTGGTCCTCGCGACAGAAGAAGCGCACGTCTGTCGTGACAGACGTGGATGGCCGTCGAGTCTCGATGCGCTGGGTTGCGTGAACCTTGCGGGCCTATCGCTGTGTCAGCCTGCGGCAAGAAGGGCGAGCAGTGCCATGGCGATGAACTGCAAAGCGCTACCGAGCACCAGTAACGCGTTGCGCAGCCGCTGGCCTGCCATTCGCGCACCGAAGAGTTGACTCACCGTGCCGGCCAGCAGCCAGAAGAACGGTGAAACAGGCAGCTTCGCCATCCCTGCACCGATGGCGATCAGAAGCGAACTGGCGATCATTATCCCGGCGGCATGGCCATCCAGAAAGCGCACTATCGGCGGAATCGAGTGCGTGGTTGCCGCTCGCCACGTCGCCAACCCATGCAACGCAGCATGCACTGTGACGAACAGGAACACGGCGGCGGCCGCCGCTGCACTGGCGTGCCGATACGTAGAAGCCACCAGCGCAATGCCGGGAAGCAGCAGAAACAAGGCGCCGAACAGTCGCATCAATGCGCCAGCGCGCTCGACGTCGGGAATTGCCCGCAGCCAACGCGGCCAATGTTCCAGGCCGAGCGCGCGGCCATTGCGTGGGCGGCGATTCCATGCAGCAGCCGTGATGTCTGGCGAATTCGGCGGTGGCACGGCGCGGGTGGAAGAGGAGGGTGGAGGAGCTCCCTGGGTCACATGCAGGCTTCCTGTCAGATCGGAATGCGGTGGCACGGCAGCTGCCACTCCCCCGATGCTGTGCAGCGAACATTGCCGCAACCTTGCCTGTCCTCGCGGCCGTCCACGCACGGACAGGCGTCAGTTATCCTCGTGCATGCGACGTTCCCGGTTCTCTGCGGGTGGCGAGTGGGTCACGCCCGGATGCAGTGGAAACTCAACACGGATCAAAGCACCACCGCCAGGAGCATCCAGAATCGTGACGCGGCCGCCATGACGGTCGATCACCTGACGTACGAGGTTCAGCCCCAGGCCCGCGCCTGTCTGTCGTGGCCGCAGCCGCTGGAAGGGTTCGAAGACGCGCTCGCGCTGGTCGAGCGGTATGCCGGGGCCGTCGTCCTCAACCTCCAGGCAGCTGCCCTGCACGCGCACGACGATCTGGCGCCCGCCATGCTCGGCAGCATTCAGTACCAGGTTGGAGATCACACGTTCCACCGCGCCGGTCTCGCCCAGCACCGGGAAGTGGGGTTCCACCGCCACGGCTACGGCCTTGTCTGACTGGATCAACAGCGGCGCCAGATCAGCGGCCACCCGTTTGGCCATCCGCGCCAGGTTGATGGTCTCCTTCGGCCCGTCCTC
Organism: Stenotrophomonas sp. YJH_SMC_8; assembly: GCF_059371315.1. Lineage (NCBI taxonomy): Bacteria > Pseudomonadati > Pseudomonadota > Gammaproteobacteria > Lysobacterales > Lysobacteraceae > Stenotrophomonas > Stenotrophomonas sp. YJH_SMC_8. The sequence goes on along the minus strand of NZ_JCAFUL010000024.1, from coordinate 23,942 downwards.
GTCCATGCGGTGCAGATCCAGCAGCTGCTCTGCCAGCGTCGCCAACCGTGCCACTTCCACGGCCAGGCTGCGCGAGGTGGCATCGTCGGCCGCATCGACCTTTACCCTCAGAATCGCAATGGGTGTGCGCAGCTCATGTGCGGCGGCGGCAATGAAGCGGCGTTGCCGTTCGTGCCCTTCGTCCAGCCGGTCCAGCGCTTCATTCACCGCTGTCACCAACGGAGCGATCTCTACCGGTACAGCGGTTTCTGTCAGGCGGACACCGCGGCGGCTGGCGGAGATGTTGCGGGCTTCCTGCGCGATGCGCTCCACCCCGGCCAGGGCCCGTCTCACGATGACCGGTGTCAGGACGATGGTGGCCAGGCCCAGCAGCAGGAAGATCGGCAGGGTGATGATGTGTGCCGCCAGCGCCATCTGCCAGGTCAGCGTGTCGGTTTCGCCGTGGGCCATGATGGTCAGCTTGCCGGCCGGGCCACTGTGCTGGCGGACCACGACGGCCAAGCCATCGCTGCGATCGCGCCCACGCAGGTCGCCAAAGGGGATCCCATCCAGTGCACCTACCAGCGAGGCATAGGCCGGCGGCACAGGTCCGAACGTAACGTGGTGGCCGTGCTCATCCTCGGCGATGAACCATGCGCCGGGAACGGTTTTCAGCAGCTCGGTCAGTTCCGGCGTGTGCTGCACGTACAGCTCGCCATTGCGGTCGCGGTGCACCGCCTCGGCGGCCACCGGCGCGAAGGTCTGGATGCTGTAGTAGCCACCGCTGTCGGCACGTATCAGCACCATCAGCAGCGCGAAGAACGCCACCAGCAATGCCAGCAGCTGATAGATCAGCGTTTTGACGATCAACGGGCGCTTCAGCGATGGACGACGCGCCATTACTTGGCTTCCCGCATCAGGTAGCCGACGCCCCGGATGGCGTGTATCTCTACTCCTGCGTCGGCATCGGCCAGCTTGCGGCGAAGGCGCGAGACATGCGAATCGAGCGTGTTGGAATGGATGCCGTCATCGAATCCATACACCGCCATTTCAATCGACTCGCGCAGCACGGTGCGGCCCAGCCGCCGGGCCAGCGCAGTCAGTACACGGATTTCGCGGCGCGGCAGCTCCAGCCGTTGCCCGCCCACGCTGGCCTCGCCCGAGGCGGGATCGAACAGGAGCCGGCCGATGCTTATCGGCTCTACCTGCATGCCGCCCGGCCGGCGCCCCGCAGCGCGGATGCGGGCGAACAGTTCCTCCAGTGCGAAGGGCTTGGCCAGATAGTCGTCCGCGCCCTCATCCAGGCCGGCGATGCGGTCCGGCAGCTGCCCCAGCGCGCTCAGTACGATGATCGGCACCCCGGGGTTGCGATCGCGCAGCAGTGAAATCAATCCCAGGCCGTCGCCGTCGGGCAGCGTGCGGTCCAGCAGCACCAGGTCGTGCGATCCGTACAGGGCCGCTTCGCGGGCCAGCGCCAGGGTGTTGGCCAGGTCCACCACATAGCGCTCGCGCTGCAAGGCGGACTTCAGGGTGGCGGCCAGTTCGGCTTCGTCTTCGATCAGCAGGATGTGCATCGGCAGGGCTTGCGCAGGAAGGGGGCGTGGCCGGGCAGTTCGGCACGCGCCGGCACCGTATTACAGGAACATTGCGTGAACATGGCGTGCCTTCCGGATGCCCCGCAGGTCCCTTGTGCCGCATGAAAAATGGCATCGGCGCAAGGTTCGCGCAATCCGGGCACTCCAGCCTTGGCGCCCTCCCGCCGATCCCCAACCCCTGGAGTACCCATGAAGTTGTTCGTTCCGTTGTTGTTCGTGGCCGCGCTGAGCGCCTGCACCACCGCCAGGATGACCGTCACCCCCGATGGCCGGCGTGGCGTCTCCATCGATTGCAGCGGCTCCAGTTCCTGGAGTGGCTGCTACGAGAAGGCCGGGCAGATGTGCCCCGGTGGCTATGTGGTCTTCAGCAAGGATGGCGACGACGGCAACGCGATCGCGGTGGGCAACAAGAACGGCTTCACCTCCACCCAGATGGCCACCCGCTCGATGCTGGTGGCCTGCTCGCACTGACGCCAGCAGGGGAGGTGGGCAGCCACCTCCCCCTGTCATCATGGTTCGCAGCCCTGCCTCAGAAGCTGTAGGCCGCCTGCACATACACCCGTCGTGGCTCGCCGGGGAAATGCCCGTTGCGTTCGATGAAGCCACTTGCCGCATACACCTTGTCGAACAGGTTCTTCACGTTGACCTGGAACTGCCACTGCTTCCACGTCGTCTTCCAGCTCATGTCGAACACCGTGTAGGCCTTCACCGTCTGCCCATCCAGGCTGACACGCTCGCCAACATGGTCTGCCCCGAAGCCGATGGCGGAGTTGATTGCCGGCAGGTCGTAGCGGGTCCACAGGCCCAGCTTGTTGCGGGGCGCATTCGCGAAGCGGTCGCCGGAGGCGTTGGTGATGCCGTTCGGGCCGGCGTCCTTCACCCGCGCATCGTTGTAGGCGTAGGTCAGATTCAGCACCCAGCGCTCGGTGAGGTCGGCCAACAGGTCCAGCTCCATCCCGGTACTGCGCACCAGGCCCAGCGCGGCCAGCTGGTTCACACCACCGATCACTTCGCCGGTGGCCTGCACGATGTTGCTGCGGTCGATCCGGTAGGCCGCCATGTTCAACGTCACGCGCTCGGCCAGCAGGGACTTCATGCCCACTTCCCACTGCTTGCTGCGCTCGGCATCGAAGGGTCCGCCGGCGGCCGGATTCTGGTTGGCGGCACTCTGCGGCACGAAACCACTGGCGACGTTGGCGTAGACATTCAGGCCTTCGCGCACGGTGAACGTACTGCCCAGCCGCCAGCTGAGATCGCTGCCATCGACACTGCTGCCGGCGATGCGATCCTCATCCTTGAAACCATCCCAGCGCAGCCCGGCCAGCACATGCCAGCGCGGGCCCAGTGCCAGCTCATCCTGCAGGTAACCGCCATAGCGTTTGCTGCGGGTGGACGTGCTGCGCCAGGGCAGGGCGCCCAGGTTGTAGTCATGCCAGGTGCTGGCGCCGTACACCGGATTGAACAGTTCGATGCCGCGCACCGGTCCCGCGCCGCGCGCAAGGTCAGCGCTGTTGGCGGTCTGTGCGGTGAAATCCGCATCCAGCTGGTATACATCGGCGCCGAACAGCACCTTGTGCTCCACCGCGCCGGTGGTCACCCGCCAGACTGCATTGCCGTTGGCAGTGAACGCCTCGTTGTCACGGATCTGGTTGCGCAGCTGGCGGGTCATCCATTCGGCCACGCCATCGCGGTCGCGATCGATCAGGCCCATCGGCTCGTGGTACATCTGGTGTTCGGTGTTGCTGAACCAGCGGGCGGCGAAGTCCACGTCCAGGGTATCGAGCGGCGCGAAGCGATACTGTGCCAGTGCCACCTTGGCGCGCATGTCGAGAAAGTCGCTGGCCTCGTTGTGGTTCCAGCGGCGGTCGGTCAGGAAAGTGCCCGCATCGTTGACCGGTACACCGCGCAGGCGGTTGCCGCCAAGGTTCTGGGTGATGTCGGTGAACTGCAGCACCAGTTCGCCGGTCTGGCCGACGTCGAGGGCCAGCGAGGCATCGCCGATAACGCTCTCGCTGTCGGTGTTCCAGCGCACGCCCTTTTCATTGTCGGCATAGAGCCCGGCGCGATAGCGCACGCTGCCGGCGGCATTCAACGGCCCGGTACCCTCGATCGATCCGGCCCGGAAATCCTTGTCGCCCAGCTGGACCTCGATGCGGCGCTCGGCAGTGGCTTTGGGCTTGCGGGTCACATAGTTGATCACGCCACCGGCATCTCCGCCGCCATACAGCGCTCCCGCCGGGCCCTTCAGCACTTCCACGCGCTCGATGTTGAACAGCTGCGGCACCGAGAAGCCTGCATAGGGATCGCCGCGCAGACCGTCATACAGCACGTTCTCCTGGCGGAAGCCGCGCAGGGTCACCCCGGCATAGCTGAAATAGCTGATGCCACTGATGCTGCGATAGAGATCGGTCACCTGGCGCGCGGCCTGGTCGTCGATCAGTTCACGCGGGATGACCTGGATCGACTGAGGGACCAGTTCCAGCGGCGTGTCCGTGCGGGTGCCGACTGCGGCGTCGTCCACCCGATACAGCGTCTGCGCACGTCCGCGGACTTCGATCTTGTCCAGGTCCTTGGGCGAGGTCGTCGACGCGTCGGCAGCCTGGGCGAGGGATGCCAGGGGCAGGGTCAGTGCCAGGCACAGGGTGTGTTTAAGGGCCGTGGGAAGGGGCATGGGGGGGTGTTTACGGATCCGCAAATGAGAAAGATTAGCATTTGCAACACTTCGTGACCTATCCCCCGAATGCGTTATGGACGCGCGCCGGGATCGGTATATGGGGTGCCTGCCAAGGCCACCAGTACTCCGGTGCCACCGCGCACGATCAGCTGCAGCATGGCCTCGCGCGGGTCTTCGCCCTGCAGCTGGCTCGCCAGTCCTTTCTCATAGGCCGCCACCATCGAGGCCAGCAGCATGGCGGCGCCCAGGCGCGCTTCGGCGTCGCTCTCCGGTCGCCCGATCGCCTCGGCCATCCATTTCGCCAGATCGTCCGTCAGCTGCGCCTGCAGGCGCCGGGCATGCGCGGTCAGTACCGGGCTGCCAGCGACGGTTGCCCAGAATGCAGCGGCGCCAGCATTGATGCGCAGCAGCGGATGGCCCGCCTCCAGCAACTCGCGCGCGAGTGACTGGAAGGCCGCCAGCGGGGTCATGCCGGCGCGCGCCGCCATGCCCTCGCGCAGCAGCGCACGTGCTTCCTCGTCGCGGTCGAAGACCAGGTCTTCCTTGCTCGCGAAGTAATTGAAGACCGTCTTGCGTGATACCCCCGCAGCCTCGGCGATCTCGGACATGGACACGGCCTCGAAGCCGCGCGCGATGATCAGCCCGGTGGCGACGTCGGAAATCGCTTGTCGGGTCTCGGCTTTGCGCTGCTCGCGGCGGCCTGGGAGCGGGGTCATGGGCGGTTCACTTGTGCAAACGTACACCCAGTGTAACATTTGGCTTGCCAGAGCGCCGGCCCGGCGCTCACGAGGAATCCCCATGTTGTACGACGTCGTCATTGCCGGTGCTGGCCCGGTTGGCCTGTTCCTGTCCTGCGAACTGGCCCAGGCCGGGTGTTCGGTGCTTGTGCTGGAACAGGCCGGGTCCGCCGACTCACCGTTGAAGCGCCTGCCGTTCGGGCTGCGCGGCCTGAACACCCCCACGCTGGAGGCACTGGATCGGCGCGGTCTGTTGGACGCGGTCGCCGCGGCGCAGGTACTCAAGCCCGACAAGGGCGCGCCGCCGCCCGGCACCGCCCATTGGCTGGCACAGCCGCGTGCGCTGGGTGGGCACTTTGCGGGTATTCCGTTCGCACTGGACAGCGTGGACACCGGGCGCTGGAACTGGCGCCTGCCGACGCCGGTCGGCACCCAGATGGCGGGGGAACTGCAGGCGCTGGAAAGGGTCCTCGCCGAACGTGCGAGCGCGCTGGGTGTCTGTATCGAACGCGGGCGAGCGGTAGAGGCGGTACAGGCCGGCGAGACGGAGGTGGTCATTGAGACTGCTGGCGGAGCCGTGCGCGGTCGTTGGCTGGTCGGCTGCGACGGTGGCCGCAGCACCGTGCGAAAGCAGTGTGGTTTCAGCTTCGTCGGCACCGATCCGGAGTTCACCGGCCATTCGCTGCTGGTTGAACTGGAAGATCCGTCGGTGCTGACGTCGGGCCGGCAGTACACCGCGCAGGGCATGTGCAATTTCAATCCGCCGGGCGTGCTGGCGCTGGCCGATTTCGACGGAGGTGCCGGTCATCGCACGCACCTCGATCTGGACGCTGCGCAGGCCCTGCTGCGGCGCGTGTCCGGTCGCGATGCAACGATCACGGCCCTGCATCTGCACAGCACCTGGACCGATGGCGCGCGCCAGGCCAGCGCCTATCGCAAGGGACGTGTCCTGCTGGCGGGCGACGCTGCGCATGTGCATTCGCCACTGGGCGGACAGGGCCTGAATCTGGGCATTGGCGATGCGATGAACCTCGGCTGGAAGCTGGCCGCCGTGCTGCACGGCAAGGCCGATACTGCACTGCTGGACAGTTACGGCGCCGAGCGGCACCCGATCGGGGCGCGGGTGCTGGACTGGTCGCGCGCGCAGGTTGCGTTGATGCGTCCGGGGGCGGCTTCGCGCGCGCTGGCGGCGGTCCTCGCCGATCTGGCCGGTACGCGGGATGGCGCAACGTATCTGGCCGAGCGGGTATGGGGTGTTTCGCAGCAGCTCGACCTGGGCGCGGGGCATCCGCTGGTTGGCCGCAGCGCACCTGATTTCGCGCTGATCGATGGCCGGCGCTTGGGCGAAGCACTGAGGACGGGGCAGGGCGCATTGCTGGTGTTCGATGCACGACCGCAAGGGGGCTATGGCGACGGTGAATGGCCACCCCGTCTACGCTGCGCCACGCCCCGGATGGACGACGTGCTCAGGCTGGGTGCCGCGCTGGTGCGTCCGGATGGCATCGTCGCCTGGGCCTGCGACGCGGGAAGCGATGAGGCAGGGCTGGAGCAGGCATTACAGCGTTGGTTCGGACCGTCGGCGACAGGATGACCTGCATGCCGAAGGCGCAGCCGCCGTCGGCTGCGCCTGGCGCGGTTACAGATCCTTCTTCTTGCCGCTCAGGTCGATTGGCCTGTCACTGCCCTTGCGCTCGCTCGACCACACTTCCATGCTCTTGTTGCAACGGCTCTCGCGGGCCGCTACTTCCCGCGGCAGATCCTTCAGATGCGGCGACTCCTGGCAGGCCTGATGCATGTTGCTGTCGTCATAGGTGGCACACGCGCCGAGCGAGGCCAGGACAATGGCGGAGAGGGAGGCGCGGATCAGGGGCTGCAGGTTCATGGGGGTCTCGGGTAGCGCCGGGCTGGCCATGCGATTCAAATCCGTGACCCAGGGCACGCGCAATCCAACCCAATGCACTTGTTATGTTGTAACAAATGCGTCATGGTAGGCGATTGCCGTGCTCAGGCGATGCAGATCACCACTACCGCGCACAACGCCAGCATCAGCGCGAACACGCGCCGGCTCAGCGCAAGGCAGGCCAGATAGGCGGCCAGTGCCCAGGCACCGAGGAGCGCACAGGTCAGCAGCCACAGCCCGATCACCATCAATGATCCCGTTGCCAGTACCGACAGCGCGATCGCCTTGAACAGTGCCACACCCAGCACACTGCCAAGCACGCCTGCCTGCAGGGCAATGGCATCGTGGCGGGCAGCGGCGGGGTGATGCATGTTGGCCGGACTCGATCTGTGGAAGGGCAGCACAGGTACTGTGCCCGAGCGCATATCCACGTCATGTGTTTTTCGTGCGCGCGTGGCGCTGCGCGCGCTGGCCTCAGTCGAATTCACCCTCGGCCGATTCCAGCCGCTGCCGGTAGGCTGCTCGATGCTGGTACAACCGCTGGCATTCTGCGGATCTGTGGATGCGGCTGGCCGGTTCGTTGGCCACCGAGTCGCACATCCGCGCGATGTGGTTGTTGGCCGCCAGCTCGGTGACGAAGAACACGGCAGTGACGCCGGTGCCGAGCAGCACGACATACAGCAGGCGGCTGAGCCAGCGTGACAGCTTGCGCTCGAAGTGCTGCTGGATGGTCAGGTCGAAGCGGATGATGCTGAGCACGATCCAGATGATTGCGACGAGGAAGCAGGTCGTGGGCAGCAGACCGCGCCAGATGCCTGCTTCGTACACCGACTCGCTGTAATGGACCGCTGCGCCGGCACCGGCGATGGCGATCGCCAGTGCCCAGTTGCGGCCCAGCGAGAGCAGATCATCGAGCAGCTTTTCGCGGTTCTTGGTCGGTCCTGCTGCCACGGTGGTTCCTTCTGCCTGCTGCGACCGGCGACGGACTGCCGCCGGTCATGCAGATGGTGGAGCATCGCTGCAGTGATGAGAAGCCCGCCCGCTCAGTATCGACCTGCGCGTGCACTGATCCAGCGCCGGTAGCGGCGAGCCCGGCATTTGCCGGAGGCCTGCGCCAGCAACAGCGCCCACACCGGCGAGACACCGGGCACAGTGGGGCGGCGCTGGCTGAGCCGGCCCAATTGGTATTTCACTGCCGCCATGTGTGCGCTGGCCGCCAGCGGCTTGCTGCGCCAGTTGATGTTGCGCAACGCCGGCACCGGGTCGCGGCCCTGCTGCCAGTGCTGCGGCAGATCCGGCTCGATCGCCAGCGCGGTGGCGATGCCGATCATCGCAACGCCGCTGGCCAGCACCTGTTCTGCCACCCCGCGGCGGCGGATGCCGCCGGTGACCATCAGTGGCATCGTCGCCACCGTGGCGATCTCGCGTGCGAATTCGAGGAAGTACGCTTCGCGGGCCACGCTGCGTTCGTTGCGTGCGGCGCCGGTCATGGCCGGCATCTCATAGCTCCCGCCGGACAGTTCGACCAGATCCACGCCGAGGGGCACCAGCATCTCCACCACGGCGCGCGCGTCCTCGGGCGAGAAACCGCCGCGCTGGAAGTCGGCGGAGTTGAGCTTCACCGCCACTGCGAACGTAGGCGACACGGTGGCGCGTACACCCTGCACGATCTCCAGCAGCAGGCGCGCACGGTTGTCCAGGCTGCCGCCCCAGCGATCCTCGCGACGGTTCGACAGCGGCGACAGGAACTGGCTGAGCAGGTAGCCGTGCGCGGCATGGATTTCCACGCCGCTGAAACCGGCGCGTTCGGCCAGCTCGGCACTGCGGATGAAGCGGGCGATCACTTCTTCAATGTCGGCTTCGCTCATCGCCTTTGGCGGCGCGAACTGCTTGGACAGCGCGCCCATGTCCAGTGGCACCGCCGAAGGTGCCAGCGCCGGTTGGCCAAGCGCGGCCGGCATCTGCCGACCGGGATGGTTGATCTGCATCCACATCTGCGCCCCCCGCGAGCGTGCTGTCTCCGCCCAGGCGCTGAAGCGGTCGAGATGGCGATCATCTTCCAGCACCACGCCGCCGGGGCCGGTCATGGCGCGGCCATCAACCATCACGTTGCCGGTGATGATCAGCCCGGCGCGGCCGTCGGCCCAACGCTGGTACAGCTCGAGCAGTGCGGCGGAGGGTGCATGGTTGGCGTCGGCCATGTTTTCCTCCATCGCCGCCTTGGCGATGCGGTTGCGGATGACGGCACCGGAAGGCAGTGCCAGGGGCGAGAACAGCGACATCGGACAGCTCCAGGACAGGGGAATGGCGCTACGCTAACCTTCAAGTTTGATTGAAGGTCAATGAGTTCCAATGTCCAGGATTCAGGCAGATGAAGATCGGTGAGCTGGCCCGGCGCACGGGCCTGGCGGCGTCCCGCATCCGCTTCTACGAAGGCGCGGGGTTGCTGGTGGTACAGCGGCAACCCAATGGCTACCGGGATTACCCGGAGCAGGCGGTGCTGCTTCTGGAACTGATTGCCGGTGCGCAGCGTGCCGGTTTCAGCCTGGAGGAGATACGCGCCTTGCTGCCGCCAGACATGGGCCAGTGGCAGCACGACGCATTGATCACGATGCTGCAGCAGAAGGTGGCCGATATCGAAGCGCTGCAGCTGCGGCTGGCCGACAGCCGCGCCCACCTCCTGGCGCTGATCGAGGACATCCAGGCGCGGCCGGACGGGATTGATTGCGCGGCCAATTCGCGGCGGGTATTGGACCGTGTGAAACGTGGCGAGCTGGCGCGTCCGACACTTGCGGCCGGCGACGTAGCGATGCTGCGGTCGGGGCGCCGCCGCCGCATGGGCAGCGGCTGACGACCCGGCGCCGTGTTCAGTGGCTGCCGGCGGTGGCCTTGCGCTTCCTGTCCAGCATCACCGCCACGCACCACAGCAGCAGGCCGCCGATGGCGGTGGCGGCACCGACATAGCCGGTGCTGGCCGGGCTGAAGCCAGCACTGATTGCCATGCCGCCCAGCCACGGGCCGAGCGCATTGGCGGTATTGAAGGCGGCATGGTTGGAGGCGGCGGCCAGGGTCTGCGCTTCGCCGGCCACGTCCATCAGGCGCGTCTGCAGTACCGCCGCCAGTGCGCCCATGGTGCCGACGGTGATGATCATCGGGCCGATCGTCCACACCGACTGCGCGGCCAGCGGGTACAGCAGCAGCATCACGATGGACCACAGCAGCACCACGGCGGCGGCCTTGAAGTGGAACTTGTCGACCAGCCATCCACCGGCGATGTTGCCGATGATCGCGCCGATGCCGAACACGCCCACCGCCAGTGGCATCCAGGATTCGGCTACACCGGTGACCTGCACCAGGGTGGGTGCCAGGTAGGTGAACACGCAGAACATGCCGGCGAAACCGACCGCGCCGATGGCCAGCGCCAGCCACACCTGCGTGGTATTGAAGGCGCGCAGTTCGCGCATCGGCGAGGTGCGAACTTCATCCGGATCCGGCAGCAGGAAGCGCGCGATCATCGCCACGGTGGCGACGGCCAGCACGCTGACCAGAGCGAAGGCGGTGCGCCAGCTCAGCTGCTGGCCCAGCCAGGTGGTCAGCGGATTGCCGACCAGGATCGCGATCGACAGGCCCAGCAGCACGCGCGACATCGCCTGGCCACGCTGGCCGGCGGGGCTGATCGCCGCGGCCACCAGCATCGCCACGCCGAAGTAGGCGCCGTGCGGCAGGCCGGCGACGAAACGGGCCACCAGCATCGTGCCGTAGTTCGGCGCCAGCGCACTGGCGAGGTTGCCGATGGCATAGAAGCCCATCAGCGCCAGCAGCAGCTTGCGGCGCGGGAAGCTGGCGCCGACGAAGGCGAGGATCGGCGCACCGACGACCACGCCGATGGCATAGGCGCTGATGAGGTGGCCGACCTGGGTTTCGGAGATCGACAGGCCACGGCTGATCTCCAGCATCAGGCCCATGCTGGCGAATTCGCTGGTGCCGATGGCAAAGCCGCCCAGTGACAGGGCGAGGATGATCAGGGTGCGCTGACGGGGCGTCAGCCGCGCAGCCAGGGAAGAGTTGGGGCTCATGCGGAGGGCGCGAAGGGGCAGGGGAGCCGGACATTGTACTGCTGCACCGCAGCAGGGGCAGCCATGCCAGGGGGCAAATCAGCGTTTGATCGATGGGATTGTGGCCAGCCGATCGTGGGCTCGGCGCTGCAGGAGGCGTGGCGCCCTGAGTCTGGCGTCCTGCATGTGACGACGACATGCCCAGCGGCATGATGGTGCACGCAGGGGATCGTGGAGCGCTTGGACAAGGAGGAAATCGATGCAGGAATTCAGGCATGTGCTGGAGACGCGTGGCCGCTATCAGCTGGTAGCGGTGTCCTACGAGCCGGTGTACGCTCCGGGCGATGTGGTCGGCCATGCGGTCGTCGCCGACGATGGGGATCGTCTGACCGACCTTGTATCACTGGCCGAAGCGCGCCAGCTGCTGTTGCAGCGGGTGCGTGAAGAGGGCGAGGAGCCCGGGCTGGAGAACGAAAACCACCTGCGGAAGAAGGCGTCGCGCTGGCGCCGCCGCTAGGCCGTCGCGCCCTCGTGCGCATCATGGAGGATCCGGGTGTTGCCCAGTAAGAAGTATTCGCTCATCGCCATCATCACGCTGGCGACCCTGCTGCTTGGTTTCGTGTTTTCCGGCTACCTGACCCTGCTGTTCCTCGGGTTGGACACCAAGCTGTTCACCTGGAACACGTACTACCAGTACTACCACGCCATTGACCAGCCGCAGGTTGCCCCGTTCGTGGGCAAGATCAAGTGGGCCGGCTACGTGGGCTTCGGCCTGCCGCTGCTGGTCCTGCTGGTGACCGGCCTGGTGCTGCTGTTGAAGAAGGACAAGCGCTCGTTGCACGGCGACGCGCGCTTTGCCACCGGCGCCGACCTGTCCAAGCACGGCATGTTCAAGAAGACCGGCCAGAGCATCGTGGTCGGCAGCCACGGCGGCAAGCTGGTCCGGCTGGACGGCCAGCAGTTCGTGATCCTGGCCGCGCCCACCCGCTCGGGCAAGGGCGTCGGCGTGGTCATCCCGAACCTGCTCGAGTACGGCGAATCACTGGTGGTGCTGGACATCAAGCAGGAGAACTTCGACCTGACCAGCGGCTGGCGCGCCAGCCAGGGCCAGGAGATCTACCTGTTCAATCCCTTCGCCGAGGATCGGCGCACGCATCGCTGGAACCCGCTCAGCTATGTCTCGGATGACCCGGCGTTCCGGGTGTCGGACCTGATGAGCATTGCGGCGATGCTGTATCCCGACGGCGCCGAGGACCAGAAGTTCTGGGTCAGCCAGGCGCGCAACGCGTTCATGGCCTTCACCCTGTATCTGTTCGAGAACTGGGACGACGAGCGCAGCAGCGGCTTCCCGGGCGGCTCGGGCACGCCGACGCTGGGTTCTGTCTACCGGTTGTCATCCGGCGACGGCACCGATCTGAAGAAGTACCTCAAGGCCTTGTCGGAGCGTTCGTTCCTCAGCGCCAACGCGCGCTCGGCGTTCGCCAACATGCTGTCCCAGGCCGACGAGACCTTCGCCTCGATCCTGGGCACCTTCAAGGAACCGCTCAATCCCTGGATCAACCCGGTGCTGGACAAGGCCACCAGCAGCAACGACTTCCTGCTGACCGACGTCCGCAAGAAGAAGATGACCATCTACATCGGCATCCAGCCGAACAAGCTGGCCGAGAGCCGCCTGATCATCAACCTGTTCTTCAGCCAGCTGATCAACCTCAACACCAAGGAACTGCCCAAGTCCAACCCGGACCTGAAGTACCAGTGCCTGCTGCTGATGGACGAGTTCACCTCGATCGGCAAGGTCGAGATCATCGCCTCGGCGGTGTCCTACATGGCCGGCTACAACATCCGCCTGCTGCCGATCATCCAGAGCATGTCCCAGCTTGATGCCACCTATGGCCGGGAAGTCTCGCGCACGATCATCACCAACCACGCGCTGCAGATCCTGTACGCGCCGCGCGAGCAGCAGGACGCCAACGACTATTCGGACATGCTGGGCTACACCACCATCCGCAAGAAGAACGTCACCCACGCCCGCGAGAAGACCCACAGCTTCACCGAAGAACGGCGTGCACTGATGCTGCCGCAGGAGCTGAAGGCGATGGGGCCGGACAAGGAAGTGCTCCTCTACGAGGGCATACCGCATCCGGTGAAATGCGACAAGATCCGCTACTACAAGGACCGCTACTTCACCTCGAGGCTGCTGCCGAAGGTCGACGTTCCGATGCTTAACGTCTAATTCACGTCGCTAAATTTGTGACGTGTATTCACATTCACTGACATGAAATCGTGACCTGAGTCAAAAATTCGGCATCTGTTCATAGATTTTCAGACTTGTCTGACATGGAATTGACGCGTGGTTGTGTAACTCTGTGTTCGTCATCCAGAAGTGTGTGCTGGATGGCAAAAGTTGTAACGCAGGGTGGCCAGGAGTTTGTGCCATGGAAACAAGGATGGTTTCGACGTTGGTGAGGGTGTGCGGGTGTGTCGTCGGCAACGTCTGGCGGCCCCGCGATCTGGTTGGCAGCTTTCGGGCTGCAGGGGAGCCGGGGCAGGTGTGCTGCATGCCAGCGCGTCTCCCCGATTCCGGCGTGCGCCATGCAGCGCCGGACGACCAGGGAACCAACGCTCGGGACTGCTTTTTCGTACGTCAAAGTGAAGCCCGTATGAATCAGGCGTTTATCGCGAAAATCTCCATCGCCGCAGTCGCGGCGCTGATGGTGGCAGGGTGTGCCACCAAGTCCGCCCCCGATTTCGGTGGGCGCTGGAAGCCGGTCAATCGCTTTGCCGTGGCGACGACCGAGATCCCGCTGTACTCCAGCTACGTCTACCAGGCCTCGCCGATGGATGGCACGCTCAAAGCCATGCTCGAGCGCTGGGCCAAGGATTCCGGACGAACACTGGACTACCGCCTCAACTCGGACTTCACGCTGTATGGCGCGGTCTCGAAGATCGACACCACCAATGCACAGCAGGCTGTGATCGATCTGACTTCGGCGTATTCGGCGCAAGGCATCTCCGTCTCCATTGTTGGCAACCAGATCGTTGTGCAGAGCGCTGGCTCGACGCCCACCGCGTCGGCGCAGGGCGCTGATTCCAACAGCGGCACCTGAGTCCACCTCGAAACCATCGAACGTGCTGCTCCCCGCGCCTGTCGCAGGGGCTCCATGCCCATTGATGTTTCAGCAGTACGGAAGAATCCATGTTCCGCAAGAAGGATCCCGGCAACAGTCCCAAGGTCGAGCAGTCGGTCGCCAAGGCGGTCAGCTACGAGATCACCGTGGCCGACATGGCGCGTCGCAGCGAGCGGCGCGCGTGGTGGGTCGCCACGGGCTCGTTGCTGATGTCGCTCGCACTGGCGGGCGGCTACTACTACATGCTGCCGCTGAAGGAGAAGGTGCCGTTCCTGGTGATGGCCGACGCCTACACGGGTACCGCGACCGTCGCGCGCCTGAGTGGCACCTTCCAGGGTGAGACGATCACCAGCAACGAAGCGATCAATCGCAGCAATGTCGCCCAGTACGTGCTGGCACGTGAATCGTACGACTCGGCGGTGATGGGCCTGCGCGACTGGGAACTGGTGTTCGTGATGTCCACCGATCCGGTGGCGCAGTCCATGCGCGTGCGTTATGCCGGCAACAACCCGCAGAACCCGTTCGTGATGTATGGCCGCGAGCGCGCCATCCGGGTCAAGATCCTCAGCATCACGCCGCTGGGCGCCGAACCGAACGGCAGCTTCCGCGGTGCGTCGGTGCGCATCCAGCGCAGCCTGTTGGACAAGCGCACTGGCGTTGCCACCTACCTGGACAATCAGCTGGTGACGATGCGTTTCGGCTACAACCAGAACCTCGCGCTGTCCGAGCAGGATCGTATCCTCAATCCGCTGGCCTTCCAGGTCACCGAGTATCGCGTCGACAACGACTATTCCCGTGGCGTCCCGGTGCCGGATGACGGCGCCATGCAGGCGCAGGCGCAGCAGGCTGCACAGGCCGCGCAGCAGGCACAGGGCGTCTACGATCCGAACAATCCGGCTGCGGCCACGATGATCGATCCTGCCACCGGCCAACCGGTCGCCGCTCCGGTCAACGGCCAGGTGCCGGGTCAGGCGATGCCGGGCCAGCCCGTACAGGGTCAACCCATGCCGGGTCAGCCGGTGCAGGGGCAAGTAACGCCGGGGCACGCCATGCCCGGACAGCCGGCCATGAGGCCGGCGCAGAACAATTCCACCGGAACTGCTGATGGAGCAAGCAACCGATGAGTAGTCGAAATGTCAGGGGAAGCGCGCTGGCGCTGCTGTCGATGTTGTCGCTGTTGTTTTCAGCAGCGGCGATGGCGCAGGCGGTGGACCACTACGAGTACGAGAAGGACCGCATCTATCCGGTTCGCACCGGCCTGGGCCTGACCACCCAGATCGAGTTGAGCCCGAACGAGAAGATCCTCGACTACAGCACCGGCTTCAGCAGCGGCTGGGAGCTGACCCGCCGCGAGAACGTGTTCTACCTCAAGCCGAAGAACGTCGACGTGGACACCAACATGATGGTGCGCACCGAGACCCACTCCTACATCTTCGAGCTGAAGGTGGTAGCCACTGACTGGCGCCAGTTGGAACAGGCGCGTCGTGCAGGCGTGCAGTACAAGATCGCCTTCGTCTATCCGAACGACACCGTGTTCGGCGTCGCCCAGGAAGCGGTCGAAGAAGAGGCCAAGCCGTTGTTGAGCTCTGAACTGGCCAAGGACCGCCAGTACAACTTCAACTACTCCTATTCGACCAGCAAGGCGAAGAAGATGGGGTGGCTGATCCCGGTCAACGCCTATGACGATGGTCGTTTCACCTACCTGAAACTGCCGAATTCGCCGGAGTACAAGACCGGCATCTTCCCGGCCGTGTTCGGCCGGGAAACGGAATACGGTGAAGACTTCGTAGTCAACACCACGGTTGAAGGCAATACGCTGATCGTGCACGGGACCTACCCGTACCTGGTCATCCGCCACGGCGACTTCGTCGTCGGCCTGCGAAGGAACGTGAAGAAATGAGCCAGCAGAACACTCCCGGAAACGACCCGAACAACGGACGCGACGAGAGCCAGAGCCCGTACGGCGCACAGGGTGCCCCGGACGCGCCGTCGAATCCCTACTTCGGCACGGCCCAGGCCGAGCCGGCGCCGGATCTGGACGCGGCCGCGCCGCAGCTGCGCTCGGCCGAAGAGCAGCGGTTGAATCGCAAGGCCCTGCTGTTCCTTGGCGGCATCGTGGTGCTGCTGGTGGCCATGGGTTTGTTGCTGTTCCGCAAGGGCCACGACAAGGACGATGCGCCGAAGGTGCCGGATGTCGCGCGCGCGAGCACGCCAACGCTGCCGGATGCTGTCCAGACCGATCCGGGTCCGGCCCAGGCGATGCAGCCGGTTGACCCGATTCCGATGTTGCCGCCGCCTCCATTGGGGCCGAGTCGTCCGGAGCCGCCAGTGACGTTGGAAGATCGCTCCGCAGGCCCTCGTGGTCCTACGCTTGCCGAACGTCGGATGGGCGCCAGTGCGGACGGTTTCGTTGGCAACGGCGGTTCACAGGATGAGGAGCGCTCGCAGCAGGCGGGCATGGACGAATACACGCGGGCAATGCTGCAGCAGATGAATGGGCAGCAGAATGCAGCGCCCGCGCGCGTGCGCCGTGGCCCCGACGTGGATGACGTGTCCAATGCCAGCTACATCCGCAGCCCCGATGCGCTGCTGGTGCGTGGCACCTATCTGCGCTGCGTGCTGGAAACCCGCATCATCACCGACATCGCGGGCTACACCTCGTGCCTGGTGACAGAGCCGGTGTACTCGATCAACGGCCGTAATCTGCTGCTGCCGAAGGGCTCCAAGATCTATGGTGCCTATGGCGGTGGTCCCACCGGCAAGCGGGTGGAAGTGATCTGGGACCGCATCACCACTCCGAATGGCATCGACGTGGCGATGTCCAGCCCGGGCGTTGATCAGCTGGGTGGCGCAGGCCATCCGGGCCAGTACAGCGCCCACTGGGGCAGCCGTATCGCCTCGGCGCTGATGATCAGCCTGTTGGCCGACGCGTTCAAGTACGCCGCCGCCGAACATGGCCCGGAAACCACCACGGTGGCCAACAACGGCATGACCATCCAGTCGCCTTATGAGAGCGCCACGGCGCGCACCATGGAGCGCCTGGCCAACGAGTCGCTCAGCCAGCGTCGCCCGCCGACCGTGACCATCAACCAAGGCACCATCGTGAATGTGTACGTCGCCAAGGACGTCGACTTCACGAGCGTGCTGCATCCCCGCCGGTAACCCAACGAACGATCATGGACGCTGAAGTGTCACCCCTCGCCCTCGTCTCCAGCGATTTCCTGCGCTATCAGTACGAAGTGCTAGGCATTGCCGAGTACATGACCTCGCCGGAGGTGACGGAAATCTGCATCAACCGTCCCGGTGAGCTGTACCTGGAAACCCGGGCGGGGTGGCAGCGGGTGGATGTGCCGGGCCTGACCTTCGAGCGGGCCCGGCAGTTCTGCACGGCGGTGGTGAACGAGAGCAACACCGGCCAGCGCATCACCGATGCAGATCCGGTGGTATCGCTCACGTTCCCCACCGGTCAGCGTGCGCAGTTCGTAATTCCGCCGGCGTGTGACGCCGGGAAGGTGTCAATCACCATCCGCTTGCCTTCCAAGCACACCAAGTCGCTCAGCCAGTATCACGAAGATGGGTTCTTCAACCAGATCCTGGAAAGCGATGGCAGCATCAGCGAGCAGGATCGCGAGCTGCTGGAACTGCGCCAGCAGCGCGAGTACGCCGAGTTCTTCCGGCGAGCGGTGATGTACCGCAAGAACATCGTGGTATCCGGTGCGACCGGTAGCGGCAAGACCACCTTCATGAAAGCGCTGGTCAATCATATCCCGGACAACGAACGCTTGGTCACGATCGAGGACGCGCGCGAGCTGTTTCTGACCCAACCCAATGTGGTGCACCTGCTGTACTCCAAGGGTGGGCAGAGCACCAGCAACGTCAGCGCCAAGAGCTGCATGGAAGCCTGCCTGCGCATGAAGCCCGAACGCATCATCCTTGCCGAGCTGCGCGGTGACGAGGCGTTCTACTTCATCCGCAACTGCGCATCGGGCCACCCGGGTTCGATCACCAGTTGCCATGCGGGCAGTCCGGAGCAGACCTGGGACCAGTTGGCCCTCATGGTGAAGGCCTCCACCGAAGGTTCGGGCCTGGAATTCAACGTGATCAAGCGACTGTTGATGATGACCATCGACATCGTTGTGCATATCAAGGCGCACGCCGGTTCGCGCTACATCACCGGTATCGATTTCAATCCTGGGCGCGCCCAGGGGCAGGAGGGCTGAAGGATGCTGCCAGGACTGGAGATGATGGCGTGCCCGGAGATGGCGGTGTCGATGGACGTGATGCAGCACGTCATCAACGTTGAATCGTCACGCAACCCTTATGCCATCGGCGTAGTCGGTGGCGCTCTAGTGCGCCAGCCCAAGGCGTTGGATGAAGCGCTGGCGACGGTTCGGATGCTGGAAGAGAAGGGCTACAACTTCTCCATCGGGTTGGCCCAGGTCAATCGCTACAACCTGGGCAAGTACGGGCTGGATTCCTACGAGAAGGCCTTCCAGCAGTGCCCGAACCTGCAGGCGGGTTCGCGCATCCTCGCCGAGTGCTACAAGCGCTCCGGTGGTGACTGGGGCAAGTCGTTCAGCTGCTACTACTCGGGAAATTTCGAGACCGGCTTCCGCCATGGTTATGTGCAGAAGGTCTACGACTCGATGCGCCGCGGGCAGCAGCTTGCCAGCAATGGCGTTGCGCCAATCGACGTGGTGAGCCGCGGCGAACGCCGCAGCGTAAAGGTCGAGCATCATCCGCAGCTGGCCTCTCCGGCGCAGGCGCGCATCGTTGCCCAGTCGAATGGACCGGTGTACGTGCCGTCGGAAGACCCGGCACGCGCGTATGTCGTGTATCCGTCCACCGGTGCAATGGCGCGGGGAAGCCTGTTGAATATCGCTGACCAGGCGCTGTCCAAAGTGGTACTGGGTTCCGTTGACCGGATGATGCAGCCTGCCCAACCGCAGCAGCAGGCCGCTGCCATACCGCAGCAGTTTCCACCTCCGGGCGCAGCGCAGGGGATGTCCATGCCGCAGCAGTTGCCGGGTACCGCCGCCGCCAGCAATGAGGGGCCGGTGATGTTGCGGCCCTGGAGTGAGCGGAATCTGCCGGTGGCAGGCAATGGCAATTCATACAACGCGCCGGCACAGTCCGCACCGGTGCAGCAGATTCCCGCAGGGGATGCGGCCTTCGTGTTCTGACGAAGTCGTGGTACGGCCAGTCCCCCGGCTGGCCGATTCAGTTGTGTTAGTCCATCAACAAGGAAATCAATCCATGAAGCGATCCAATCTCGACCTCGTCCAGGCCCAGCGCACGCTGAAGACCCTGCTGATGGCCACCCTCTTCGTTGGCGCACTGTTTGCCCCGCAGGTCTTCGCCAACGGAGCCACCGACTTCGGCGGCACCGACAAGAAGGTCTGCGGCTTCTTCAACAACATCAACGGCCTGCTGAACATCGCGTCGATCGCCGTGGTCACCATCGCGGTGATCTTCGCCGGCTATCAGATTGCATTCGCACACAAGCGCATCGCTGACGTCGCCCCGATCCTGATCGGTGGCGTGCTGATCGGCGCCGCTGGCCAGATCGCGCGCATGCTGCTGGGTGATGGCAGCGACGGCAAGTGCGGTGGTGGCACCAGCACCTCCTACCTGATCAACCACGTGATCCAGTACTACAGTGCATAAGAACGTCTTGTTCCGCGGCTGCACGCGCCCAGCGATGTTCCTGGGCGTCCCCTACCTGCCATTTTTCATGGTGGCAGGTGGGTTGTTGCTGCTCAGCATGTACACGAACTTCTGGTTCCTGCTCACCATTCCGGTGGCGGTCTTCATCATGCGGCACATGGCCAAGCGTGACGAAATGATCTTCCGGCTACTGGGCCTGCGCCTGATGTTCAAGCTGAAGGTGCGCAACGTGCAGGAACACGATGGCATGTGGGTGTTCAACCCCAACCATTACCGCGACAAGCCGGCCCGAATGGATTGAGGTCCGGATCCGGCCTGGCGGGCGTCCGCGCCCGCCAGGCCTCTTGAAACTCCTTGGCAGTACCTCTTTGGAAGCAGTCGTATGTTCAGCCCTGACACCTCCATCAGTGAGTTCATTCCGTTGTCGTCGCATGTTGCCCCGAACGTGGTCAAGACCACGGGCGGCGACTACCTGCTGACCTGGCATCTGGAAGGGCTGCCGTTCGTCGGCCGTGAGGAGTGGGAGCTCGAGCATCGCCACAACACGTTCAACCGCCTGCTGCAGACCCTGCGCGCCCCTGACTTCGTCAACGTCGCCTTCTGGGTGCATGACATCCGTCGCCGCCGCACGCTGAAGGGCAAGAGCAGCTACAAGCAGCGCTTCAACCAGGATGTGTCCGACCAGTACATGGGCATGCTGTCCTCGCAGCGCATCATGCAGAATGAGCTGTACCTGACCATGATCTACCGCCCGGTGGTGACGGGTAAGCGCTTCGTCGAAAAATCGGCGAACGTGGACAAGTTGCGCGCCGAGCAGGAGCAGGCGATCGAGAAGCTGATGGAGCTGGCCGGCAACGTCGAGGCCGTGATCCGCGATTACGCGCCGTATCGCCTGGGCATGTACGAAGCCAAGAATGGCGTGGTGTTCTCTGAGACGCTGGAGCTGTTCGGCTACCTGATCAATCGCATCGACGAGCCGGTGCCGGTGCTGTCGGCACCGATCAAGGATTACCTGCCTGTCAGCCGCCACATGTTCTCGGCCAAGACCGGTGACTTCGCAATCAACACCCCGAATGGTGCCAATCATTTCGGCGCCATCCTGAATATCAAGGAGTATGCCGAGGGAACCTACCCGGGCATCCTCAACGGCCTGAAGTATCTGGATTACGAGTACGTCATCACCCATTCGTTCAGCCCGATGGGGCGCCAGGATGCACTGAAGGTGCTCGATCGCACCAAGGGCATGATGATCTCGTCCGGCGACAAGGCGGTCAGCCAGATCGTCGAGCTCGATCAGGCCATGGATCAGCTGTCGTCGGGTAACTTCGTACTGGGTGAATACCACTTCATCATGGCGGTCTACGGCGACACCCAGGCCAAGCTCTCGCAGAACGTCGCCTCGACCCGCGCCGAGCTCTCCAATGCCGGTTTCGTGTCGACCAAGGAAGACCTGGCGGTTACGTCGTCCTTCTACTCCCAGCTGCCGGGTAACTGGCGCTACCGCACCCGATTGGCCAATGTCAGCTCGCTGAATTTCCTGGGCCTGTCGCCGCTGCACAACTTCGCCACCGGCAAGCAGCACAACAACCCGTGGGGCGACTGCGTGACCACGCTGCAGACCACCAACGGCCAGCCGTACTACTTCAATTTCCACGCGACCCACCCGTCGGAGAACTCGCTGGGTGAGAAGGCGATCGCCAACACCATGGTGATCGGCAAGTCCGGTACCGGTAAGACCGCGCTGATCAACTTCCTGCTCAGCCAGGTGCAGAAGTACGAGCCGTCGCCGACCATCTTCTTCTTCGACAAGGACCGCGGCGCGGAGATCTTCGTGCGTGCCTGCGGTGGCAACTACCTGGCCCTGGAGAACGGCGCGCCAACCGGCTTCAACCCGTTCCAGTGCGAGAACAACGAAGCCAATGTGCAGTTCCTTGCCGACCTGATCAAGGTGCTGGCCGGCAAGCGTGAATACAGCGCCCGCGAAGAAGAGGATATCTACCGCGCTGTGGAGAGCATGCTCGATACGCCGATGCACCTGCGCAGCATGACCAACTTCCAGAAGAGCCTGCCCAACATGGGCGACGATGGCCTTTATGCGCGCATGCGCCGTTGGACATCGGGCAATTCGCTGGGCTGGGTGTTCGACAATCCCGTGGATACCGTTGACCTGAGCAAGGCCAACATCATCGGCTTCGACTACACCGACATCATCGACAATCCTGAAGTGCGCGTGCCGGTGATCAATTACCTGCTGCACCGCCTGGAGTCGCTGATCGACGGTCGTCCGCTGATCTACGTCATGGACGAGTTCTGGAAGATCCTGGACGGCGAGGGTGGCCTGAAGGAATTCGCGAAGAACAAGCAGAAGACCATCCGTAAGCAGAATGGTCTCGGCATCTTCGCTACGCAGAGCCCGGAAGATGCGCTGAAGAGCGATATCTCCGCCGCCCTGATCGAACAGACCGCAACGCTCATCCTGCTGCCGAACCCGAATGCCAGCAAGAGCGACTACATGGATGGCCTGAAATTGACCGAGGCCGAGTTCAGGGTGGTGACCGCCCTGGACGAGCGCTCGCGCTGCTTCCTGGTCAAGCAGGGCCATGCGTCCAGCGTCTGCCAGCTCAACCTGCGTGGCATGGACGACATCCTGTCGGTGATCTCGGCCTCAACCGACAACATTGATGTCATGCATCGGGTGTTGCAGACGGCAGCGGTACGCAATCGCGTCACTGTCGACGAGCTCAGCCCGGAGCAGTGGCTGGAAGATTTCTACAAGAACCGGAAGGGATCGGGCAAGGAATCCCGTTCCGACGCGGCCTGATGGCCGTGAGAGCAGGAGACAGGCAAGTGGACGTCAATCAGAACAACAGGAGTTTTCCCATGAACAACGTCAAGCGTCGGGCCAGCGCCCGCAAGGTACTCAAGCCGATGGCCAAGGTGCTGGGCGTTGCCTTGGCCCTTGCAGCGACCAATGCAGGGGCATTTGGCCCGGTGCAGGAAACCGGTCCCGCACTGTTCCAGCATATCCTCAATCAGATCAATACGTACCAGGCTCGTTTCCAGGAGAAGTACCAGTTCGTCAAGGAGAACACCCAGTGGGCGAGAGACTGGGCACAGACGATCAAGGAGTATCAGGAGACCATTGTTCAGATCCAGGGTATCGTGAACTCCTTCGGCTTGCCGGATTCCGCTCCGCTTACGCCGGTTGCTCCCAATTATCTGGTTGCCGAAACCTGCGGAATCGGCACCGACTTGAAGAGTCTCGCGACCCGGGTCGTTTTCAATTCCAAGGGCGATTGGAAAGATCAGCAGCAACAGATCTGCGTGAACATCCGGATGATGCAGAACCGCAAGTACAACGATGCGGTGGATTTCATGCTCAAGACGATGCCGTCGTTCTTCGATAGCCTTGAGGCCATCGAGAAGCAGCGCAATCTCAGCAATCTGCTGGGCAACATGAACGCAACGCAGAATGATACGTTGCGCACTGCCAACGACATGGCAGCCAAGGCCAAGTCATTCGAGGCGCAGCAGAAGGCTTACGACGCCTACATCGAGGTGATGGAGGCCAATCAGAAAGTTGTTGCGCAGGCGGCGCTGAAGGGCGATCCGATGAAGACCATTGCCAGTGATCTGGTCAAGACAGCTGCGTTGAAGGCGGCCCTGTCCGTCGACTGATGCATGGAATGGAACACCGAGGGTGCACGCGTTGGTGCTGCTCCTCATGTGATTGCAGTATTACCAAGGGAATGCGGGTATGACGATCAGGTCGATTGCCAACTTTGATTTTTCGGGCGGATTCCAGGATCTGATGGGGCACGTTGCGCGTGTCCAGTCGATCGGTGATTTCGTGTTCTTCAAGCTCATCCTCGACTATCTGCGGGAGAGGATCGGCAAGTTCGGCTTCGACCTGATGGACAACATGATGGCGTGGGTGGGCGGCATCGCGCTGACCCTCATGACCTTGTGGGTGCTGATCCAAGGCTATCGGATCGTTACAGGACGCAGTCGCGACTCGATGATGGTCCTCGTGACCAATATGGCGCGCGCCGCGTTGATTGTGGCCGTTGCCACCAGCATGGGCATGTTCGGGCGCGATCTTCATGAGTTCCTGACCGAGGACGTGAAGGGCCTGATCACCCACGTCGTCACTGGCAAGGATCAGAAGCCGGAAGAGCAGATCGACAAGAGCCTGGCTTGGATGCAG
>NZ_JCAFUL010000023.1:0-52411 GCF_059371315.1 Stenotrophomonas sp. YJH_SMC_8 | reverse complement strand
TACGCTGGCCTGAAGGCCAAGGGCAAAGCAAGCAAGGTGGCGCTCGTGGCGGTCATGCGCAAAATGCTGGTGATCCTCAACGCCCGTAAGCGAGACGCCGAGGTGGCCCTCGGCTGCCCCTGACAAGACAGTTGCTACTGGCCGCCGGCCAACTGTCGAAGGCGGGGCACTGTGGGTGTGCGGGGTGTGAGCCGCATGGATGCGGCGACCAAGCCCCCATGGATGGGTTCACGGCGGCCCCGCACATCCACAGTGCCCCGCCATCCCACGGAATGCCAGCTTTTGCTTTTGCTGTTGTTGTTGGTGTTGCCTTTGCAGGTGCAGGGCACAGCCCTGCAAAAGAACACCCCTTACAGCGGCAGGGGCGCCTGCGCCGGGTCGATCCGCCCTTCACCGCGGGTGATCTTCTTGAACTCGGCACGGCTGACCGACACGTAGCGGTCGTTGCCACCGATCTCCACCTGCGGGCCATCCTTTACCGCGTGGCCATGTTCGTCCACGCGTACCGTCATCGTTGCCTTCTTGCCGCTGTGGCAGATGGTCTTGATCTCCTGCATCTCGTCGGCCCAGGCCAGCAGGTACTGGCTGCCCTCGAACAGCTCGCCGCGGAAATCGGTGCGCAGGCCGTAGCACAGCACCGGAATGCGCAGCTGGTCGACCACCTCGCTGAGTTGCCAGACCTGGGCGCGGGTGAGGAACTGCGCTTCATCCACCAGCACGCAGCCCATCGGGCCGTTGGCGGCCAGGTCCTGTTCGACCCAGTGCTGCAGGTCGGTGTCACGGTCGAAGGCCATGCCGTCGGCACGCAGGCCGATCCGCGAGGCCACCACGCCGGCGCCGGCACGATCATCCAGGCGCGGGGTCAGGATCGCCACCCGCATGCCGCGCTCGCGGTAGTTGTGCGCGCTCTGCAGCAGGGTCGTGGTCTTGCCGGCGTTCATCGCCGAATAGTAGAAATAGAGCTTGGCCATCGGCCAATTCTAGTCGCCCACCGCCTTGTCGTCGCGGACCGTGTCCGGCCGTCCTATCTCGACGCTGGGGGTCAGCGCGGGGCGCCAGTAGTTGTCCTGCAGGCACCAGTAGTCGGCGGCGCGCCAGTAGTCGTTGTCGTAGACGATGCTGCCCGGCGTCGCGATGCCCTGCTCGTTGCCGCGGCGCTGGACGACGATCAGGCCGGAGCTCACGTACCCGAGGCGGCTGCCGGTGATCTGCTGGCGGCCGTCCCTGAGGGCGCGCTCCATGCGAGGCTTGGCCACGCGGTCGCCATAGTCGGCATAGACCTGCTGGCCGCGCTCGATCGCCTGTGCCTGCTGCAATGCGTCCAGGCGTGCCCAATAGTGCTCCCGCAGCACCAGGAAGTCGTGATACATGCGCTCGGCGGCAAGGTCCATCCAGATGTAGGCCATCACCGGATCGGCCCGGGTACCGAGGCCCTCCTGGTACAGCCGCGCCACCATGGCCTGGGAGAATTTGTCGGCGTAGCGCGCCGAACGCTTGTAGTAGTCCAGCGCCCTGGCGGGCTGTCTGTCCCGTTCGGCCCGCTGGGCCATGCTGCGCCAGAACAGGTCCGGATGGGCATCGAAGAAGCCTCCGGTCAGGACGGTTGGCGGGATCTGCCGCGGGGCCTCCACCGGGCATTCCCTGGCGGTCACGCCAGCGGCCATCGACAGGCCCAGCAGCAGGCAGAAGAGTGGAGCGTGCTTCGCTTTCATATGATCGCCCTCCTGGCAATGACTATGGAAATACGAACGTCAGCGCCCCGCGCCTTCCACGGGGCTGAGTGGGCCGACCTCGACGCTGCGGCCGCGGAATTCCTGTTCCCAGATGCGGTCCTGCATGCACCAGTACGCTGCAGGGTCCCAGTATGCATCCCGGTAGTAGTCATCGCCGCGGGTCGGCCAGCCGGCTTCCGGGCCGTCGGACAGTTCCACCTGCAGCATCGAGCTGACCCAGCCGGTACGGCTGCCGGTCATGCGGCTGCGGTCCATGCGCATGGCAGCCTCCATGCGCGGCTTGGCCGTGGCATCGCCGTAGGCCGCATACAGCGCCGGCCCTTCGATGAGTACCCGTTGCCGCTGCGCGGCATCCAGGCGGTTCCAGTAGCGCTCGCGCTCCAGCAGCAGGTCGCGGTAGCCGCGTTCGGCGGCCAGGTCCATCCAGATGTAGGCCAGCACCGGATCAGGGGTGGTACCCGTGCCCTCCTGGTACATGCGCGCGACCAGCGACTGCGACAGCTTGTCGGCGTGCGCGGCCGCCCGCTTGAAGCGCACCAGCGCATGATCGGGCCGGCCCTGGCGCCACGACTGGAGGCCCAGCTCGCGCCAGTGCAGGTCAGGATGAGCCTGCAGGAAGCCCTGGGTCATCAGCGCAGGCCGCAACGATGCGCCAGGATCGGGCGCGCAGTCCGCACTGCGGGCGGCCAACGGCGCCAGCAGCAACAGCAGGGTGCCCAGCAGGGCGGCAGAAGCGGTCGGGCGCATGCACCTGGCTCCAGTGCTCCGGTGCCGAATCAATAGCTTAGGAACGGTGTGCATGCAAGTCAGGTCCGCCCGCTGCGGCCCCGCTACAATCCCATTCCCATGCACGGTCTCAATCCCCCCCAAGCCGCCGCCGTCCTGCACATCGAAGGCCCGTTGCTGGTGCTCGCCGGCGCGGGCAGCGGCAAGACGCGCGTGATCGTGGAAAAGATCGCCCATCTGATCGGCAGCGGCCGCTATCCGGCACGCCGCATCGCCGCGATCACCTTCACCAACAAGTCGGCCAAGGAAATGCGCGAGCGTGTGGCCAAGCGCCTGCGCGAGCAGGATGCGGACGAGGTGACCATCTGCACCTTCCATGCGCTGGGCCTGAAGTTCCTGCAGATCGAGCATGCCGCTGTGGGCCTGAAGCGTGGTTTCTCGATCTTCGATGCCGACGATGCCGCCGCGCAGATCAAGGACCTGATGTACGGGGCCAAGCCCGACGACATCGAGGACATGAAGAACCTGGTGTCGCGCGCGAAGAACGCCGGCCTGTCGCCCGAGCAGGCGATGGCCGCCGCGCGCAGCAACCGCGAGAAGGAAGCGGCCAGCGTCTACGAGCGCTACCAGCTGCGCCTGACCGCGTTCAATGCGGTCGATTTCGATGACCTGATCCGTTTGCCGGTGCAGATCCTGGAAGAGAATCCGGAGATCGCGCTGGCCTGGCGCGAGCGAATCGGCTACCTGCTGGTGGACGAATGCCAGGACACCAACGACGCGCAGTACCGCCTGCTCAAGCAGCTGGCCGGCGACAAGGGCAACTTCACCTGCGTGGGCGATGACGACCAGTCGATCTACGCCTGGCGTGGCGCCAACCCGGAAAATCTGCAGCAGATGGGGCGCGACTACCCCAAGCTGGAGATCATCAAGCTGGAGCAGAATTACCGCTGCTCCAACCGCGTGCTGCGCGCCGCAAACGCGCTGATCGCCAACAACCCGCACGAGCACCTGAAGAAGCTGTGGAGCGACCAGGCCGACGGCGAACGCATCCGCGTATGGGAATGCCGCAACAGCGAACATGAAGCGGAAAAGGTCGCGGCCGAGATCGCCTTCGTGGCCCAGTCGCGCAACGTGCCGTGGAGTGACTTCTGCATCCTGTTCCGCGGCAACTTCCAGTCACGCCCGCTGGAAAAGGCGATGCAGCTGCTGCGCATTCCCTACCACCTGACCGGCGGCACCATGTTCCTGGAACGCCAGGAAGTGAAGGACAC
Organism: Stenotrophomonas sp. YJH_SMC_8; assembly: GCF_059371315.1. NCBI lineage: Bacteria > Pseudomonadati > Pseudomonadota > Gammaproteobacteria > Lysobacterales > Lysobacteraceae > Stenotrophomonas > Stenotrophomonas sp. YJH_SMC_8. Next base: position 48,681 of record NZ_JCAFUL010000023.1, on the reverse strand, counting down.
GCTGGCCTGGCTGCGGCTGCTGGTGAACCCGGATGACGACACCGCGTTCATGCGTGCGGTGCAGTCGCCCAAGCGCGACGTCGGCGCCGGCACGCTGGCCAGGCTGGCCGAGCTGGCGCAGGAAAAGGACATGCCGATGGCGCAGGCCGCTGAAGCGATCGGCGCGCTGCAGCAGCTGCCACCGCGCGCGGCCAACAGCCTGGCGCGCTTCACCGATATCCTGCGCGACCTGCGCGCGCAGACCCGGCAGGTCACTTCCGGCGACATGATCCGCAAGGTCGCCAAGGAGTCGGGCCTGCTCAGCGAGCTGCGCCAGCAGGCCAAGGAAGAGGCCAGCTACCAGCGCCGGGCGAACAACATCGAAGAGCTGGCGCAGTGGTTCGAGGGTGGCCCGCGTGGTGCTACCGCGGCCGACCTGGCCGGCCAGCTGGCACTGCTGTCGCGCAGTGACAAGGACGAGGGCGGCAACCAGGTGCGCATGATGACCATGCACGCCTCCAAGGGCCTGGAATTCCCGTACGTGTTCATCGTTGGCTGCGAGGACGGCGTGCTGCCGCACCAGGTCAGCCTGGACGAGGGCAACCTGCAGGAAGAGCGGCGCCTGCTGTACGTGGGCATCACCCGCGCCAAGATCCAGCTGTGGATGAGCTACAGCAAGCTGACCCGCAAGTTCGGCGAACACGTGCGGCTGAAGCCGAGCCGGTTCTTCGAGGAGATTCCGGCTGAGGAAATCCAGCGTGACGGCGCTGACCCGGTGGCGGATGCGGCGCGGAAGAAGGAGCGCGCGAGCGCGGGGCTGGCGGCGATCGAAGCGCTGTTCGACTAAGGCGCTCCAACGGAGCCGCCCCTCCGTGGTGGAGCGCGTTGGTTCCGCAGTGTGGCCGGTCGGGGTGGGTTCGCGGGGGACGCCGTGAACCCGTCCCTGGGGGCTTAGCCGCGCCATCCATGGCGCGGATACCCCCGCGAACCCACCCCGACCGGCCTCTGACAGATTCCGGGTGCTTCCTTCCACGGCAATGCAAAGAAAATCAAAAACAACAGCCGAACGTTGAGGCAGAATCGGGGTTTCGGCTGGAGGTCTGCGCGTGCATCCCATCGAAAGCGAACGCCTGCGGCTGCGCCGCATCGAGCCTGACCGCGACGCGGTGCCGATGCTGGGGTTGTTGAATGATCCGGGCTTCCTGCGCTTCATCGGCGACCGCAATGTGCGCAGCGAGGAACAGGCACGCGAGTACATCGCGCTGCGCGTGCTGCACAGCTATGCGTTGAATGGCTTCGGCATGTATGCCATCGAGCGGTTGTCCGATGGCGCCTGGCTGGGTAACGCCGGACTGGTGCGGCGCGATGGCCTGCCGGGGCCGGACATCGGCTATGCGGTGCTGTCGGAATTCGCCGGGCAGGGCTATGCCGGTGAGGCGGCGCGCGCGGTGTTCGCGCATGCGCGTGGCGAGCTGGGCCTGCACGATCTGTATGGCATCACCGATCTGGACAACGTCGCGTCCGGGAAGATCCTGCTGGGGCTGGGCATGCAGGTGCGTGGGGTGATCCAGTTGCCGGGCGTGGACAGCCCGAGCCGCTTGTATGCCACGCCGGGTGCGGCAGAGGTCGGGTAGTGCCGGCCGCTGGCCGGCAACCCGAGGTGGCGATGGGGTCAGAGCCAGCAGTGCGGGATCCGACCCCGGTGGGCTGATCGTGGTGGGTGCCGACCAACGGTCGGCACCCACCCTTCAGCCCCGCAGTTCCGCCAGCTGTGCCTGCAGCTCGGCCACCGCTGCTTCCAGCTGGGCGACGCGCTCGGCCAGGCCCGGGTCGGCGGCCTCGCTGCCGCCGCCAGCGCTGGCGTACTTCGCTGCCAGGGCGGCGCCATCCACTTCACCGCACAGCAGGTGCATGTAGCGGTCCTCGCGCTGGCCGCTGGCGCGCGGCAGCACCACCAGCAGCGCGCGCTGCTGCAGGCGCTCGATGGCGTGGCGGGCTTCATCGGCATCGGCGAAGCGGTGCAGGCGCTCGCTGCGCGAGACCAGCTCGCCCAGGGTCTGCGGACCTCGCAGCAGCAGCATCGCCAGCAGCACGGTCTGCTGCCGGGTCAGGTCCAGCGCGCCCTGCAGCCGGTGTTCGTAACGGTCGGCGCGTGAAGAAAAGTGCTGGCGTGCCAGCCCAAGTGTCTCCAGCTGGCGCAGGGCGTGCTGCACGCTGCCAGCGTCGACGTTCATCACCGGCTCGCGGGCGGTCTTCTGGTTGGCGGCCGACTGGGCCGCATTGACCGTCAGCGGGTAGGTGTCCGGTGTGGTTGCCTCCTTCTCCACCAGGCAGCCCAGCAGGCGGGCCTGCACGGCGTCGAGCAGGGGAACGTCGGGGGTCTGGACGGAATCGGTCATGGCGGCCTCCGGAAGGGCAACGGGTCAACCGCCAAGCATAGCCGTCCCGAGGCCGCCTTTGCCGGTAAAATGCGCGGGTATATCTGATTGCCGGTGAATCCATGCGTCGTCCTGTTTCCCTGTCCCTGACCCTGCTCGCCACGGCGGCGCTGGGCCTGTCCGCCTGCAAGCGCGTGGATGCGCCTGCTGCCGAAGCCGCTGCCCCGGAGGCCCCGGCCGCTGCCGCCAAGGCCGATGGCGCGCTTGATGCGACCGCCAACGACAATCTCAACGCCGTGCTGTGGATGCAGCGCGCGCAGGAGTACAAGGCGATCACCGAGCAGACCTACCGTGCCGCCGCCAACCACCTGGATGCAGCGCTGAAGGAAGCCCACTGGGACGCGCTGGTGCCGGAAGAACGCGGCAACGAGGCCAAGGGCCTGAAGCCGGCCGTGGTGCTGGACGTGGACGAGACCGTGCTGGACAACTCGCCCTACCAGGCGCGCCTGGTGCGCGATGGCAAGGAGTACGACGAGCTGAGCTGGGACCAGTGGGTGGCCGAGAAGAAGGCCAAGGCCATTCCGGGCGTGGTTGATTTCGCCAAGGCCGCCAACGCCAAGGGCGTGACCCTGCTGTACATCTCCAACCGCGCCGTGCACCTGAAGGACGCGACCCTGGCCAACCTGCGCGAGCAGGGCCTGCCGGTGGCCGATGACAGCGTGTTCCTCGGCCTGGGCACCGTGGTCGAAGGCTGCGAGCAGGCCGGCAGCGAGAAGAACTGCCGCCGCCGCCTGGCCGGGCAGAAGTACCGCGTGCTGATGCAGTTCGGCGACCAGCTGGGCGACTTCGTGGAAGTGACCGCCAACACCAACGAGGGCCGTGACGCCCTGCTGCAGCAGTACCACGACTGGTTCGGCGAACGCTGGTGGATGCTGCCGAACCCGACCTACGGCGGCTTCGAGCCGGCGCAGTTCAACAACGACTACAGCCAGTCGCGCCAGGCCCGCCACGACGCCAAGCGCGCTGCCCTGGACTACGCACCGTGAGCCGCGCGCCGCTGCCGCTGCGCGATGACGAGCGCCTGATCTTCGCGCTGGACGTGCCCGACCGCGTGCAGGCATTGGAATGGGTCGATCGCCTCGGCGACAGCGTGGCGTTCTACAAGATCGGCATGGAACTGCTGGCGTCGGGCGAGTACTTCCAGGTGCTGGACGAGCTGGCCCGCCGCGACAAGCGCGTGTTCGTCGATCTGAAGTTCTTCGACATCCCGGCCACCGCTGCGGCGGTGATCAAGCGCCTGTCGCAGTGGCCGGTCAGCTACGCCACCATCCATGGTTGGCACCCGGCCATGATGGAGGCCTGCGCGGCCGCCAACAGCGGCGACATGCGCCTGCTGGCGGTGACCGTGCTGACCTCGATGGGCCGCCCGGACCTGGCACAGATGGGCATCGACCGCGAACCGGTCGACGTGGTGGTCGAGCGCGCGCTGGCCGCCCAGGCCGCCGGCATCGATGGCGTGATCGCCTCGGGCCAGGAAGCGGGGCCGATCCGCGCTGCCACGGGCGCGGGCTTCTCGATCGTCTGCCCGGGCATCCGTCCGGGTGGCCCGGTCGGCGATGACCAGAAGCGCACCGTTGGCGTGGCCCAGGCCTTCGCCGATGGCGCTGACGCCATCGTGGTCGGCCGCCCGATCCGCCTGGCCACCGATCCGCAGGCCGCGGCACGGGCGATCCAGCAGGAAATCGCGTCGGCGCTGGCTGCACGCTGAGATTCCGCGGCCAGAGCTGCACGCTCGAACGCCACCCCGTCCCGCGCGGGGTGGCGTTTTTGCATCCGGCCTGGGGAGCGGTTGTGCCCGAATCGCCACAAAACATGCCGTAGATTCCACGGGCTTGGTGTTGCGGGTCATTAAATTAAATAAAATCAATAATTTATATGACATTACGTGAAGTGTTGCCTTAACTTGAGAGGCAGCGTAGGATCGCCGCCATCCGGTCCTCGGGCCGGACATGTGCCACAACACTGTCCACCGGCCTTGTGCCGGCTTGAAGAGCCTGTGATCCCCCGTGATCCCGGCTCTTTTTTTATGCGCGGGGCCCGGCCCGGGGTCAGATCCCTTCTGCCCCTGGCAGAAGGGATCTGACCCCAAGTTGCCCCCCCGGCTTGCCGCTGTCACGTCACAGGCCGCAAGATGCGGACCGGTCCGGGGAGTCCGAGTGCATGAGCGTGGCAGTGCGAGGAAGGTCTGCGCGTGGATGGGGGCTGGCAGCCATGCTGCTGCTGGCCGTGGCGGCGTGTCGTGAATCTGCCCAGGACCCGGCCAAGCCGGCGGCTGAGCCGGTCGCGGCGGTGCAGGCGATGGCGCTGCGCCTGGCCGAGGACGATCTGGTCGGCTACGCAAAGCTGTCGGTACCGCCGAGCCAGTACCAGCGCCTGCAACAGGCCTGGACCGAAGGCCACAGCCAATGGCCGCTGACCGAACTGCCGCTGGGCGACCAGCTGCTGCCGATGCTGGCCGCACTGCGCAAGCCCAACGCCGGTGCAGAACTGCAGCGCAGCTTCGATCGCCAGCTGGCCGGCCAAGCCGGCGCCGTGCGCCAGGCTGCACAGTCGATGGGCAACTTCGGTGTGCAGTACCTGCGCCACCAGAAGGGCTATACACCGGGCCAGCAGGCGCACTACATCGCCCTCGTCGAAACCCTGGCCGGCTGGGCGCAGGGCGCCCCGATCAGTGACCGGGCCCGCGCACGCAGCACCATCGCCGCGCTGGTCGGCGCCGCCAACAAGGTTGGCTTCGACGACGAAGCCGGCCTGCAGGCCGCGGGCATGGAAGGCAGCCTGGAGCAGCTGGCGCCGTTCATCCACACCCTCAAGGCGGTGCTGGGCAGCTACGGGCTGGGCGTGGACGACGCGTTGCGCAGCGTGCGCGGCGAACTGCTGTCGGTGGAAGGCGACAACGCGCTGGTACGCCTGCGCTACGACCTCGCTGGTCGCGAGATGAGCCTGCAGCTGCCGCTGAGCCGGCGCGAAGGCCACTGGTACCTGACCCGAACCCTGGCCGACACCGACGCCCTGCTGCGCAAGGCCGATGCGGCCCGCGCCGCCGCCGCACCCGAACCGGCTGAAGCCCCCGCCGAGGGTGGGGAAGCGGCAACGCCACCGCCTAAGCCATAATGGCGCCGATGTCGAAACAGAACCCGCTGCCGTTCCCCGGCGAAGAATCCCAGTCGACGCCCGCCGATACGGTGCCGGCGTCCCCCTCGACCGGTACCGGCCCGAACCCGGTACCGCCGCCCGCGCATGCGCGTCCGGCCGGCCGCCGCCCGCTGTGGGCAAGACTTCTGGGCCGCCTGGTCGAGCCGTGGCTGTCGCTGAAGATCGAGCCGGAAGACCCGGGCCAGTACAACGATGGCCGCCCGGTCATGTACGTGCTGGAAGACTATGGCCTGTCCAACGCGCTGATCCTGGACAAGGCCTGCCGCCAGGCCGGCCTGCCGTCGCCGCTGGTGCCGCTGGCCGGTGACCCGACCGGGCGCAAGCGCGCTTACCTGGCACTGTCGCGCCGCAGCTCCAGCAATTCGCTGATTCCCGAACAGCGGGGCGCCAAGACCCATTCCGACTCGCTGGCCAAGGTCCTGCAGGCGCACCGCGTGCGCGAGGACCTGGATGTCCACCTGGTGCCGGTGTCGATCTTCGTCGGCCGCGCGCCGGACAAGCAGAGCGGCTGGTTCGCGGTGCTGTTCTCGGAAAACTGGGCGCTGGTCGGCCGCTTCCGCCGCCTGCTGGCGGTGCTGCTGAATGGTCGCAGCACCATCGTCCGCTTCGCACCGCCGATCTCGCTGCGCAACACCGTTGACGAAGGCCTGGAGCCGGAGCGCACGGTACGCAAGCTGCAGCGCGTGCTGCGTACCCATTTCCGCCGCATCCGTGAATCGGTGATCGGCCCTGACCTGTCGACCCGGCGCCTGCTGGTGGACCAGGTGCTGGCCGCCGAACCGGTGCGCGAAGCGATTGCCGCGCAGGCCAAGCGCGACAACTCCAAGCCGGCCGATGCCTGGAAGAAGGCGCACGCCTACGCCTGGGAAATCGCCGCGGACTACTCCAGCCCGGTGGTGCGTTCGGCCAGCTTCATGCTCAGCCACGTGTGGAACCGCATCTATGCGGGCGTGCTGGTGCACCATCTGGACAAGTTCAAGGCCGCCGCACCGGGCCACGAAGTGGTCTACGTGCCCAGCCACCGCAGCCACATGGACTACCTGCTGCTGTCCTACCTGCTGTACGACCGTGGCATCGTGCCGCCGCACATCGTGGCCGGCATCAACCTGAACCTGCCGGTGGTCGGCACCCTGCTGCGCAAGGGCGGTGCGTTCTTCATCCGCCGCTCGATCCGCGGCAACGCGCTGTACTCGGCCGTGCTCAGTGAGTACGTCGCGCAGCTGGTGGCCGGTGGCTACTCGCTGGAGTACTTCGTCGAGGGTGGCCGTTCGCGCACCGGCCGCCTGCTGCAGCCCAAGGGCGGCATGATCTCGATGACGCTGCGCGCGTTCCTGCGCCAGCCGCGCAAGCCGGTGCTGTTCCAGCCCATCTACATCGGCTATGAGAAGCTGATGGAAGGTGGCAGCTACCTGGACGAACTGTCCGGGCGGCCGAAGGAGAAGGAATCGATCTGGTCGCTGCTGTGGGGCATCCCCAAGGTGCTCAAGCAGAACTACGGCCAGGTGGTGGTGAACTTCGGCGAGCCGATCGCGCTGAACGACGTGCTGGCCGAGAAGGCGCCGGAGTGGAAGGGCGAGGCGGTGTCCGAGGACGAGAAGCCGGCGTGGCTGTCGACCACGGTGGATACGCTGGCCGAGCGCATCCAGGTGCACATCAACGGTGCTGCCGACGTCAACCCGATCAACCTGCTGGCGCTGGCCCTGCTGTCCACGCCGAAGCATGCGATGGGCGAGGCCGACCTGATCGCGCAGATCGAGCTGTGCAAGACCCTGCTGGTCGAAATGCCGTACTCGGACCGGGTGACGGTGACCCCGCACTCGCCGGAGCGGATCATCGCCCACGCCGAGGAAATCAACGTCCTCACCCGCATCAAGCACCCGCTGGGCGATGTGCTCAGCGTCAGCGGCGATACCGCGGTGCTGCTGAGCTACTTCCGCAACAACGTGCTGCACCTGTTCACCGCCTCGTCGTGGGTGGCCTGCTGCTTCCAGAACAACCGCCGCATGAGCCGCACCGGCCTGGTCCAGCTGGGCCGCACGGTGTACCCGTTCCTGCAGGCCGAGCTGTTCCTGCCGTGGAGCGAGGACGAGTTCGCGCAGCGCATCGACCAGACCATCAACGTGTTCGTGCGCGAGGGCCTGCTGCAGAACGTCAATGATGACGACGGCGGCATCCTGGCGCGCAACACCGGGCAGACCGACGAAGTGTTCCGCCTGCGTGCGATCGGCCACTCGCTGCAGCAGGCGTTCGAGCGCTATTACATCGCCATCTCGGTGCTGGTGAAGAATGGCCCGGGCGTGCTGGGTGCGGCCGAGCTGGAAAGCCTGTGCCAGCAGGCGGCGCAGCGCTTGAGCCTGCTCTATGCACCGGCCGCGCCGGAGTTCTTCGACCGCACCCTGTTCCGCGGCTTCATCCAGAAGCTGCGCGAACTGCGCCTGGTGTGGCCGGACGAGAACAGCAAGCTGCTGTTCGACGAGCGCCTGGATGCCTGGGCCAAGGACGCCAAGTTCATCCTCGGCCGCGAACTGCGCCACACCATCGAACGGGTCAGCCCGGAAGCGGCACGCCCGGACGAGCCTGCGCCGCAGGATTGAACTGAATCCTGCGGTGGGTGTGGACCTTGGTCCACACACCTTCCATCTGTGCCAACCAAGGTTGGCACCCACCTGAACCAGGCTCAGGCCGGTTCGTCGGGAATCTGCAGGCTTTCCAGCTTGGCGATGCAGTCCTTCAACTGCAGCTTGCGCCGCTTCAGGCGCTTGGATTCCAGCTCGTCCTCGCCATTGGCGGCCATGCGGGTGATCTGTTCATCCAGCAGGCGATGCTCGGCGCGCAGGGCGGCGAGGCGTTCGACGATCTCGGCGGGGCTGTAGGTGTCCACAGCCTCCGAGCATACACAGCGATGATGACTGCCGGGAGAGGGGAATTCCGACCCCCGGCCGGGGCGGCTCCGAGCCGTTAGAATGGACCCCATGAGTGCCGTGATTTCCCTTCCCGATCCCCAGCCGCGCACCGCCCGCGATCCGCGGCTGGCCGAGCGCGAGCAGCACAAGCTGGCCAAGCGCCTGCGCCGCCAGGTTGGCGAGGCGATCGCCGACTTCGGCATGATCGAGGCCGGTGACAAGGTGATGGTCTGCCTGTCCGGCGGCAAGGACAGCTACACCCTGCTGGACGTGCTGCTGCAGCTGCAGAAGAAGGCGCCGGTGCCGTTCGAGCTGGTGGCGGTGAACCTGGACCAGAAGCAGCCGGACTTCCCCGAGCATGTGCTGCCGGAGTACCTGGCCGGGCTGGGCGTGCCGTACCACATCATCGAGCAGGACACCTATTCGGTGGTCAGCCGGGTCATTCCGGAAGGCAAGACCATGTGTTCGCTGTGCTCGCGCCTGCGTCGTGGCGCGCTGTACAACTACGCCGAAACCCACGGTTTCACCAAGATCGCGCTGGGCCACCACCGCGACGACATGGTGGCCACGTTCTTCATGAACCTGTTCCACCACGCCAAGCTGTCGGGCATGCCGCCGAAGCTGCGCAGCGACGACGGCAGGCACGTGGTGATCCGGCCGCTGGCCTACGTGCGCGAGAGCGACATCGTCGAGTACGCGCAGGCGCGCCAGTTCCCGATCATTCCCTGCAACCTGTGCGGCAGCCAGGAGAACCTGCAGCGCCGCCAGGTCGGCCTGATGCTGAAGCAATGGGAAAAGGACCACCCGGGCCGCATCGAGCAGATCGCGCGTGCCATGGGCGAAGTCCGGCCCTCGCAGCTGGCTGACACCACCCTGTTCGACTTCATGGCGCTGGGCCGTCGCGACGACGCGCCGCTGCCCGACGCCCATGCCTGGCTGGCCGGTTCCCCGGCCGACGCCGACGCAGATCCCGAGACGCCCGCCGTTTAAGGTCGGCCGCCCTTCCTCTTTGCCATCCGGAATTCCATGTTCTTTCGCAACCTGACGTTCTTCCGTTTCCCGACCACCACCGATTTTTCCGAAGTCGACACCCTGCTGCCACACGCCCTGCTGAAGCCGGTCGGCGCACTGGAGATGAATTCGCGCGGCTTCATCTCGCCGTTCGGCCGCGAGGAGAAGGAACTGCTCTCCCACCGCATCGCCGAGCACCTGTGGCTGACCGTGGGCGGCGAGGACAAGATCCTGCCGGCGGCGGTGGTCAACGACCTGCTCGAGCGCAAGCTGGAGGAGATCGAGGAGAAGGAAGGCCGCCGCCCGGGTGGCCGCGAGCGCAAGCGCATGAAGGACGACCTGTTGCATGAACTGCTGCCGCGCGCCTTCGTGAAGTCCTCGCGCAACGACGCCTTCATCGACCTGCAGCACGGCTACGTCGCGGTGGATACTTCCAGCCGCAAGACCGGCGAATACTTCATGTCCGACATCCGGGGCCTGCTCGGCAGCTTCCCGGCGATGCCGCTGAACGCCGAAGTCGCGCCGCGCTCGATCCTGACCGGCTGGATCGCCGGCGAGCCGCTGCCGACCGGGCTGAGCCTGGGCGAAGAGTGCGAGATGAAGGATCCGGTGGAAGGCGGCGCGGTGGTCAAGTGCCAGCACCAGGAGCTGCGCTGCGACGAGATCGACAAGCACCTGGATGCCGGCAAGCAGGTGACCAAGCTGGCGCTGATCTTCGAGGACAACCTCTCGTTCGTGATCGGCGATGACCTGATCGTGCGCAAGCTGAAGTTCCTCGACGGTGCCCTGGACCAGCTGGAGCACGCCGACGAAGACGGCCGCCGCGCCGAGTTCGACGCCCGCTTCGCCCTGCAGAGCGCCGAAATCCGCCGCCTGTTCCTGTTGCTGGAAGAAGCCTTCAAGCTCAGCAAGGCTGACTGAACAGGCAGCCCGACGGCCGCCGGTCATCCGGCGGCCCGAAGCGGCGCTATGCTGGGCGCATGAGCCGTCTGCTGCGCCGCCTGATCAGCCCGACCCCGCCCGCCACCGTACAGCGCGACACCGTTCGCCTGCGGCTGGAGGATGCCGAGATCGAGGTGCTGCGCGTGCGCGACCCGCGTGCGCGGCGCATCAAGCTGAGCGTGGACGAGCGCGGCGCGCGCCTGACCCTGCCGCTGCGGGCAAGCCTGGTGATGGGCGAACGCTTCCTGGAACAGCACCGCGACTGGCTGGCGCTGCAGCTGCGCCAGTACCAGGGCCAGGGCCTGCCGGCACCGCTGCAGCCCGGCGAAGACGGCGTGCTGCCACTGCGCGGTGAACTGCTGCCGCTGCGCTGGCAGGAAGGCCGCTACGCACGACTGGAGATCGACGCGCACGGCGCCTGCGTGCAGTGGCCGACCCGTGGCGGTGACGCCACCCTGCGCCGCCTGCTGCGCGAGTTCTACGAAGCACAGACCCGCGCCGACGTCGGCCGATGGTTGCCGAAGTACCTGCCCACCCTGCCGCGCGCGCCCAGCCGCCTGCGGCTGAAGGTGATGTCCTCGCAATGGGGCTCGCTGGCCCCCGACGGCAGCATGGCGCTGGACCTGGCATTGGTGCTTGGCCGTTCGGAAGCGTTCGAGTACGTGCTGGTGCATGAACTCTGCCACCTGATCCAGCCCAACCACTCGCCCGCGTTCTGGCACGAAGTGGAACAACGCTTCCCCGCCTGGCGCGAGCAGCGCGACTACTTCCAGCTGGAAGGGCGACGCCTCAAAGCGATGCTGCGCCAGCTGCTGTGACCGCGCCCCGCACCCTGTAGAGCCGAGCCCACGCTCGGCTGACGCGCGCAGCGCGGGATTCCAGTCATCACGTTGAAGAGCAGCCGAGCATGGCGATGCCGGTCGTCCTGACCGGCACCCTTCGGGCCGTCGCAAGCGACGTTGGCAGCGGCTCCTGCCGCTGCCTTCGGCTCAACAGAAGAGCGCGCACAGCGCGCGACCGGCTCTTGCTCTTCCTTCTTTCTTCCGTGGTGGGCACACCGGAAACTGTCGAAGGACGGGCGGGTGGGCCATGCAGGGGCGTTGGCGCCATGGATGGCGCCATCGAGCTTACAGGGACGTACTTGCAGCGTCCCCTGCATGGCTCACCCGCCCGGCCAAGCACGGCTCTGCCGTCGGATGCCACCCACCACGAGGGGCTCAGCCGTTGGCCGAAACCCTCACCCCGCCCGCAACGCCGCCGCCGTCGCCCACCGCGCGGCCACCCGCGGTGCCGTTATGCACACCGCCTGGTCGGTCACCGTCGTCACCGCCCGCTCCAGCAGCTGGATATCCGCCTCATGCTGGCGCGCCACATGCGGGTCCTCGAAGAAGATCGCGCGTTGGCAGCGCCCTTCCAGCACCCGGTCTGCAATCTGCGCATCACCGCCCATCGGACCGCTCTGGTAGCGCGTCACCCAAGGTGTATCGCTGGGCCAGCCACGGCTCCAGGCCAGCTCGTTCAAACGCTGGCCGGTAGTCCCGGTTGCCACCCGCTCACCGAACCGGGCCAGCACCTCGAAGTGCTCGTCGGCGAAGGCCAGCATCGCCGGCTTCATCGCGTCGTGCGCGATCAGCGCCAGCGTCTGCCCCTCGAACGCGTGCAGGTCGTCAGCCCCGGCATCGGCGGCCAGGCCGGCGTGGATGCGTTCCACCTCCACCCAGTCGCGCGCGGTGGCCACGGTGGAAATGAACGGCTTGCCGTGGATCACGCACTGCCGCTTCAGCGCCGTGGCTTCCGGAAACACGGAGGACGGATCGACCGGGTCGATCAGGTAGATCGCACCATCCAACGTCCGTTCCGGCCCCATGCCAACCACCTCGGCGACCAGCTTCATCAGGCCACCCTCGCGACCGTAGGGATAGCGGTGCAGGCCTGCGTATCCGCTCAGGAAGCCCTGTCGCTCGATCGCGTCATGGGTGCGGCCGACCGCGTGCAGCGACACGCCCAGCTCGCGCAGACCGGGTTCGCTGACGCGCAGCCAGCGGAACAGGGCGGCGCGCGCGTCGTGGTGGTGGAGACGGTTGGCAGCCAGGCCGATGCGCATCGAATGCTCCGCAGATACGGGTGAAAGCGGCAGTGTATGTCGCCATTCACCTATCTTGGTGCTTTTACAACTTTCTTCATTGCGCCTCGTCCACGCGCCGCTAGCGTAAGAGGCAGCGGTACCGCTGCGCGGCCGTTCATTTCCACCCGCCAGAAGAGGATGCCCATCGTGAACGCTGCTGGCCTGCGTGCCGCCACCGCGGTCGTGGCCGGCCTGCTGTTGCCTGCCCTGGCCGCCGCTGCGGATTGCAGGACGCCGCTGCGCATTGCCTGGCCCGCCGACCGCGCGCCGTTGTCCTCCAGCGAGCAGGGCCAGCCGGGCGGGCTCAGCGCGCAGTACCTGAAGCTGCTGGGCGCGCAGCGGCCACTGCAGATGCAGCCATTGCCAACCGCCGCCATCGCCGAGGGAACGGTACCGCCCGACGTCCAGGCGCTGCTGGGCTGGCCGCGCTCGCAGTTGCCAGCGGGTTGGGTGGCCAGTGCGCCCTACGTGCAGCTTCCACAGGTCATCGTCCGGCGCCGGGATGCATCGCCGGTGCTGGGCCTGGAAGCACTGCGCGGACGCACCGTGGCCAGTCCCGACCCGCTGTCTCTGGTCGGGGCGCTGACCGAACAGGCACCTGGCGTGCAGCTGTTGCCCCCCGCCTCCATCGACGACGCCCTGTCACTGCTGGGCACGGGCCTGGTCGATGCCGTGGTCGCCAATCTTGGCGAGGTCGAGGCCGCGTTACGCCACTATCAGGGCGAGCCGCTGGTAATCGCCGCGCCGGCCGGAATCGACGATGCGCCGGTGCTGGCCACGGTGCAGGCCTGCGCCGACGTCATCCCGCTGTTCGAGCAGGCCGTGTCGCAACTGTCCGCGAACGATCGCGCGGCGATCCGCAGGGCCTGGCTGCCAGACCAGCCGCGACACCCGTCCTCGGCGTCCCCCTTGCGCTGGCTGGTGCCGGCCTCGCTGACCCTGCTGGCGCTCGTACTGGTGTACGCCTTCGGCTACTGGCGCGTGCATCGCGAGAGCGAGCGCCGCCGCGAGGCTGCGCAACGCCTGCAGGAGGTGACCTCGAACCTGCCAGCGGTGGTCTATCAGGCGCGCCGCTCCGCCGCCGGCCGTTACAGCTTTCCCCAGATCGCAGGCGATGTGCAGGCGTTGTTCGGAATCAGCGTGGAAACCGCCCTGATCGATCAACAGCGCCTGCTGGCAGCGGTTCATCCCGATGATCGCTCGCGGCTGATGGACACCGTCGACGCCGCTGCCCTGGCGCGGGGCGCGATCGACGTCATCTTCCGCACGCGCTCGCCACAGGGCTGGCGTTGGGTCCACTCGCATGGACGGCCGCTGTCCCTGGACAGCAGCGACGTCGAGTGGAGTGGCTACTGGATCGACGTAAGCGAAGTGCAGTCGCGCACCCATGCGCTGGCCGAGGCGCGCCATGCGGCCGAGCAGGGCGCGCTGGCCAAGACCCATTTCCTGGCAACCATGAGCCACGAGATCCGCACGCCGATGAGCACCCTGCTGGGCATGCTCGAGCGGTTGGCGGGCAGCGATCTGGATCACCGCCAGCAACAGGTGCTGGTGACCGTAGGTGATGCTGCCCAGATGCTGCGGCAGATCCTGGACGATGTGCTGCACAGCCAACGGCTGCAGGCACTGCCGCTGCAGCTGCAGCCCACGAGCGTGGCGGCACTGGTGCGTGCGGTGCAGCAGCTGCTGATGCCGGTGGCGGCCAGCCGGAGCCTGCATCTGCGGATCGAACTTGATCCGGAATTGCAGGCCGGATCGCTGGCCGACGGCCTGCGCCTGCGCCAGATCCTGTTCAACCTTGCCGGCAACGCGCTCAAGTTCACCGAGCATGGCGGCGTGGACCTGCAGGTGCGGGTGCTGCAGCAGCGCGATGGCGGCCAACGCCTTCGCCTGCAGGTAAGTGACAGCGGTGTGGGCATCAGTCCGGAACGGCAACAGGCGGTGTTCGCGGCCTACACGCAGGCCGAGGCATCGACAACGCGCCGTTTCGGCGGCAGCGGCCTGGGCCTGGCGATCTGCCGTGAACTGGCCGCATCGATGGAAGCAGAACTTTGCCTGCGCAGCACGCCGGGCAAGGGCACCACCGTATGGCTGGAACTGGACCTGGACGCCTGTGAGTTGCCTGCGGAGGCGTTGCCGCTTCCGGCAGAGGCGGCGTGGCCACCGTCGTCGGCCCGGGTGCTGGTGGCTGAAGATCATCCCACCAACCTGCATCTGCTGGAGCAGCGGCTGCGCGACCTGGGGCTGCAGGTGCACGCCTGCACCGATGGTCGCCAGGCCTTCGAGGCCTGGCAGGCGCAGGCGTTCGACCTGGTCATCACCGACTGCCACATGCCGCACATGGATGGCTTCGCCCTGGCACGGGCCATCCGTGCCGATGCCTGCGAGGTTCGCGCGCAGGTCCCGATCATCGCCCTCACGGCCAGCGTGCTGGACCGCACCCGCGAGGCCTGCCGCGAAGCGGGCATCGATCATTTCCTGGCCAAGCCGGTAGAGGGGCAGGAACTGCGTGGCTTGCTGGCCGTGCTGCTGGCGCCGGATTCAGTGCGCCAGTAGGCGGATGATGCTGGCGGCGGCGTCGCGGCCTTCGGCCACGGCGGTCACCACCAGGTCGGCGCCACGCACTGCGTCGCCACCGGCGAACAAGCGTGGGTGCGCGGTCTGGAAGGGCAGGCGGTCCTTGCCCCCGGCCACGATGCGGCCGTTGGACTGGCCTTCCACGCCGTGTTCGGCCAGCCAGGCCGGTACGGTCGGCGAGAAGCCGAAGGCGATGATCACCACGTCCGCCTCCAGCAGCGATTCACTGCCGTCGATCGGCACCGCATTCTGGCGGCCGTTGGCATCCGGCTCGCCCAGGCGGGTCTCGACCACGGTTACACCAATCACTTCGTCATCGGCACCGGCTTCGATCGACAGCGGCTGTCGGTTGAACAGGAAGCGCACGCCTTCCTCGCGCGCATTGGCGACCTCGCGCGCGCTGCCGGGCATGTTGGCCTCGTCGCGGCGATAGGCGCAGGTCACCTTGGCCGCGCCCAGCCGGACCGCGCTGCGCACGCAGTCCATGCCGGTATCGCCACCACCGAGCACCACCACGCGCTTGCCGTTGAGATCGGGCAGGGCGATGGTGTCTTCCCAGCCGGCGATCGGCCGGCCCTTCGGATCATCACCACCGACGATGCGGCTGTTCTGCACCAGGAACGGCAAAGCCGGCAGCACGCCTTTCAGGTCCTGCCCGTCGAGGCCGCCGTCGGTATAGCGGTAGGCGCCGGTACCGACGAACACCGCATCGTGGCTGTCCAGCAACTGCTGCACGCTGAGGTCACGGCCGATCTCCACGCCGAGGCGGAACTGCACGCCCATGCCCTCGAGCACTTCGCGGCGGCGGTGGATCACGTCCTTGTCCAGCTTGAAGCTGGGAATGCCGAACTGCAGCAGGCCGCCGATCTGTTCGTAGCGGTCGTAGACCACCGCGGCAATGCCGGCGCGCGCCAGGCGGTCGGCACAGGCCAGCCCGGCCGGGCCGGCGCCGATCACCGCCACGCTGTGGCCGGTCGGCTGCACCGCGCCCAGGTCCGGGCGCCAGCCCGTGGCCAGCGCGGTATCAACGATGTACTTCTCGACCGCGCCGATGGTGACCGCGCCGAATTCCTCCAGCGTGCAGCTGCCTTCGCACAGCCGGTCCTGCGGGCAGACGCGGCCGCACACTTCCGGCAGCGGGTTGGTGCTGTGGCACAGCGTGGCCGCTTCGTGGATGCGGTTCTCCTGCACCAGCTGCAGCCACTGCGGGATGGCGTTGTGCACCGGGCACTTCCAGCTGCAGTACGGATTGCCGCAGTCCAGGCAGCGGCCGGCCTGGTACTGGGCATCTTCCTTGCCGAATTTTCCGTACAGCTCACCCCAGTCGCCGGAGGTGCGCAGTTCCACCGGAATGCGCTGCGGCATGGTGCGGGGCAGGTCGAGGAACTGGAAGGCGTGCTTGCGGCTCATGGCGGGCTCTGTGGTTTTTTGCGGTTGCCGGCCAGCGGCCGGCACTACGTGATCCTGGGTTGCCGGCCAGCGGCCGGTACTACCGTTATGCGGCGCGGCGCAGGGTTTCGGTCAGCGACTCGATGCTGGCGGCCTTGGGTTTGACCAGCCAGAACTTGCCGATGTAATCGCGGAACTCGTCCAGGATCTGCTGCGCCCAGATGCTGCCGGTCAGTTCGCGGTGGCGGCCGATCAGGCGGTGCAGGTGCTGGCGGTAGTTCTCGAAGCCCTCGGCCGACACGCGGTGGATGTCGATCAGCTCGTGGTTGTAGCGATCGACGAAATCGCGATCCACGTCCAGCACGTAGGCCAGGCCACCGGTGAAGCCGGCACCGAAGTTCAGGCCGACCTTGCCCAGTACCAGCACCACGCCGTCGGTCATGTACTCGCAGCAGTGATCACCGGCCCCTTCCACCACCGCCAGCGCGCCGGAATTGCGCACCGCGAAGCGCTCGCCCGCGCGGCCAGCAGCAAACAGCTCGCCCCCGGTGGCGCCGTACAGGCAGGTGTTGCCGATGATGGCCGTGCTGCGTGCCTCGAAGCGCGCGCCGCGCGGTGGGCGTACCACCAAGCGGCCACCGGCCATGCCCTTGCCGACGTAGTCGTTGGCTTCGCCTTCCACTTCCAGGTGCAGGCCGCCGACGTTGAAGGCACCGAAACTCTGTCCGGCACTGCCGCGGAAGCGCAGTTCCAGCGGCGCCTCGGCCATGCCCTGGTTGCCATGCGCGCGCGCCACGGCGCCAGCCAGGCGCGTGCCGATGCTGCGGTCGGTGTTGTGGATCAGGAAGCGGTGTTCGCCGCCGCGCTTGTGTTCGATGGCCGGGGCCAGCAGGCCGTCCATCTGCGTGGCCAGGCTGTCCGGTGATTCGTACAGGCGCTGCGCGGCGCAGTGGCTGCCTTCGTAACGGGCATCGGCCAGCAGGCGCGACAGGTCCACGCGTACACCGTCGCGCGGTGCGGCCTCGATCTGCCGCAGCAGGTCGGTGCGGCCGACGATCTCTTCCAGCGAACGCGCGCCCAGGTACGACAGCCAGCCGCGCACTTCCTCGGCCAGCAGGCGGAAGAAGTTCTCCACGCGCTCGGGCTGGCCGGTGAAGTGGTTCTCGCGCAGGCGCTCGTCCTGGGTGGCCACGCCGGTGGCGCAGTTGTTCAGATGGCAGATGCGCAGGTACTTGCAGCCCAGCACGATCATCGGCGCGGTGCCGAAGCCGAAGCTGTCCGCACCCAGCAGCGCGGCCTTGACCACGTCCAGGCCGGTCTTCAGGCCACCATCGGTCTGCAGCAGGGTGCGCCCGCGCAGGTCGTTGGCCAGCAGCGCCTGGTGCGCTTCGGCCACGCCCAGTTCCCACGGCACGCCGGCATAGCGGATCGAGCTGACCGGCGAGGCACCGGTACCGCCGTCGTGGCCGGAGATGGTGATCAGGTCGGCACCGGCCTTGACCACGCCGGCGGCAATCGTACCCACACCGGCATGGCTGACCAGCTTCACCGACACCAGCGCGGTCGGGTTGACCTGCTTGAGGTCGTAGATCAGCTGGGCCAGGTCTTCGATGGAATAGATGTCGTGGTGCGGCGGCGGCGAGATCAGGCCGATGCCCGGGCGTGCATAGCGCAGGCGTGCGATCAGTTCGTTGACCTTGTGGCCCGGCAGCTGGCCGCCCTCGCCGGGCTTGGCGCCCTGCGCGACCTTGATCTGCAGCACTTCGGCGTTGACCAGGTACTCGGCGGTGACGCCGAAGCGGCCCGAGGCGACCTGCTTGATCTTGCTGCGCTTTGCGGTGCCATAGCGGGCGGGGTCTTCGCCGCCTTCGCCGGAATTGCTGCGGCCGCCGAGGCGGTTCATGGCAATGGCCAATGCTTCATGTGCTTCCGGCGACAGTGCGCCCAGGCTGATCGCCGCGGTATCGAAGCGCGGGAACAGGGCACTGGCAGGTGCCACTTCATCCAGCGGCACGGGCGTGGCCGCCGGCACCAGTTCCAGCAGGTCGCGCAGTGCCGACGGCGGCCGTGCATGCACGGCATCGCAGTACTGCTGCCACGCACGCGGGTCACCGCTGCGCGCCGCGCGCTGCAGGGTGGTGACCACGTCCGGGTTGTACATGTGGTACTCGCCGCCGTGCACGTACTTCAGCAGGCCGCCGACATCCACATCCTGCTGCGCGTCCCAGGCCTGCGCGCGGAGTTCGCGTGCATCGGCATCCAGGCGGGCGAAACCGGCGCCACCGATGCGCGAGGCGGTATCCGGGAAACACAGGTCCACAACTTCAGGTTCCAGGCCGATGATCTCGAACAGCTGCGCGCCGCGGTAGCTGGCCACGGTGCAGATGCCCATCTTCGAAATGATCTTCGACAGGCCCTTGTAGACGCCCTTGCGGTAGCGGCGGCCAATCTGCGACTGCTCACCGCCCTTGCTGAGCTTGAGGATGCCGCGGCGGCCGAGGTCGAACAGGGTCTGGTAGGCCAGGTACGGATACACCGCGGTGGCGCCGAAGCCGAGCAGGCAGGCCATGTGGTGCGGGTCGCGCGCGGTGCCGGTCTCGACGATCAGGTTCACGTCGCAACGCAGGCCCAGCCGCGAGAGGTGGTGATGGATGGCGCTGGTGGCGAGCAGCGCATGCACCATCGGCCGCGCGGCCACCGGGTAGCGGTCGGACAGCAGCAGCATCACCATGCCATCGCGTGCGGCCTGCTCGGCCTCGGCGCAGATGCGCTCGATACCGGCGCGCAGGCCTTCGTCTTCGCTGTAGGACAGGTCAAGCAGGCGGTTGGCCTGCGCGTACTGGTCCATCTTCAGCAGCTGGCGCAGCTTGCGTTGGCTCAGCACCGGCGAATTGAGGATGACGTGGTTCACCGTCTCCGGGCCGGCATGGAAGATGTTGGTCTCCTTGCCGAGCTGGGTGGACAGCGACATCGCGCAGTCTTCGCGCAGCGGATCGATCGGCGGGTTGGTGACCTGCGCGAAGGCCTGGCGGAAATAGTCGTACAGCGGGCGGCTGCGCTGGCTCAGCACGGCCATCGGTGTGTCATCGCCCATCGAGCCGGTGGCTTCCTGCTCGGTCTCGGCCAGCGGACGCAGCACCTGTTCCACTTCCTCGCTGCTGAGCTGGTACAGCTTGTGGTAGCTGCGCAGGGTGCCTTCGTCGAAGGGTTCTTCCACCAGCGACGGGTCGATCAGTTCGGTCTGCAGGTAGGTGACGCCCTGCTGCAGCCACTGCTTGTACGGCGCGCGGCCACGGTTGATGCGGTCCACCGCGTCGGAGTCGAGCAGATCGCCACGCTTGAGGTCGATGGCCACCATCTCGCCGGGGCCGAGCTTGCCCTTGCGCACCACGCGTTCGGTCGGCACTTCCCACACGCCGGCTTCGGAGGCGACCAGGAAGTGGCGGTCGGCGGTCAGCATCCAGCGCGCCGGGCGCAGGCCGTTGCGGTCGAGGGTACACACGGCGTAGCGGCTGTCGCAGGCGACGATGCCGGCCGGGCCGTCCCATGGCTCGCTGTTCAGGCCGTGGAATTCGTAGAACGCGGCCAGGTCCGGATCCTTGAATTCCAGCGATTGCGTGGCCGGCGGCACCAGGATGCGCAGCGCCTGGATCAGCTCCATGCCACCGGCGACCATCAGCTCCAGCATGTTGTCCAGGCTCTGCGAATCCGAACCGTGCATGGAGATGACAGGGTCGAACTCGGCGATGTCGAAGCGCGGCGTCTTCCACACCTTGCTGCGCGCCTGCGCCCAGCGCCGATTGCCTTCGATGGTGTTGATCTCGCCGTTGTGGGCGAGCATGCGGAACGGGTGCGCCAGCGGCCAGCGCGGCAGCGTGTTGGTGGAGAAGCGCTGGTGGAACACGATGGCGCTGGAGGCCAGCTCGCGGCGCTGCAGGTCCGGGAAGAAGCGGCTGAGCTTGTCCGGCAGCACCATGCCCTTGTAGCTGATCGCATCCGGGGTGAGGGTGGTGACGTAGAAGTCGGCGTGTTCGCGCAGCTGCTGTTCGCTGCGGCGACGGGCCAGGAACAGCGCCAGCGCGAAGCCGGCATCATCCTGGCCGACGCCGGCGTCGACGAACACCTGCTCGATGCGCGGCAGCGTGTCGCGCGCCAGCTGGCCGCAGACGCTGTCGTCGGTCGGTACCTCGCGCCAGCCGGCAACCTTGCAGCCCACCGCTTCCACCTGCGCCTGCAGCTGCGCGCGGCAGGCCTGCGCCGCGTCGGCCTGGTGCGGCAGGAACACCAGGCCGGCAGCGAAGCGCGCGGTGGTGGTGATGCCGGCCTCGCTGGCCAGCAGTTTCAGGAACGCATCGGGGCGGCGCAGCAGCAGGCCGCAGCCATCGCCGGTCAGGCCGTCGGCGGCCACGCCACCACGGTGGGTCATGCGCGAAAGCGCGGCGATGGCGGTATCAACCAACAGGCGCGATGGTTGATCGTCGAGCTGGGCGACCATGCCAAATCCACAGGCATCGCGCTCGGAGCGCGGGTCGTAAAGCCCTTGGCGGTTGCGGGGGGCCATCTCTACCTCGATGCGTATAGGGTTGGCGGCGACACTCGTCCCCGCTCATTCCCTGGAGCGCATCGTGAGGCCACCGGATGCCTCGACTAGATCACAGGTTGCTGCAACGCCGCAATACACGGTTGCAGGTGCAACGGAAAGCGCCGGCAACCCAGTGCCGGCGCGGGGCCGGACTCAGCCGCAGCGCGTGCCGCTGACCGCGCCCTTGTCGTCCACTTCGATGTTCAGGCGGTCGCCGAGGAACTCCATCGTGGCCACATCATTGGGCTTGAGCACACGCACCTGACTGGCCCCGGCATCTTCCTGCGCCTGCTTGCCGAGGGCATCGGTGTAGGCTTGGCCGACCAGGCTCTGCACCTGGCTGGCATCGCAGGTGCCGACGGGCGGTGCCTCGGTGGCCTTGCCGGCGTCGTCGGCCGGTGCTTTGGCGGCCTCCGCGGCCTGCTGGGCATGGGCGGTGGCCGAATCCTGTTCATCCAGCGCCGGTGCCTGGCAGGCGGTCAGGGCCAGCACGGCCGGCAGCAACAGGACGGAGAGCGAACGGGCGCGAATCGGAAACGACATCATGACTCCGGAAGGGGTTGTGAAAGCCCGAGCATAGCGGCGAACCGACCCTCACGTGTTTGTCTTGTGTTATCGACAGGATCACTGCGCCGCACCAGTGACACTGCCGGACATGCCAACACCCACCACTCCGGAACAACAGGCCGCGCGCGCTGCGGGCCTGCGCTACGTTGATGACACCCAGCCCGGCATCAGCCGCCGCCGCGCCGGCAAGGGGTTCAGCTACCGCGATGCCGATGGCCACGCGCTGCGCGATGCCACCACCCTGCAACGCATCCGTGCGCTGGCGATTCCGCCGGCCTACACCGCAGTGTGGATCTGCGCCCATGCCAATGGCCATCTGCAGGCGACCGGCCGCGATGCGCGCGGACGCAAGCAGTACCGCTACCACGCCGACTGGGCCAGGGAGCGCGACGCCGGCAAGTTCGACCGCATCATTGCCTTTGGTGAGGCCCTGCCTGCATTGCGGCAGCGGTTGTCGCGCGATCTCAAGCGGCCCGGCTTCCCGAAGGAGAAAGTGCTGGCCATGGTGGTCGCGCTGCTGGCCGACACGCTGGTGCGGGTCGGCAATGAAACCTATGCGCAGCAGAACCGTTCGTTCGGACTGACCACACTGCGCAACCGCCATCTGGAGCTGCTGCAGGGCGGCCGGGTGCGCATGCGTTTCCGCGGCAAGTCCGGGCAGCTGCAGGAAGTGACCGTGGGCGATCGCAGGCTGGGGCTGCTGGTACGCCGCCTGCAGCAGCTTCCGGGGCAGGCGCTGTTCCAGTACCGCGATGACGACGGCGCGCCGCAGCCGGTGGATTCGGGTGCAGTGAACGACTACCTGCGCGAGGTGATGGGCGAGGACTTCACCGCCAAGGATTTCCGCACGTGGGGCGGCACCGTGGCCGCGGTACAGGCATTTGCCGCCACCGAGCTGCCGGAGCCGGCCAGCCAGCGCGCCTTGGCGCAGGCACAGCGTGCGGTGGTGTGCGAGGTGGCGGCGCGGCTGGGCAACACGCCTGCGGTGTGCCGCAAGGCCTACATCGACCCGTGCGTGTTCGCCGGCTGGGAGCGCGGCGAACTGGCCAAGCTGGCTGGCCTGCGTGGGCCGCGCCAGTGGGAGCAAGCCACCCTGCGCGTGCTGCGCAGGGCACGCCGGCTCAGCCGCAATAGATCGCGGTGATGTTGTTGGTGCGGCCCTTCTCGATGGTCAGGCGGTCGCCACCTTCGTGGGCCGGTGGCACCCGTGGGCCGTCGTGGCGCAGCACCCGCACGTGCAGGCTGTCGCTGTCCACGCGCGCCCGCGCCACGGTGGCATCCGAAGCCGCCAGTCCGAGTGCGCCGCGCACCATGTCGCTGTGGCACTGGCCGGAAATCACACCGTCGATCGGCTGCACCTGGGCCATGGGCGTGCTGCTGCACGCGGCAAGGGCAAAGCAGACGGCGGCGGTGGCGATGGCATGTTTCATGGAGGCGTTCCTTGTGTGATTGCGTGCAGGGTGCGACGGCGTGCGTGGTGGTGGAATGAATGCCGTGCACATGCAGGACACGGCGCGCTCACTGCCGCCAACAGCAGGGGTGGAGAAACTGCAGGAGCGGCCTGTGCCGCCCGGTACTGCGGCGCATGCGCCCGGTAGTGCCGGCCGCTGGCCGGCAACCCCATTCCCCCCTCGAGGAGACCTGCATGGCCACCACAAAAAAGACCCCCGCCCGCGGCAAGGCATCGCCGAAAGTACGTAAAGGCAGCACTCCAACCAAGACGGTCGCCGACTCTGATCGCCCGCGCGTGGTGAAGACCGCAACCCGCAAGGCGGCAGCCGGGGATCCCCGCGCCGCCCGCGTCGCGGCCCGGCAGCGGCGCCTGCAGGACCAGGAGAAGGCCAAGGATGCCCGCGCGGCCAAGAAGGCAAGCAAGAAGGCAACAAAGAAGAGCGCGACCCAGGCCGGCGCACGCCGCCAGCCGGAGGCGATGCCGGCGCAGCAGCTGGCCAAGCCGGGGCACGAACACGAACTGGCGCTGGCGTCGCGATTCCTTGCACCGGACTATGTGGGCAGCGGCAAACTGCAGGGCATGCGCGCGATCATCACTGGCGGCGATTCGGGCATCGGCCGCGCAGTGGCGGTGCTGTTCGCACGCGAAGGCGCCGACGTGGCGGTACTGCACCTGGACGAGGCCGAGGACGCGGACATCACCCGCCAGCACGTGGAGCGCGAAGGTGGCCGCTGCGTGGTGATCGCCGGTGACGTGCGCGATCCCCGCTTCTGCGACAAAGCGGTGAAGCAGGTGGCCAAGGCGTTCGGCGGCATCGACATCCTGGTCAACAACGCCGCGTTCCAGCTGCACTGCGAGCGGCTGGAAGACCTGGAAGACGCGCACCTGCAGGAGACCCTGCAGACCAACATCGGCGGGTACATCCAGATGGCGCGCGCGGTGCTGCCGCATCTGGGCGAGGGCGCCAGCATCATCAACACCGGTTCGGAAACGGGAATCTTCGGCAGCAAGGCGCTGATCGATTACTCGGCGACCAAGGGCGCGATCCACGCGTTCACCAAGTCGCTGGCAAGCCAGCTGCTGCCGCGCGGAATCCGCGTCAACTGCGTGGCGCCGGGCCCGGTGTGGACGCCATTGAACCCGGCCGACAAGGCCGCGCAGGACGTCGCTGAATTCGGCAGGGACAGTGACATGGGCCGGCCCGCACAGCCCGAAGAACTGTCGCCGGCTTACGTATTCCTGGCCTCGCCGGTCTGTGCCAGCTACATCAGTGGCGTGGTCCTGCCGGTGATGGGCGGGCCTCGAGGCTGAACAGGCCTACTGCGTGGGGTCTGCTGAATGGGGCTTCGCGCAGGTGTGTGGCGTGTGTCAAAGGCTGCGCCGGCGTGGTGGGGTAGGCTGGACTTCCACACCGATCACGTTCAAGGAAAGATCATGCCGGAGATGGATATCAACGCAGCGGCCGATGAAGTCGTCGCCCTGCTGCGGCAGAACGACGCCCGTGGCGCGGCCGCGCGCCTGGAGGCCCTGCACAACGGCCAGAGTGCGGTGGTGCAGGAATCGCTGGATCGCTACATCGCGGCGCGTGGCGCCACCGATCTTGAGGCGCTGCGACGGAGCGGTGGCGTGTCCGCCGCGGATGCGGCCACGGTCAACCCGATGCTGGATCGCCTGGGTGAGGCGACGCGCCCTCCGCGCATGCCCGATGCAGCAGAGACCGCCGGCCTGAGCCAGGCCCAGCAGTACGACGTATACGGCAGCATCGTGGCCCAGCGCGGCAACGCCGCGGCGAACGATGCGATGGCCACCCGGGATCGCGTGGTGCTGGGGTTGCGTGATGAGAACCGCACCACCGAGGCACGCGGGCGTGGTGTCTACGACGACCGCATCGTGGTGCTGTGGAAGGATGCGCAGGGCCACGGCCACGTGCGCGAGTTCAACCAGGCCACGACAGAGCCGACGGCCCAGTACGACGGTCACGCCAAGACCACGCCACGCAGCCCCGGCTTCGGCAACGTGGCGCCGCGTACCAAGACAGAGGGCGAGGACGTCAACGGCGACCGGGTCAAGGATCTTGGACGGTTGGGCGAAGGCACCACCGAGATGCGCGCAACAACCCATCCGCGAAATGGCCATCCCGATGAATTTGCGCTGCGCCCTTCGCAGGACGCGATCACCGCAGGCGCCGGCCGTGTGGAGCGCGACAGCAATGGCGACGGCTGGTTCGATGCGCGCGATACCCAGGGCGTGCAGGACCTCAACGACACCTTCAAGATCCATCGTGGCAGCCGGTCCAATACCGATTCGGCCGGCTGCCAGACCATCGGCGGCGGCGAGTACGACGACTTCGTGTCGACGGTGCGTGGCACGCCTGGGCAGAACCGTTGGCAGTACGTGCTGACCTCGGTTGCACCGGGCCAGGCACGTGAGCTGGGACAGGACACGCCGCTCGCGGCCAACGACGATCCCCGTCAGCCACAGCATCGCGACCATGCCCTGCAGCAGCAGATCAGCACGCACCTGCAGGCCCTGGGCGGACGCTACGCCGAGCATGCCGATGACTACAGCCTGGTGATGCTGCGCGAAGCGAAGGCCGCAGGCATCACCCGGGTCGACCAGATCGTGGCCAGCAATCCCAGTGGTGGCCGCGCTGCGGGCGAGACACTGTTCCTGGTGCAGGGCAGTCCGGGCGACCCCGCGGCAGTGCGCGCAGGCGTCAACGCGGCCGAGGTGCGCGAGACTGCGGTGGAAACCAGCCTGCGCCAGCTGCAGCAGCAAGCGCGCGAACAGGGTGCACCGGCGCCGGCGCCTGCACAGCAGCAGGAAGCGCCGGCGATGGGAGGGCGCTGAACGATGGTCCGTCTACCATTGATGTCCGGTCTGCCATTGGTGTTGCTGCTGGCCTGCAGCGCCTGCGCGCCCGCTGGAGAGCGTGTCGCGCCGGCAGCGCCCACCGCCAGCTCGGCGGCGAACCCGGAGGCCTTGCCTGCGCAGACCCTGCCCACTGATCGTGGACTGCCCGCACTGCCGGAAGCCTCCGGCAGCGCCCATCCCGGCGGTCGCTACGCTGCGCTGCCCGAACCTGCCAGGCAGGTGCTGATGCAGTTGAAGTGCAACGTGGAAGGTGCCAGCAATGTGCAGGTGCTTTCCATTCCCGCGCAGGGGGGGCGGCAGGATTTCATGGTCACCGATCGCAACGGGCCGCGTTTCCGTTACTGGATACGGTCGTTCTCCAGTAGTGGTGGCGCCACGGGCTATCTGGTGCAGCTGCGGGACTGCCCAGCCAGCACCACCGGCATGCGCGCCTACATTGCACAGGGGGCTGCACCGCTGCAGGACGTCACCGCATCGCTGCTGGCGCAGGCAGGGCTGCCTGATGCGGCGACGATGACGGCCTACCAGGACAAGGGCGTGGGCGACCTGTTCGCCTTCATCGGGCCGCTGGACAAGGTGCCGGTGCTGCGCTGGGTGGCCGAAGCCGACCCCGAGCAGCCACTGGCCGCCGACGCGCGCAGCTTCGACCATGGCAATGCCATCCACGGCGGTTTTCTGCGCTGGAACCAGGATCATTTCGAAGTGGCCAGGACCGTGCCTGCCGGGCTATGGCCCTGCGATGACAGCCCGTTATTGCCGTGCAAGGGCGACCCGTTCGTGACTGGGCGTTGAGGCATCGCGCGCATAGAAATCGGCAATGCGCGGAATGAACTGCTGCGGATTGGCACCGACAAGATTGGTCAGCACCACCACCGCCACGCCGCGCTCGGGATAGACCACGAACGCCGAGCGCGCACCGCCGATACCGGCCACCTGAAGGTCGGGCGATGCGCGCAGTACCGGCCAGC
Organism: Stenotrophomonas sp. YJH_SMC_8; assembly: GCF_059371315.1. Classification (NCBI taxonomy): domain Bacteria; kingdom Pseudomonadati; phylum Pseudomonadota; class Gammaproteobacteria; order Lysobacterales; family Lysobacteraceae; genus Stenotrophomonas; species Stenotrophomonas sp. YJH_SMC_8. Next base: position 21,717 of record NZ_JCAFUL010000023.1, on the reverse strand, counting down.
CCCCCGCCCACGGGCCGGCACGGCCATCCGCCAGGCGCTCTGCGCTCCACATCCGCCGCAGGGCCGTCTCCGGCAGCAGACGGCCTTCGGTCAGCGCGACCAGCCAGCGCGCGGTGTCATCGGCGGTGGTGAGGATGCCGCCACCGGCCCACAGCGAAGGCGGTATGTCGTAGAACCAGTGCGACAGGCGGGACGGTGCATCGGCAGCGTCGGTGGCTCGCGGGGCCAGGCTGTACATCGTCGCCGCATCCGGAATCAGGTCGTAGCTGTCGCCGAAGGTGGTGCGGGCCATGCGTGCGCTGCTGAACTGGCGGGTGGCGAGGAAACGTTCGTAGGGCATGCCGGATTGCTTCGCGATGATTCGTGCCAGCAGTACGTAGTTGGTCTGGTTGTAGGCGAAGCGCTGCCCGGGTTCGGCTTCGACCGGCTGCGCAGTGACGGCCGCCCACGCCTGCGCTTCTGAGCCACCGCCCAGCAGTCCATTCGCATCAAGGATGTCCGGAAGGCCGGAGGTATGCGCCAGCAACTGGTGTACGCGTACGTCTCTCCACGCTGGCGGAAGATCATCCAGGTAGCGCGAGGCCGGCGCGTCCAGATCCAGCTGGCCCTGCTGGGCCAGCTGCGCGGCGGCCACGCCGGTGAACGCCTTGGTGGCCGAATTGAGCGGGAAACGGGTGTCGCGCGAGGCAAGCACACCGTTCTCCACGTTGGCCAGCCCGTAGGCCTCGGACAACACGGTCTGCCCGTCCTTGACCACCGCGATCTGCAATCCCGGGATGCGCTGCTCCAGCATGATCTGGCGGATCAGGCGGCGGGTCTGGTCGTTGGCCTGGTCCTGGCTGGCAGAGACGGCGGCGAAGGGCAGTGCACTGATGAGCATGAGCAGGACTCGGAGCATTGGGCGGGACATGCGGAATTCCAGCGGGGCGTTGCGGATCGGATGCAGCGGGCGGGTCAAAGGTTTAAGCGCTCAGTGGTGCCTACCGTTCGTCGGCCCATGACTTCCGGGGGATTGACTACAGTTGTCGTCAAGCTGACAGTGACGACACGTGTAGTCAAGGGAGTGGTGTCATGCGTGGCAAGACCATCGGGGACCAGGAACTGGCCCTGCTGCAGTACATCGATGAACATGCGCCGGCCACGGTCGGCGAGGTCGCCAGTGGCTACGGCGAGGCCCGCGGCCTGGCCCGTTCCACCGTGCTGACGATGATGGAGCGGCTGCGGGCGAAGGGGTATCTTCAGCGCCGGCAGCAGGACGGCGTCTACCGCTACCAGGCCACCCGTGGCCCGCAGAGCGTGCTGCAGGGTGCCGTGGCCCAGTTCGTCGACAACACCCTGCAGGGCTCGGTGTCGCCGTTCGTGGCCTACCTCTCGCAGCGCCAGCAGGTCAGCGACAACGAACTGGCCGAGCTGGAAGCGCTGGTCGCCCAACTCCAATCGCGTCGCCACGAGGGCTGAGCCATGGACACCACGATGCTGATCCCGATGCTGGAACGGTTGGGCTGGACCAGCCTGCAGACCGTGCTGCTGGTGGCCCTGGTGTACGGCCTGTGCCGCGCGCTGCCGTCGCTGTCGGCGGCGACCCGCTGCCGCCTGTGGTGGCTGGTCCCGCTGCAGGCCGTGCTCGGCCTGTTCTGGAGCCAGCCGTTGCAGTTGGCCTGGCTGCCGGCGCCGCAGGCGGTGCCGATGACCGCGACCGACGTGGCCGCTGACATCGTCTACCCGCTGGCCCCGGAGGCCTCTGCACAGTTGCTGGCCGCGATGCCGCTGCCCGCGGTCGAAGTATCGGCAGTTGCGTGGTGGGCGGTCGCACTGGCCGCGCTGTGGCTGTCCGGCGTGTTGCTGATGGCCCTGCGCACCTTCGGTGAGTGGCGCCGCTGCCGCGCACTGCTGGCTGCGGCCTATCCCTGCGAGGACGAGGCGCTGGTGCAGGCCCTGCAGCTGGCCTCCGACGCGCACGGCGTGCGCCCTGCGCCGCGGCTGTGGATGAGCGCGCAGGTGGACTCGCCGCAGCTGGTCGGGCCGTTCCGCCCGGTGCTGCTGCTGCCGGCCGGCGACAACGCCCTGCAGGGTGACGCGCTGGACCTGGCACTGACCCACGAACTGCAGCACCTGCAGCGTCGTGACCTGCAGTGGGGGCTGCTGCCCGCGCTGGCCCAGCACCTGTTCTTCTTCCACCCCCTGCTGCGCCTGTCGGTGCGCGAATACGCCCAGGCCCGCGAGGAAGCAGTGGATGCGGCCGTGGTCGGCCAGCATGGCGCCAGTCGCCAGGCCTATGGCCGCCTGTTGCTGCAGCTGGGCGTGGCAGCGCAGCCGCATCTGGGCGTGGCCAGTGCCGCACCGAGCACCACCAGCCTCAAGCGTCGCCTGCTTTCGCTGCAGTCGCACCGGTCCTGCCCGCGTCTGCTGGCGATGGCGTTGACCGCCGTCGTGGTGGTGGTGGGCGTGGCGCCGATGCGGCTGGTCGCAGCGCCGGTGCCGCCCGCACCGCCCGCGCCTCCGGTCGCACCGAAAGTTGCTGTGCCGCGGCCGCCGAAGGCCCCTGAAGCGCCGCCGGCACCGCCTGCATCAGCGGTACCTGCTGCACCGGTTGCCCCGGTGCCTCCCGCCGAGCCGACGGATGAGGAGGCGTCGTCCGGCCCTGACGACGCGGATGTGGCGGTCGATGTCGATGCCGATGTGGATGTCGACACCGGCATGGACGCTGGCCACACGACCTCGCGCATGTCGTCCATCACCACCTACGGCCGTCTGGATCTGGGCCAGTCCCCGTCGCAGGCGTTCGTGCTGGTGGATGGTGATTCAACCTTCGCCAACGGTGCCATCGACGATGTGACGCTTGCACGCAGACAGCTCGGCAAGGGCCCGGCGCTGTGGTTCCGCCAGGGTGACAAGCGCTACATCGTGCGCGACCCGATGTTGATCCAGTCGCTGCAGCGCGCCTATGCCGGTGCGGCGGACCTTGGTCGCCAGCAGAGCGAACTGGGCCGCCAGCAGAGTGCGTTGGGCCGCCAGCAGAGCGACCTTGGCAAGCAGATGGGTGAGATGGGGCGTCTGCAGGGTGAAGAGGCGCGCCGCATGGCACTGGCCGCAGCGGAGGCCGCGCGCAGTGCGATGGCTGCGCATGACATCAACCGCGAAGCGGCGGCGGAAGCGGCGAAGGCGGCGCGGGGCGCAACCAATGATGCGGCCGTTGCACGTGAGGCCGCTCGTGAGGCTGCCGCCGAGGCGCGTCGTGCGATGCAGGAAGTGGACAACGAAACCGCGCGTGCCAGCCGCACCCGCGCCATGCAGCGCCTGGCCAGCCAGCAGTCTGAACTGGCCAGCCGCCAGGCCGCGCTGGGCAGCCGGCAGGCCGCGCTGGGCGAACGCCAGGCGCGCGTGCATGCGCAGGCATCGCAGCAGGCACAGCAGGTGATCGCCCGTGCATTGGCCAGTGGCAAGGCCGAGCGCCTCTGAAACGGCGGTAGCGCCGGGCCATGCCCGGCGAGCGCAGCGGCACACCTGAAGAGGGAAGGCGCCGGGCATGGCCCGGCGCTACCCAGCGGAACATCAACCGCAGCTGGCGCGCTCGATGCGGTTCTGCGCATCCACCTGCACGGTCACGCGGTCCTGGCGGAAGTCCATGGTCACCGCCATGCCGGGCTTGACCACCCGCGCATTGCGCGCGCCGCTGGCGCTGACCAGCTGCTTCACGGTGGCCTCGTCGGCGGTCTTGCCGGTGAAGGCTTCAAGCTTGTCGGGCTGGCACTCATGCGGGCCATCGGCCGCCGGTGGCGGCGTGGTCTCATGCGCGGTACTGCTGCCGGCATGGCTGCAGGCGGCCAGCGGCAGGATGGCGAGCAGGGCCAGGGGACTGAGGCGCATCGTCGGGCTCCAAGCGTGGATGGTGGCGGCAGTGTCACCGCTGCCACCGTCAGGCCGTGTCAACGCCTATTGCCCGACCAGCGCCAGCGTCTCGCGCTCGCGCTGTTCCTCGCGCACCAGCCTCTGCAGCAGCAGGGCCAGGGTCACCACGTCCTGGTGATTGTGGTCGGCCACCCGGCGCAGGTTCACCGCGTCCCCGCCGCGCAGGAAGCGCAGCCATGCGCCGGGCGCCTCGGAGCCCGGCAGGTCGTCCTCGCGTACCACGCGCAGCAGCTGGCGCTCGATGGTGGACAGCTTGCAGTTCTCCCAGCTGCCGCGATAACGGCGGCGGGTGGGGTAGAGCAGGTCGACATGGTCCAGCGCGCTGATCGGGTCGCGTTGCCGGGCCAGCCGGTACCGCGCCTTCAGCAGTGGGGCGTCATAGCTGCGGCCGTTGTAGCTGCAGAACACGGTGGAGGGCTGCAGCCAGCTGGCGAAGGTGGCCAGCATCGCGTCCTCGGCGGCCATCGTCGACATCAGCAGCTGACGGATGCGCAGGCCTTCGCCGCGTCGTGGGCAGACATGCCAGTCGGCGGCACCGATCATGAAGGCGCGGGTGCCGGTGCCGCCGGCCAGGCCGGTGGTTTCGGTATCGAAGAACAGCAGGTCGCGCGCGGCCACGTGCTGGCCTTCGCGACGGGCGAAATCCAGCGACAGGGGGTGCGCGGGAATCGTCTGCGGCTGCAGCGATTCGATCAGGAACAGACTCGGTGCGATTTCTTCGCCGGGTAGTTGCCGATCCTGTGCACTGGCATGCACCGGTGCAGGGCCGCCGCGTGTGCGCAGGCCAAGCAGGCGATGCAGGCTGCCCACCTCCGGCCGACGCAGCGTTGCCGGTGCCGCTGCGGTGGCCGCAGTACCGGTCGGCTTGTGGCGGATTTCCTGTTCGACCCAGGCGAACACCGAACGCTCGGCCGGTGGTTGCCGTGCATCGTTGGCGGCCACGGGTGCGGGGGGCGCAGGCGTTGCATCCGGCGTCGTCGGCGTGGCCGCCTTCGGGTCGCCGGCCTGCTTCCGCAGCAGGCGCAGCTTGTCCAGGCTCAGGCTCACGGTGCCAGCAGCTCCATCGGATCGCGCACGGTCACCACCACGTCGGGCACATGCTGGCAGGCATCGGCATCGAACAGGTCGAGCACGCGAAGTGCCAGTGCGCGCGGTGAGGTCTCATCCTCTTCCTGCGCGGCCAGGACTGGGCCGACACAGGCCGGGCAGCCGGCCTTGCAGTCGCAGCGCTGCACCAGTTCGCGCGCGCGCTGCACCAGCTCGGCCTGGCGCTGCCACAGCGGCTCGCTGAGGCCAACGCCGCCGGGGAAATTGTCGTACAGGTAGACGGTGGGCACGAATTCCTGCAGCAGCTCCACTGCACCGGGGTCACCATTGCTGCCGCGCAGCTGGCCACGGCCACTCTGGTCGGCAATCGCGAACCAGGCGCCGTCGCCGTTGCCGACCGACTTCTGCAGGTCGCGCGCATCGGCCATCACCGCCACGGTGGCGACGATGTGCAGCGCATACGCGGCACCGAGGAAGCCATCCAGTGCATCCTGCTTGCTGGCGAAGGCGCGCAGCAGCAGTGCCTGCGGCAGCTGCCACCACACTGCGGTGGTGTGCAGTTCCTGGTCGGGCAGATTGACCGGCCCGTAGCCGATGTTCTCGTGGGTGTAATAGCGGATCTTCTTGTAGCCTGCGACGCGGCGCACCACGTGCACTTCGCCATGGTGCGAATCGCCACGACCGGCCACGCCTCCATCGAAGCGGTCCAGCACCTTGAGTTTGGTGAAGTCGATGCTGTCGGTGTAGTAGTCCACGTGGGTGCGGGTGACGTAGGCCTTGCGGCCATCCCAGTCCAGCGTTTCCACCTGGTACGGGGTGGACTGCACCATGTGGATGGCGCCTTCGTACAGGGTGAGCGCCGCGGCGGAGTAATCCACTTCGGCGATGATCTGCTGGCGGCCATCGCTGCGGTCGACCACCACGAAGTTGCCATCGGCCACCGCGCGCAGGCTGACCGCGTTGGCCGGGTAACTGTCGGCGATCCATTCCCAGCGTTCGCCTTCGCGGTGGATGACTTCGGTTTCGGCCAGCGCTTCCAGGAACACTTCCGGATCGATCGGGCCGAAGCCATCGCCTACCCGGAACGGCAGCTCGAACGCGGCGCAGCGGATGTGGTCGAACAGGATCAACGGCTGGTCCGGCGCGATGCGCGCATGTTCGGGCGATGCTTCGGCGAAGAAGTCCGGATGGCGTACCACGTACTGGTCCAGCGGTTGCGAACTGGCCACCATCACCCCGAGCGCGGGCTGCTGGCGGCGACCGGCACGGCCGAAGCGCTGCCAGGTGGCGGCCACGCTGCCCGGATAACCGTTGAGGATCACCACGTCCAGGCTGCCGATATCCACGCCCAGTTCCAGCGCCGAGGTGCTGACGATGCCGTCGATGCTGCCGGCGCGCATCGCGCGCTCGGTCTCGCGGCGCTCGGTGGGCAGGTAGCCGCCGCGGTAGGCGCGGATGCGCGGTGGCTTGCGCGGATCGTGGTCGAAGATGTCCTTCAGGTACTTGGTCAGCACTTCGACCATCAGCCGGGTCTGTGCGAATACCAAGGTCTTCAACCCGGACTTGATCGCGATGCGCGCGATGCGGTTGCTCTGCGAACGCGCCGAGGCGCGCAGGCCCAGGTCCGGGTTGATCACCGGCGGGTTCCACAGCAGCACCTGCTTCGGTCCGCTGGGCGCGCCGGATTCGGTGATGGCAGTCACCGGCGCCTCGATCAGCGCCTCGGCATGCGCCTGCGGGTTGCCGATGGTGGCCGAGCACAGGATGAACTGCGGTTGCACGCCGTAGAACGCACAGATGCGCCTGAGCCGGCGCAGCACGTTGGTCACATGGCTGCCGAACACGCCGCGGTAGGTATGCACTTCGTCGATGACGATGTAGCGCAGGTTCTCGAAGAACTGCGCCCACTTGGTGTGATGCGGCAGGATGGCCTGGTGCAGCATGTCCGGGTTGGAGACCACGATGTCGCCATGCAGGCGGATCGCCTGCCGCGCATCGCCAGGGGTGTCGCCATCGAAGGTGAAGGCCTTCACCCCCAGGTCGCCGGCGCGGTTGAGTTCCAGCAGCTCGGCCACCTGGTCCTGGGCCAGCGCCTTGGTGGGGAACAGGTACAGCGCCTTGGCCTTGTCCTGCATGGCCGCGCTGACCACCGGCAGGGTGTAGCACAGCGACTTGCCGCTGGCGGTGGGGGTGACGATGGCCACGTGTTCGCCGCGCTGGCTGGCCTCCCACGCTTCGGCCTGGTGGCTGTAGAGCTGCTCGATGCCACGGGCCTTCAGCGCGGCGGCCAGCGCCGGCGGTACCGAATCGGGAATGGGCGCATAGCGGCCTTCGCGGCCGGGAATGGCAAAGCTGCCGGTGATGCGGTCCTGGTAGCGGCGCTGCAGCCGCGCGCTGAGCAGGGCGCCGTCGCGGGCGGGCAGGCCATCGCGGGTGGCGAGCTTCTGCTCGGCATCGGCGGTGCGCTTGGCGAGTTCGTAAGCCATGGAAGATGGAGCCGGGACGGATTGCGAGGGGTCACATGGCACCACACTCACGTCTCAGGATGTGAGACACCGGCGTGGGATGCAGTGAACCGTTCAGTGCCCCCGGCGTCGAAGCTGCTCCATGGGCTGAACAGTCGCCGCAGTGGCAACGAAATCTGAAGCCCGCATCCGTATCCTTGTTCACTGGACGCAACCAACAGGGTGGATGGCTGTGGCACGACGTGGAACGCAGGGAGCACTGCTGGCCAGCCTGTTGCTGGCGGGCATCGCGCAGGCCCAGCAGGTAGCGCCGGTAGCGGTGCCCGTGCCCGGGCCTGCCGCCGCTGCGGATGCTCCGGCGGCAACCACCGCGCCGGTTTCCACCACCCTGCCGCAGGACAATGTCACCACCCTTGGCGAAGTGCGCGCGCTCAAGCCGGAAGACGAGCCGCTGGACCTGTACCGCTTCAAGAACCCGGTGAAGTTCGGCGACAACCGCTTCAGCCGCGACTGGAGTGAACCGCCGTCGCCGGAGCAGGTCAGCATGGGCGGCGGCTACATCATGATGGGCGTGGTCAAGGGCGTGATGGCGGCCGCAAAGGGCGTGAACAAGCTTACCGGTGGACCGGCGCAGATCCAGGCTGCGGTGGCGCGGCCACCGCCGGAACTCAGTGCCGAACAGCAGCAGCGTGCGCTGCGCTTCTCCGAGGAGCAGGGTGCCGCCGACCCATCGCCGGTGAAGTAGGCCGGTATATCCTGCCGGCTTCCCCATCGGTGCCATCGCCATGTCCCTGCGTTCTTTCTGCCTGGTGGCTGCGTTGCTGCCGGCCTCCGCCTTCGCTTCAGGCATCGCCGATGGCGGCGCCTGCCGCAACGGCGCGTTCCCGTCCGAACAGAGCCGGTTTGCACTGGCGCGGGTGGTCGACGCACCGCGCCTGTACCTGCTCGGCGACATGGACGGCTGCCCGGGCAAGGGCGAACCGGCCTGCCGCCAGCGCAGCTATGTGGTCAACGGCGATACGGTGGTGACCGGGCGCGATCTGGGCGGTTATCGCTGTGCGTTCTTCCCGAACAAGGTGGGCGGCAGCGCCGGTTGGGTGGATCGCAGCAAGCTGCAGCCGTTGCCTGCGGTCGTGCCATCCCTGCAGGACTGGGCAGGCCATTGGAAGGATGGCGACAATGGCCTGCGTATCTCGGTGCAGGGTGGGCAGCTGCATGTGGACGGCGACGCTTATTGGCCCTCTGCCAATCCGACGCCGGAACAGCGTCCGTTTGGCCCCAACATGGGCCAGGTGGAAGCGCGCGCGACGCCGCGTGGTGCTGATGTGGAGTTCGCCGAAGACACCTGCAGGGTACGCGTGCATTCGCTGGGCGAGGTGTTGATCGTGGCCGACAACAGCGAGTGCGGTGGCATGAACGTGCGCTTCAATGGCGTGTACCGGCGCGCGGGAAAACGTTGAGGGGCGCATGAGGGGCCAGTAGATCCACGCCATGCGTGGATGCGGTTCGCGATCCAATCGGCTGGGGTCAGAGCCCTTTCGCCCGCGAAAGGGATCCGCCCCCGAAGTTACCGCCGTCGTTCCAGCCACCACAGCAGCGCGGTGCACAGCACGAAGGCCAGCCACCATGGCCAGCGCGAGCCGGCAACCGGCTGCGTGGCCTGTGCATTCGCGGGCGTGCTGCGGGCCAGCGCCTGCGTGGTCGCATCGATCATCGCCTGCCGATGCAGTGCAGGTGCGTCCTTCGGGTCGAATGCATAGCGCCAGACGATACTGTCCCCATGCTGCAGGCGCTGCCAACCTGCGCCACGTGGCCACCAGGCGGCACAACGCAGTGCCGATGTCGCACCATCGACGATCAGCGGCACGCTGTCGCCACGCGGGTTGAGGGCCTGCAGCGGCGCCTGCACGCCACACAGTGCCTGCCGCTCGCCCGCCCAGCTGATCGGCTGTGGTGACCACAGCGCATCACCGCTGCCCTGCGCACGTGCCAGCGTGGCAACCACGCCGCTCCACAGTTCGCCGTGGCGGTCATCGCGGCCCGCCAGCACCCAACGCCAGCTGTCGGTGATTGGCAGCAGGCCGATGCGCCCCTTGCCGGCCGCGCGCCAGCCGCCGACGGCCTTGCCGTCAAGACCATGCAGCAGTGCGTTGCTGCCCGGCGCCTGCAACGCCAGTGCTTCCAGCGAAGGCAGCGCAGCGCTGTGCGAGCTGCGGTCGGCTTCTTCGCCGTAGCCGGTTGGCAGTGTGCCGGCGGCAAGCGGGCCACGGCGCGCGACGAGAATCGCGCTGTCACCGTCGCCGGGAAGTTCGAGGGTGTGGCTGCTGCCATCGCCCTGCACGGGCAGGCCAAGATCGTGCAGGCGCTGGCGCGCGCTGGCCGAAGGTGCCCCCGCACTGCGTACCAGTACACCCAGACCGTCGCGCAGCGCCTGGCGCACGGCGGCCAGCTGGCCTGCACTCAGGGCCGCCAGGCCGCGTTCGTCCAGCAGCAGCAGGTCGCTGCGCGCCAGCGTTGCAGCATCGAGCGAAACCACGCCATCGCCTACGCTGAGCCCTGCACCGGTATCGGCCTGCACCTGCACGCGCAGGCCCGCGTCAGCGGCCCAGCGCCGCAGGTACTTCAGTTCCGGGCCGGGTGCGCTGGCACGCACCAACAGGCGCAAGGGCGCTGCCGGCAGGGTCTGCTGCGGCACCGGTACGGTATCCACCACATGGCCTTCGGTGTCGAGCAGGCGCAGCCGGAACACGCTGCGGCCTTCGGCGCGGGCGATGCCGGTGAGCTGGACGCGGCCGTCTTCGGCAACGTCTGCGCGATCGACCACGGTGTCGGCCGGGTCCAGCAGCTCGGCCTTCGCTTTTGCCGCGCCACGCGCCTGCGCCTGTACCTCGAAGCGTCCGCCGGGTGCAACGTCGGCCGGTGGCTGCAGCGCGACCCAGCCGCGCGGTGCGGGTGCTGCCTGCCAGCGCACGTCGCCCGGCAACGCCGCGTCGCGATCGCGTGCGACCAGGCCGGCGCCCACGAGGGTGAGCGTGGAGGCGGGGTGTTGGCGCAGCCCGGTGGCCAGGTCGGGGATACGCTGTCCACCAGGTACATCGCCCGCTTCCGGCAACAGCAGCAGCGGACCTTCGCTGGCCGGCGGTGCGCCTGCCTTGCCGGCCTCGGCGCCGAGCACGACCAGGCCGGCGGCGGGTTGCTGATGGGTAGGTGGCACCAGGCAGAAATACAGCAGCGTGGCAGCGACGATCTGCAGCACGATGATGATCCAGCGGCGGCCTGGGTGCGTTGTGCTTCCATGCAACTGGCGCACGCTGGCGATGACCACGACCAGGGCCAGTACCAGCGCAATCCACAGGCTCGAACCGGAGGCGCTCATGGATGCGCCTCCAGCGCGTCGAGATACCGTTGCCCCATCGCATCGGCTGCACTGCGCCGCATCACCTGCGGCAACGGACGCTGCAGGGCACGCCACAGCTGCGCACGCAGGCGCTGGCGGCAGTCGCGGCAGCCGGGCTCGATGCGCAGCTGCTCGATGGCGGCAGCCAGGTCCAGTGCATCGGGCAGGTAGGTAGCGTTGCGTTGCTGCCAGCTGGCGAGCGCATCGAGATCGGGTGTGCCGATGTCATCGCCGAGACGCTGCCAGGCTTCGACAATGGCCGGGTCCGGCGGCGTGCGTGCGGCCAGCGGCAGTTCACGGCTGGACAGCCCGGCGCGATCACCACCCAGCCGGCGGCTTTCATCGATGGGTGGCAGCTCCGGCCCGACCCGGGCCAGGTAGATGCGCTCGGCCTGCTGCACCTGCTTGATGAAGCCCAGCGCCTTGTAGGCGAATGGCAGCGCCTGCTCCGGCCGGCCCTGGCGCAGTTCGCCTTCAGCCGACCACATCTGGTCCAGCGCGGCCTTCAGCGTGGCACGGGTCTGTGGATCGAGCAGGGTGGCCGCCTCGGCGTGGTCATGGGTGTGGCCGTACTCGGAAAGCACGTCGGTCGCGCTGCCGAATACCGGCGGGGTACCTGCGCTGGCTGTACCGCCATGATCATGGCCATGGTCGTCGTGCGCATCGGCCTGCGCGCCATGGTCGTGCTCGTGGTCGTCGTCGTGGCCATCTGTGGTCGGCGTATCGCTGGTGGGCATGTCGCTGGTCGGCGGCGGCTTCGGTGCGCCTTCGCTTTCCTCGCCCAGGAACTGGCCGTAGCGCAGGCGCAGGATGCGCTGGTCGACACCGATCGCATCGCTGCGCTTGATGAAGTCATCGGCGGCGAGACCGCGCCGCCGCCGGATCAACGCCTCGGCATCGATGATGATCTGTCGCTGGCTGCGGAAGTAGGCCGGCAGTGTCTTCTTGATACGGCCTTCCAGCTCGGCACCCAGCGCAACCTCGGCACTGGGCAGGCGCAGGATCACACTGCTGCTGCGTCCGGCCTGCGGTGTGGGCGCGTGGTTGTCGCGCACTTCCAGCTGGGCGATCACATCGTTGCCAGGCTGCACACCCAGCGCGGCGAGGTCGAGCGTATGCGCGAAGCGTCGTGCGGTCGGCTCGCCACTGCCGGTGAGGCTGACGCTGCGACGGACGAAGGTGATGTTCTCATCGCTGCCCTGGGTGGTCGTGATCGACAGCGTTGCCTGTGCGGCCACGCCATAGTCGTCGCCGGCCTCGAAACGCAGCGACCATTGGCGCTGTCCGGGCGAGGCCAGCACCAGGCTGGCCGCCGGTTCCAGCACGCGCACGGAGGGTGCACGGTCGGCCACCACGTCCAGCCGATGCAGGCGGGTCTCGGCCAGTGCCGGTTCGCTCACCACGCGATAAAGCACCGGCGCGCGTGCCACGTCCTGCGCCTGCCATTGGCCGTCCCGCTCGTTCAGCGGCAGGCGTCGGCCATCGTGGAACTGCAGCCACGCCTTGTCCGGTGCACGGTCGAAGCGTAACGACCACGACAGGCGGCTGTCGGCGGCAACCTTGGCATCCAGCGCATTCTGGGTGAGCGTGGCCTGGCCGGTATAGGCCGGTGCGTCGATGCGCAGGCGGGTGGACTGCAGGTGCAGTGGGCCCGCGGGTGTGGTGCCGCCATGCGGTGTGGGTTCAACGGTGGCGGGGCCGCTGTTCGAGCGCGGCCAGCCGAATGCCAGCAGTGCGATGGTCAGGCCCGCAATCCAGCACAGGGCCAGCGCCGCGCGCGGCCAGCGCGGTCGCAGCTCCGGCATGCGGCGCTCCAGCGTGGCCAGCACGTGCGTGCGTTGGCGCTGCTGCAGCGGATTGAGCGTGGCGGCTTCGGCGAACAGCAGGTCCGCGCTGTCCTCGCTGGTGCCGCTGGCATCAAGTTGCCGCTGCAGCCACCGACGGTCGAGCTGCCGGGCACGCGCCGTCGCAACGGCGGCGCAGGCGAGCACGACGAGCGTCCCAGCCACGCAGGCCAGATCGAAGCCGGACAGGCGCAGGGCCAGCGCGGTGGCGGCCAGCGCCAACGGCAGGCCAAGCAGCAGGGTGATCAGGGCGCGCCGGCGCCGCGCACGCTGCCAAGCACGTTGCAACGCGTTCATGCCGCCTCCCTGCGCCGGGCGCTGCTGGCCATCCAGCGTTCGACGGCGAACAGCAGCACGATGGCCAGCAGCAGCCATGCGGTCGGCTCACGCAGCGGCGGCGTCGAGGCCGGCAGGGCGGTCTGGCGGGGCGCGTGGTCTGTTGCATCCCCCACGCGTGGGGGCGATGGCGGTTGCAGTGCCAGCAGCAGCGAGCGTGGCAGCTGCGCGTCGCGCAACGCGGCATGGGTAGTGATGTCCCAGTCACCGGGCAGTGACAGCAAGCGTCCGTGGCCGACGCGCTGCTGCCAGAGCAGCGGCGCGCCATCGGCGCTGCGCAGCAGCACACTGGCCTCGGTGGCAGGTTTTGCAGCGCTCAGTACGCTGCCGCCATCGCGCAGCCACCCCTGCCAGTGCGTCGGCAGTGCGTCGCTGCGGCTCCAGACACCGATCTCGCCGCGTTCGGGCAAGGCATCGGCCGTCAACGGTGCCGGGGGTGCCTGCGCGCCCCAGGCCCGCTGCAGTGCGCCGATCCAGCGCTGCACCCCGGCGGGCGCATCGGCGTGCATGCGCAGCCGTGGCGGCGTCGTGGCGGCCTGTGTGGCTGGGGCCGCGACGGCGTGCGGGTGCCACTGCACATCGCGCGACAGCTGCAGGCGTGCGCCGTCCAGGCCGGGCAGCGGATCGGGTACGTGCACGGTCAGCGCGGTACCGGCCGGCAGCTGGGCATCCAGTTCGCGCAGCAGGCTGGGCAGGGAGGCATTGGAGGCCAGCGGTGCCTGGTCGATGGAGGGGAAGCCGGTGGCCAGCCAATGCCAGTTGCCATCGTCGACGGTGCCGCGCAGTGCGGCGGCATCCAGGCCCGGGGCCACCACGGTCCATGCAGCGGGGACCGGCGCAGGGCCCGTCAGCGCCGGCCGCGCCAGCAACAGCGCCAGCGCGGCCAACAACAGCAGGCGTACCAGCAGCAGCGGCCAGTCATCGAAGCGGATGCGCTGGCGCGGCCGGATCTGCGCGCGCAGCCAGCGCAGCGCGGCGAAATCCAGCGGCGTATACGGATGGCGGCGGGCGAGGTGGATCAACAACGGCAGCAGCCATGCGGCGAGCGCGGCCAGGCCCAGCGGGAAAAGCAGGTTCATGCGCCGCCCCCACGGCCGAACAGCGCCTGCAGCGGCTGGTCCAGTGGCTGGTCGAGCCAACCGTTGGCGCTGGCGATGCCACTGGCCTGCAGGCGTGCCTGCAGCGCGCTGCGTGCATCGGCGAAGCGCTGCAGGTAGTCGGTGCGGATCGCCGCGCCATCGCCCAGCAGTTCTTCGCCGGTCTCCGGGTCGCGGAAGCGGTGGCCGGCGTCGAACGGGAAATCGCGCTCGTCAGCGGTCAGGATCTGCAGCAATGCCACTTCGCGGCGGGCGCTGGCCAGTTGTTCCAGCAGCACGATACCGGCCTCATCGAAGCCATCACCGATCGCCAGCAGCAGGTCGCCTGGACGCACCCGTTCCCACAGCGGCCGCAGGCGATCAGGCGCAGGCCAGCCACCTCGTGCCTGCAGCGCTTGCAACTGCAGATACACACGGTCGCGCTGGCGCGCGCCGTTCGCCGCGGGTACCAGTTGCAGGCCATCGCCATTGATCGCCAGCAGGCCGAAGCGATCACCCTGTTGCAGGGCCAGTTCAACCAGGCATGCGGCCACGCCACGCATGTGGTCCAGTCGCGTGCGCTGCGGTGCCGCGCGATCAGCCTGGCCGGCCGAGGCGGTGGCATCGAGCAGCAGCCAGACCGTGATCGGGCTTTCGCGTTCGGACTCGCGCACGAAGAAGCGGTCCGAGCGCGCATACAGCTTCCAGTCGATCTGGCGCAGCTCGTCACCCGGTTCGTAGGCACGGTACTGGGCGAATTCCAGGCCGGCACCGCGGCTGCGGCTGGCGTGCTGGCCGATGCCGCTTGCCCCGTTGGCCAGGCGCGGCCGCAACCGCAGCAGGCGCAGGCGCGCACGCAGTTCCGGCGGCAGGATCAACGGCGTACCTGCGTTCACGCGTGGCTCAACCCGGGAACGGCACGGCCTGCAGCAGCGCGGCGACCACGTCGTCGGCACACTTCTGCTCGGCCTCGGCGGCGAACGACAGCAGCAGGCGATGGCGCATCACCGGCGCAGCCAGTGCCTGCACATCCTCGCGGGTGGCGGCGAAGCGGCCCTGCAGCAACGCGCGTGCTTTCGCTGCCAGCACCAGCGACTGGCCGGCACGCGGGCCCGCACCCCACTTCACCCACTGGTTGATCGCTGCCGGTGCGCCTTCGCCAGGCCGGCTGGCACGTACCAGGCGGGTGATCCACGCCAGCACATCGGGGCTGACATGCACCTGGCGCACCGCGGCCTGCAGTGCGATCACCGCCTCGGCATCCATCACCTTCGGCACCGTGTCGGTGGTGCCGCCGGTGGTCTGCTCCAGGATCTGCCGTTCCTCGTCCTCGCTGGGGTAATCCACCAGCACGTGCAGCAGGAAGCGGTCCAGCTGCGCTTCCGGCAGCGGGTAGGTGCCGGCCTGCTCGATCGGGTTCTGCGTGGCCAGCACGAAGAACGGCGCGGGTAGTGCGTAGGTGGTGCCGGCGTAGCTGACCGTGCGCTCCTGCATCGCCTCCAGCAGTGCGGCCTGGGTCTTGGGCGGGGTGCGGTTGAGTTCGTCGGCCAGCAGCAGGTGGGTGAAGATCGGGCCCTGCTGGAAACGGAAATGGCGATGGCCGGTACCGTGGTCTTCCTCCAGCAGCTCGGTGCCGAGGATGTCGCTGGGCATCAGATCCGGGGTGAACTGCACCCGCCGGAACTGCAGTTCCAGGGCCTGGCCGAGCGAGCGCACGAGCAGCGTCTTGCCCAACCCGGGCGCACCTTCCAGCAGGCAGTGGCCGCCGGCCAGCAGGCCGATCAGCAGCTGCTCGACCACGGTGTTCTGGCCCACCACCGCGCGTGCGAGCGCAGCGCGCAGATCGTGCAGGCGCGGCAGCAGGGAATCGAGGTCGGGGGCGGTCATGGGCGTGCAGGTCCTATCAGTTGTTCAACGCGTACATCACGATGTTGACGCCGAAGCGGGTGTTGTCTTCGGCCAGGAAACGCTTGTTGCGCCAGTCGTAGTCCCACTCGCAGCCATAGTCCTTGTTGCTGTAGAGCAGGCCCAGGCGGCCATCGACCTCGATGCCCTTCAGGTAGTCGTGCACCAGGTCGTCGCCCCAGCCGTTGAGCTCGAAGCTGGTCGCGGGCGGGCCGTCGGGGAAACGGAAGAAGCTGCGGTACAGCGCGTGGCTGTTGGGCAGTTTCTGCAATGCCCTGGGCCCGAACAGGCGACCCATCTGCGCTTCGAACGAGGTGGCGAACAACCCGTCGATGTCATGGTTGCAGTCATCGACGAAGACGAAGCCGCCGTTGCGCACGTAGCGCACGAAGTTCTGCCGTTCGGCGGCATTGAACTCGACCAGCGTGTGCCCTGCCAGGTAGCAGAACGGCGCTTCCAGCATGCGCGGGTCGGCCAGTGCCACCACGTGTTCCTGCGGATCCACCCGCAGCGAGGTGTAGTCGATCAGCGAGGTGATCAGGTTGGACGGCATGCGCGCATCCACGTCCCAGTCACCGGAGTCGTACTGCAGGCGGGTGAACCAGAAGTCGTAGCGCGAACTGCGCGGGCCTGCCTGTGCCCAGGCCGGCAGCGCCGCCGCCGAAGCGGCAGCGGCCAACCAGCGCAGGCAGGCCCGGCGATCCATCAGACGGCGTCGGACAGCGAGGTGAAGGTGAAATCGCGCAGCTTCATCGGCGGGATCATCATCACGTAGCTGGATTCATCACCGGCCACGCGCACCGGCTTGCCCAGCTCTTCGATGTTGTTGAGCATGATCACCGGCGATTCGTTGAAGCGGAAATTCTTCACCGGGTGCTTGATCTGGCCGTTCTCGATGTAGAAGGTGCCGTCGCGAGTCAGGCCGGTCAGCAGCACGGTCTGCGGATCGACCATGCGGATGTACCAGGTGCGGGTGACCAGGATGCCCTTCTGGGTGCCGCGCACCAGCTCGGCGGTGCTCTTGTCGCCACCGCTCATCAGCAGGTTGCCCGGCGATGCCTTGGCGGTCTTGCCCTGCTTCTGCGCCCAGAAGCGCGAGTAGTTCAGGTTGGCGATCTTGCCGTTCTCGATGATGGCCATGCGCTCGCGCGGCAGGCCCTCGCCGTCCCACGGCAGCACCGGGGCCTCGGGGTGCCAGGGGTCGGCGATCATGGTCACGCGCGGGTCGTAGACCTGTTCGCCCAGCTTGTTGCCGCCACCCTTCTTCGACAGGAAGCTGCGGCCTTCGTCGGCCGAACGGGCGTTGAAGAAGTTCATCATGAAGCTGATCAGGCCGGCGGCCGCGGCCGGTTCCAGGATCACCGTGTACTTGCCCGGCTCCAGCGCCTTGGCTTCGGCCGATTCGGTGGCCTTGCGCATGGCGATGCGGATGTCCTGGTCGGCCTTGAAGTCTACCGCGTCCTTCAGGTTGCGGCCGACCCAGCCCGAGCCGCGGCCATCTTCGGTGCGCACGGTGCAGGTGTAATCGAAGTTGGTGGTGCGCTGGTAGGCGAAGTTGCCGTTGCTGTTGGCGGTGGCCTGGAAGCCCTGGCCGTCTTCGAGGAAGCCGGCGGCGATCAGCCCGTGGCCACGGCACGGCGCGATCGAATCGGCGGCGACCTTGGCGCGGAAGGCCGGATCGATCGCGGCAGTGGACTCACTGAAGGTCGGGCTGGCGCGGTAGCTCTGCTTGCCGATGGCCGGCATGAACTCCGGGTTCTCCGGGGCCAGGCGGGCCAGGTCTTCGGCGCGGCGTACCACGCGTTCCAGCGCGGCATCGTCGAACTCGTTGATCGAGGCGGTGCCCACGCGCTTGCCGAAGGCGACGGTGACCGCCAGTTCGGTGTTATCGACAATCCCGCTGGTGGAAACGTTGTTCAGTGCGAAACGGATGTTGCCGTCGATCGCGCCGGCCAGCACGGCGGTGCACTCGTCGGCCTTGGACAGGGCAATGACCTTGTCGAGGATGGCCTTGGCCTGGGCTTCGGTGAAGATACTCATGGTGTAAGGGCTCCTGACCGATCAGCCGAGGCTGCGTGCGGTGTTGATGACGTTGATGCCGTTGAAGCGCGCGGTGGACGAGCCGTGCGAGACCGCCGAGACCTGGCCCGGCTGGCCCTTGCCGTCGAAGAACGATCCGCCCAGGCGATAGTCGCGCTCGTCGGCCACGGCGGTGCAGGCGTTCCAGAACTCCGGCGTGCGGATCTGGTAGGCCACGTCTTCCAGCATGCGGGTGATCTGGCCGTTCTTGATCTCGTAGAACAGCTGGCCACCGAACTGCGCGTTGTAGCGCTGCTGGTCGATCGAGAACGAACCGTCACCGATGATGTAGATGCCGTTCTCCACGTCCTTGATCAGGTCGGGCACGCTCAGCGGCTTCTTGCCTGGCGCCATCGACACGTTGGCCATGCGCTGGAACTGCACGCTGGACCACGAGTCGGCATAGCAGCAGCCGTCGGACTCGGTCTTGCCAAGAATGTGGGCCTGGTCGCGGATGGTCTGGTAATCGACCAGCTTGCCGTTGCTGATCAGGTCCCAGCGCTTGCACTTCACGCCTTCATCGTCGTACGCCACCGCGCCGAGGCTGCCCGGCTGGGTCTTGTCGGCGAAGATGTTGACCAGCTCGCTGCCGTACTGGAAATGCTGTTCGCGCTTGTCCAGGGTGGCGAAGCTGGTGCCGGCATAGTTGGCTTCGTAGCCGAGCACGCGGTCCAGTTCCAGCGGGTGGCCGATCGACTCGTGGATGGTCAGCCAGGTGTGCGACGGGTCGAGCACCAGGTCGTACTTGCCCGGCTTCACCGACGGTGCCTTCAGCTTCTCCTGCGCCTGCTTGGCGGCGGCGATGGCGTCTTCCTTCATGTCGTAGGAAGAACTGTAGTTGACCACGCCATTGGGGCTGACCACCTTGCCGGCGGCGGCGCCGTCCAGGTACTCGTAGCCCAGGCCCATCGGCGAGGACAGGCCCGAACGGGTACGGAACTTGCCGCTGGACTTGTCGATGGCGGTGACCGTCATCGGGGCCCAGATGCGGTGCACGTCCTGGTCGATGTAGGAGCCGTCGGTGGAGGCGAAGTACTTCTGCTCGTTGACCAGGAACAGCATCGAGTTGACGAAGCTGGCACCGGCGCCCATCGCCGCAGCGTTGACGTCCAGCAGCAGGCCGACCTTGTCCTTGATCGGCACCTCCATCGCGTTCTTGCGGATCGGCGTGCGCCAGCTCACTTCGCCCACGCCCGGTGCCTTGGCCAACTGCACCGGTGCGGTCTGCACGCCGGCATTGGCCTTGGCGATGGCCGCCGCCTGCTGCGCGGCCCTGGCCACGTCGGCGGTACCCAGCGCGTTGGTGGCGGCGAAGCCCCAGGCGCCGTTGACGATCACGCGGATGCCCACGCCGGTGGACTCGGTGTTCACCACGTTCTGCACCTTGTCCTCGCGGGTGATCACGAACTGCCGCAGGTAGCGGCCGATGCGCACGTCGCAGTAGGTGGCGCCAGCGCTGCGTGCGGCCTGCAGGGCGGCGTCGGCCAGGCGCTTCTTCAGCGCCGGGTCAAGGCTGGACTGCAGCTGCTCGGCGGCGATCACCTTGCCGAAGAAGGAGGGCACGATCAGCCCGCCCGCGGTAAGCCCGGTCAGGGCCAGGAAGTCACGTCTTTGCAAGGCTGCTCTCCATGTCGAAGGATGGGTGGCTCAAGCGCCGAGACTGCGCGCGGTGTTGATGATGTTGATGCCGTTGAAACGGGTGGTGGACGAACCGTGCGAGACCGCCGAGACCTGGCCGGGCTGGCCCTTTCCGTCGAAGAACGAACCGCCCAGGCGGAAGTCACGCTCATCGCAGATGGCGGTGCAGGCGTTCCAGAACTCCGGCGTACGGATCTGGTAGGCCGCATCCTCGACCATGCCGGCGATCTTTCCGTCCTTGATCTGGTAGTACAGCTGGCCACCGAACTGCGCGTTGTAGCGTTGCTGGTCGATCGAGTACGAACCGCGGCCGTGGATCCAGATGCCGTTCTCCACGTCCTTGATCATGTCTTCGACGCTGAGCGGCCGCTTGCCCGGTGCCAGCGAGACATTGGCCATGCGCTGGAACTGCACGCTGGACCACGAATCGGCATAGCTGCAGCCATGCGATGCATCGCGGCCGAGGATGTGGGCTTCATCGCGGGTGGCCTGGTAGTCGACCAGGATGCCGTCGCGCACCAGGTCCCAGCGCTGTGTCTTCACTCCTTCGTCATCGTAGCCGACCGCACCGAGGCTGCCCGGCTGGGTCTTGTCGGCGAAGAAGGTGACGATGTCGCTGCCCCAGCGGAAGCCGGCATCGCGCTTGTCCAGCGTGGCGAAACTGGTGCCGGCGTAGTTGGCCTCGTAGCCGAGCACACGGTCCAGCTCCAGCGGGTGGCCGACGTTCTCGTGGATGGTCAGGAACAGGTTGGACGGGTCCAGCACCAGGTCGTACTTGCCGGGCTTCACCGACGGCGCCTTCAGCTTCTCGCGCGCATGGCGGGCGGCGGCGATGGCGTCCTCGACCGGGTCGTAGGAATCACGGTAGGCGGTGATGCCGCCCGGCAGCTGCACCTTGCCGCGTGCATCGCCATCCAGGAACTCATAGCCCATGCCCATCGGCGAGGACAGGCCGGCGCGGGTGCGGAACCTGCCGCTGGCCTTGTCGATGGCGGTGGCGGTGAACGGCAGCCAGATGCGGTGGATGTCCTGGTCGATGAACGAGCCGTCGCTGGAAGCGAAGTACTTCTGCTCGTTGACCAGGAACAGGGTGGAATTGATGTAGTCGGCGCCCGCATTCAGCGCGGCGGCATTGAGTGCCAGCAGCAGCTCGACCTTGTCCTGGATCGGCACTGCCATCGCGTTCCTGCGGACCGGCGTCTGCCAGCGCACCTCACCGACCGACGGCGTCGGTGCCAGCTGCACCGGCCGGGTCTGGATGGCGGCGTTGGCGCGCGCGATCGCGGCGGCCTGCTCGACCGCAGCGCGCACGGCGGCCTCGGTCTGCTGGTGGGTGGCGGCGAATCCCCAGGCGCCGTTGACGATCACGCGCACGCCCACGCCGGACGACTCGCGGTTGGTCACATTGCCGACCTGGTGCTCGCGGGTGATGACCGACTGGTTGAGGTAGCGGCCGATGCGCACATCGCAGTAGCTGGCCTTGGCGGTGCGTGCGGCTGCCAGCGCGACCTCGGCCAGGCGCCGGCGCTGGGCGGTATCGACCGGGGCCAGCAGCTGCTCGGCGGCGATGGCACGGGAATGCGGCAGCAGCAGGCCCGCCAGGCCCAGACCGGAAAAAGCCAGGAACTCACGTCGTTGCACAGCGTTTCTCTCTCTCGCTTGCGTGCGGTTGGCAACGGGCCGGACCGATCACGTCAACTGCCCGACTTTCGCCAGCGCGGCGGCTTCGGGCAAGTGACTGCAGTCATGGTTGGGGAGGGTTTCGGCAGGGCTTGCAGCCCTGCACCTGCTTCAAGCCAGGGCAACGTCAACGTCAAAAGCGGGCTATCCGTGGGATGGCGGGGTGGGTCCGGTTGCGGGAGACGCCGTAAATACGTCCATGTAGCAACTGTGTTGCTGGGGAGGCTTGGATCTCTCCGGCAAGCGGGCACGGTAGTGCCGGCCGCTGGCCGGCAGCCTCCGGAGGGACGCCGCGACTGTCCTTAGGCGGGGATCGGTCTGCTTCGGGCGTCGCGTACGCG